>JALUXT010000001.1 GCA_027013245.1 Campylobacteraceae bacterium
TTTATCTTCTGTGAATTCATCTAATATACCAAGTATAACATCATCTTCTTCATCATTAATTCTAGAATTATCAAATATCGCTATAACGATATCACTTGAGTTTATAGCATCTCTTGAACGCTGTATGCCTATCTTTTCTATCTCATCACTTGAGTCTCTAATGCCAGCAGTATCTACCATTTTGATCAAATGAGTTCCAATTCGTACCTCTTCTTCGATTGTGTCTCTTGTAGTACCAGCAATTTCACTTATAATAGCTCTGTCATAATTTAATAAAGAGTTTAATAGTGAACTTTTTCCAACATTTGGCTTACCGACGATAGCTACCCTAAAACCTTCTATCAAGCCCTCTCTTCTCAGTGAGCTTTCATAAGTATTTTTAAGCAAAATTGTTATGTCTTTTAATTTAATGGCAATTTGATCAAGCAAGTTTTGTGGTAAATCTTCTTCTGCATAATCGATATTTACCTCCACAAATGCAAGTATTTCTATCAAATCTTCTCTTATATTTTCAACAAAATTTTGCAATTCACCTCTAAGTTGTCTAGCTAAAATCTTAGCTCCATCAACGCTTCTTGTTTCTATGAGTTTAGCGATAGCTTCAGCCTTGGTTAAATCAATTCTGCCATTTAAAAATGCTCTTTTTGAAAATTCACCAGGATTTGCAAGCCTTGCACCATTTTTTAAAACTTCATTAAGTATCATATCAGCTACAATTAAACCACCATGGCACTGAAATTCTACAACATCTTCAGCCGTAAAAGAGTGTGGTGCTTTAAAATATATAACAATGGCTTCATCTATAATGTCATCTAATCCATCATAAAGAGGCGTAAGAATGGAAAATCTTGGTTTAAATTTGATATTTTTTGAAAGTTTTTTAGCAATATTTAAAGAGTTTGGCCCACTAACTCTAACTACAGATATAGAGCCTATACCGTGAGCCGTGGCAATCGCTGCAATTGTATCTATTTTGTCTTCCTATTAAAGTCATTTATGACGATAAATCTTCCTCCTGATCTTGCTGATTTTATACCAACATACTTCTCAGGAAATTCAATTCTTAGTTTTTCAAGCGCAATTTTAATCAAAACGCCATCAAGAACTTTAGTTTGACCTCTGCCATTGTTAGTCACTCTCTCAATCACAGGAACAAGATATTTGCTAATCATCTCTTCTTGATTTTTTAAAAATTCTGCTATCTCCAAGCGAATATTTGCACCATATTTTATATTAATCCAATTATATAAGAAATATGAAAGAGCTTTATATCTATAGCCTTCTTTGCCTATAAGTAAAGCCGCATCAGCACCACCAAACTCGATAAGTATAGTATTGTCATCATGTTTTGCTACTTTGATATCATCCATCTCAAAACAACTCTCTTTAAAAAGTCTATTAACATCCCCTCTAATCTCATCGATGGCTTTTTCTATATCTACTTTTAGAACTTGTTTTTTAAATTCTCTTCTGACAAATGCTTTTGGCTCTTTTTTAGTTACTTTTTCTTCTCTTTTTTGTTTTGTTTTATTTGGCTTTTGTTCTCTTTTTTGTTCTATCTTTTGTTTTCTTCCTTTTGGTTTCTCTTCTCTAGCATTCTCATGTTTTTTTGTTTTTTGCTCTTTTGTTCTTTGCTCACTTGTTTCTTGCTTAGTGTTCCTGGATGTATTGATTTTCTCTTTTCTATTTCTTTGGTTTTTATTTTTTCTATTTACGCTCTTTCTTTCTACTTCTATGATAGCACTCTTTCTAAACATTCCCAAAAATCCTGAACTAGAATTTTGTATTATACTTATATCTAGTTCAGTGATTGAACAAGTAAATTCTTTTGCAGCATTTATATATGCGAGTTCTAAAGTTTGGGCTTCTATCTTTTTCATTTTTCGACCTCTACAGGTAAAGTCTTTGTTTTAGCAAAGATTTTATTTACATAAAATTGTTGCGCTATAGAGAACAAGTTACTAATAAACCAATATAGAGTCAAACCTGCTGGAAAAGTTACAAAGAAAAATGTGAAAATCAATGGTAAAAATTTCATGATTTTTTCTTGTGTTTTATCAGTAAAATTATTTGGTGCTAATCTTTGTTGTAAGAACATTGAACCACCCATCAAGATAGGGAGTACAAAATATGGATCCATAACAGCTAAATCATGTATCCAAAGCATCCAAGGAGCGCCTTTAAGCTCAACTGTATTTTGCAAAACTCGATATACTCCATAAAAAACAGGAATCTGCAATATCATAGGCAGACAACCGCCCATCGGGTTAGCGCCATGCTTTTTATAAAGCTCCATAGTATGGGCATTTAGTTTTTGTTTGTCACCTTTGTATTTTGCTTGTAATTCTTTCATCTTTGGAGCCAAGATTTTCATCTTGTTCATGGAAACCATACCTTTATATGTCAAAGGAAAAAGAACCAATCTCACAAGCAGAGTCAATGCCACGATAGACCAACCCCAGTTACCTAAAAATGAGTGAATATACGAAAGCAACACAAAAAGTGGCTTGGAAATAAATGTAAAAAATCCATACTCTATGACATCAGTAAGTCGTGGATCAATTTTCTTAAGAATTTTAAACTCTTTTGGTCCAATATATCCACTTAAGTGTAAATTTTGTTTACCCACAACATAAAGTGCTGGGATATCATCTTTTTCAGGACTCTCTACAACATCCATTCCGTTTTTGAAATTATAAAATATAGTAGCATAGTACTTATCAGCATTACCAGCAAAAGACACATCTTTAAAAGTTTGTTGCACGGCATCACCATCGTCTATGATTTCCATACCGCCATCACTTTTTTTAAGCAATGCTCCGTGAAATGTATAACTTTTCTTACCTAGGTTTGGATGAAAACCAGGTGTGATAAAATATTTTTTATCTTTACTTAAAATCACATTTAAATCATAATGACCATCTTTGTAAATTGTCATCTCTTTTTTTATATCTAGATTTGGCAAACTCTGTTTTAAAACAATTTTAACCGGTTTATCTAGCACTTGAACAGATTTCACATTAGCAGTATAACTTGTAGCAAATGCTTCAGTATTTATAGTTTCATTACTAAATCTCATCTCCAAAGGTAAAAATCCAAGAGTATGATCAACCAACTGAAGCCTCTCACCATCTTTTGATGTATATTTTGCTTCATTTAGATAAAACTTGCTAATTCTTCCTAATCTATCAATCTGTAATTCAAAATTTTTAGCTTTTACAGTTGAGATTATTTCATCATTTATCTTTTTAGCAGCTTTTTTTGTTTTACTTATTTTTACAGGAACTGAAGAATTTGAGCTTTCACTTGCTATTGGAGCAGATGAGTTGCTTCTTACATTTTTTTGTATTTGTGAGCTATTTTGCTCATTCAAATTTTGAGCTGGTTTTGGAATAAAAAAATAATCATAACTAGCAAAAAATATAAATGAAAGTATAGACGCTATTATGATTCTGTTTTGATTACTAAGTTTATCTAACACAAGGAACCCTTTAAAAGATTATTTAAAAGATTTTACAACATAAAAATTATATCTATCTTTCGGAACAAGCCAAAAAGATACTTTTACAAAAGACTTTTCAAATCTTTTTGTATATGAAATTCTTGTAAATCTTTTCTTTACTATTGGATAATCGATACCACCACGAAACAACTGGTTGCACCTCAAAATCCTTAATATTGAAAAAAAAATCGCTTTAAAAAAGTTGTTGAACATAATCTGCTCTTTTGCGTACTGTGAACATGTAGGATAATACCTACAACTTCCATAGCTAAAGAGTGTTAAAAATTTCTGGTAAAAAGCTATTAAATATAATGCAAATTTTTTCAATTTTTAATACACTTTAATCTGCTAAGCGACCAGAGAAGACTTTTTTTCAAAGCCTTATAATCCGCCTCGTCTATCTGTTTTTTTGCGACAAAAACATAGCTACCACTAGCCATATCTTCGCAAAGCTCATAAAACAAAGCTCTCAGTCGTCTCTTAGCCAAATTTCTCTTTACAGCGTTTCCAACTTTTTTGCTAGCAGTAAAGCCAACTTTTTTTTTCAAACCTGAATTGTAAAAGACCACAACACACTCGCTGTGCCATTTCTTACTATTTTTATATACAAAAGAAAACTCTGCAGTTTTCTTAATAACCTCAAAATCTCTTATACAGCCAATCTTTTTCTACCTTTTGCTCTTCTAGCTCTTATAACTTTTCTGCCATTTTTAGTTTTCATTCTAGTTCTAAAACCGTGTGTTCTCTTCTTTGGAGTGTTGTGTGGTTGAAATGTTCTTTTCATTCTTTCCCTTTTTCTGATTTTATTTATTTTTGCAATATTCGCAAATTAAGGTATGGATTATACTCTAATTTTACTTAAGCCTATTTAAAAAGCATTTATTTTTGCAAACTATAATTGCAATCATGAAAAAATATTTTTATCTATTTTTATTGCCTATATTTTTTATCGGGTGTGCAAATATTCAACCCGCACCAAAACCTAGAGTAAGTAAAGTAAAAAAATTAGAAACATTATTACTAGGCTTGCATGTAAAAAAATCTGAAGCGCAAGATTTAGCAAAAAAAGCTATCGTCCAATCCCGACATCTGGCTTTAAGTTATGATTTGGTCAAACCTCCTTTGTTTCAAAACTTTTTGGTAAATATAGGACTTAGAAAAAAGGGTTTATGTTGGCAGTTTGCTTACGATATGCTTGACTTTGTTAAAAAACAAAACTATAAAAGTTTTGACTATTATATAGGTGGTGCAAATATCGGCAACTATTGGAGTGAACATAATGTATTGGTTCTTACATGTAAGGGCTGTAAATTTAGTAGAGGAGTACTGCTTGACCCATGGAGAAATTCTGGGGATTTGTATTTTAGTAGATTAAAAGATGATAAAGATTACATATGGAAACAAAGGGGTGGCTTAAGATAACAATCGTGAAGTTTTTAAAAGTGGTTAAACTTTTTGCGATTTCAATAAAAAATCTTTAAGATTTGAAGTTTCACGGTCTCAGCT
>JALUXT010000002.1 GCA_027013245.1 Campylobacteraceae bacterium
TTATGAGTTGTTGCATCACCTCCATGTCCTCCATACCATCCATAGTATGCATTATCTATTGTCACTTCAACTGCATCATCTCCATTTACTGCAAATGAATAGTTTCCGTCTTGAGGTACATTTATATAGCCGTCAAATATACTCAGATATTTCTCATCTGTTCCACTATGGTATGGATTGTTATTACTTCCTATTGTGTTGATGTCGTCAACTATTCCGCTTCCAAACTCTTTGTTAGCTATAGCATAACTATTTTCTAAATTGTTGTACTCATCATGGGTTGTTGGGTAGTGGTTGCTATATTTACTTATATCGTATGTGCTGAGTTTTAATCCGTTTGCTAAATTACATGTCGGAGCACTAGCATAAACAAAAACAGAAAAAAAAAGTATCAAAAAAGGGGTCAGGGTTAAACTTTGAACTTTTTTCATTCTATGCTTTATTACCCATCGCCATTTTCTATATCTTGAATAATAGGGGATCAGAGCTTTACTTTTAATTTTTTTCATTTTTTTGCTTCTTTTTAATGTACTGTTCAATATTTTCTAATATTTTTTTTAACTCTTTTTTTAGTTTATAAATTGCATTGATGATTTCAATACTCATGGCTTCATTTTCGCCATAATCATGAGCTATTTCATTTCTTAAATCTCTCATTTCAAACCACTCATCAACACAAATTATATCTATCTTTTCTAATTCATTTAGTATATCTAAAAAAGGCTTATTTATGTTTTCACCCTGAAAAAGTAAAAAAGATTTGAAAAGTTTTGCCCCCATCATATCTTGAAGTTTTGAAAATCTGTAAATAATCTGATCACAAAATGCAAGCAATATTTTAGAATTTGTAAGTTTTTTATAATCCTTAGCTCCAAGTGGAAAATACAACTCTTTTTCAATCTCATTAAAAGCACTCTCCAACCTCCATAAATGTTGGTAACTCTCTTTTAGATGGTCATAAACTTTTTGTCTGTATATTAAAGTTTTATTCCCCACTTTAATGCCTCCTGTTCTATCAGCCTTGAGTCGTCTTGATTAAAAACTATATCTATCTTTTGATCTCCCAACTCTCGTTTGACTCTAGCTAAAAATTTAATTTTTTTAGAAAAAAGATTTGTATGATTGTCCACTTTCAAATACAAATCAATATCTCCTCCCCTTTTATCATCAAAAACTCTACTTCCAAACAGATATATATCTCCATTTTCAAAGAATTCATTAAAATATTTTTTAATTACAGAGATATAACTCTTAGATAGTCTCATCTTTACTACCTTTTAATATATCTGCTTTTCCTACAAAATCAAATTTTTCAAAACAGTAGTTATGTATATCGCTATAAATTCTTAGCAAATTATCTACTTCCTTGTAAATTATATTTATACCGTCGACCACTTCATCTTGATTAAAGCTGTATTCATGAGCTATCTCATTTCTATTTTTTCTTAAGCTCATCCACTCATCTTTGGATAAAAGCTCCAACTCTTCAAGCCTATTAAGTCTGTCTATAAAACTCATCTTTTTAACTTCTTCGGCATTTAGATAAAGAATTTGCGGAAACAGCTTTTCCCCCATCGTATCTTGGAGTTTTGAAAATCTAAAAATCATTTGATCGATTATACTTATTTGCAAGCTCTCCAAATCATTATAGCTCTTTACATCTAAAGGCATAACATCTTTAAGTCTATTTTTCGCCTCCGACAATCTCTTTTTATGTTGATTGCACTCAAACAATTTTTCTATAAAAGTTTGTTTTTTATCTCTCATAATTCAATTCCATATTTTAAGGCTTCTTGTTCTATCAATCTATTTTTATCTTTTGCTAAGATTACATCAATTTTTTGTTCACCTATGTATTCATCAAGTTTTATCAAAAATTTTATTTTTTTCTCTCTTAAGTTTTCTAATTTTTTATTTGGAATAAGATACAAATCTATATCGCCTCCCATTTTTGTATCATCAACACGACTACCAAAAAGATAAATTTTTCCATCTTCAAAAATTTCTTGATAAGCTTTTTTTATAGCTTTGATCTCATCCCTTGCTAATCTCATACCATATCTTCCTGATAGTTGGTTTTATCTATGGTTAGGTATTTAAAATTTATATTTTTTTTCATTAGCTAAACTAATCCTTATATATTCTCGCTCTGAAAAAGTAAAATTGAAAACTATACCTACTCTTTTGATCCCTTTTAAAACAATATCTGCTTTTTGCAAATCTATAACATCTATATCGTCCATATCAAGGTTAAGCTTTTGCGACAAATCTGCCTAAACTTGCGCTTGTATCCCATAAGTAAAATCACCTTTCCCAAACACTGCGATATCATAATCACTTTTATGCGTAAATATATCTGTAGCACGAGAACCAAACAATAGAGCAAAATCAATATAAGAAAGCGTAGAAAAAATCTCTTGAAAATCCTGTATCGCTATATCCTTAACACCTCCATATACTCTATGCTCTATCACAGCTTTTCCTATCAGGGGTCAGGGTTAAACTTTGAACTTTTTTCATTTTATTCCTCAATACTCATCACCGTTTTTTAGGTTGGTTTTGTCTTTTTCTATATCTTTGTATAGAACTATCTTATTTCTTCCACTGTTTTTAGCTTCATACATAGCTACATCTGCAAACTTTATGATTTGCCATGGGCTTAAGCTGTCGTTATTATAATAGGCTATACCTGCACTTAGTGTTTTATTTAGATTATTGCCGTTTAAATTAAATGTTTTATCTTCAAAATTATCTTTTATCTTTTGTATGGTTTTTAATGCATCCTCTGGGTCTGCTAAAAAAATCAAAAACTCCTCTCCACCAAACCTAAAGGCGATATCATCTTTGGCTATGGAGTTTTTAAATATATCGGAGAGCCCTTTTAGGACAATATCTCCTGCATCATGCCCAAAGGTATCATTTACTTTTTTGAAGTAATCTATGTCTATCATGGCTAACGAATACTCTTTATAATTTTTGATTTTTGTATCCATAAAAATATCGAGGTATTTTCTATTGTAAAGCTGTGTCAAGCCATCTATCATATTTGATCTTTGCAAGATTTCAGTTAAGATTTTATTTTGCAGAACTGGTCTTGCAGATTCTAGGTAGTTTCTTATATATCCTATAATCTTTTTATTTTCAAATAATTCGTCTTTATCCTTAGGCTTTATGTTTAGAACCAAAGATATATTGTCATCTATCTGATAGTTTATGCATAGATACTCTTTGTTCGTTTTACAACTTTGGCAAATATTTTCAAAATCATCACTTGCTATTATAGAGTTTGTCCTATAGGCTCTACATCTTATACTTGTTTGAGTGTCAGCTATTTCACACAACTTTTCAGGTGTATCATCATGTATTAATACTCTTGTATCTTTTTTTATATCAACTTCATAGAGTGAAATATCTGCTATTTTAAGCTCGTTTTTGAAAATTTGTACAAGCCTATCGTAGATAACTTCTTTTGAAATATCTTGCTCTATCGTTCTTTTAAATCTGTATATACTAGCTAAGTTTTCTATCGCATATTGAGCTTTTTCGAGGGGATCTCCAAACTCTTGTTTTCTGTCTGAGACAAAAAGTGAGATATTTTTCTCTATTGAGTTGATTGTTTGCTCGAGCTTTTCGAATAGTGTATTTAACCACTTAAATGCTTCCGCTGACTCAACATCTCCATTTATCTTTATTCTCGAAGAGTAATCGCCTTGACTCGCTTTTTTTAGTGATTCTTTTATATATACCAAGGCACTAACATGCGGTGTCAAGAGTCTATTTGTTATAAAAATAAATATTATTATAAACAGTAAAGATATTCCCATAATTTTCAATATCGAAATAGTGTCACTTACTCTGATGCTTTCCATGTCAAACACCATCGTAATTCCACCTAATACATCACCCTCTTTTGCATTTGTGTGGCAACGCAAACAGTTTGGGCTTGAGCTAGATTTTGCGATATATGGGATAGTTACTCTTAAAGTTGGATGTGCCAAATCTTCATTTAAAAGTATTTTTGTTTTTCCACTTTTTATCACATTATCGTCTATGGTATCTCTTAAAGTTTCATTTTTAAAGCCTTTGCCAAATAGTTTGACGACTTTATCCGATCTAAATACTTGAACATATTTAGCTTTCGAGGATTTTTTTATATTTTTTAAGAAAAGTTCTCTCTTATTCATAGTTTCAGACTCCATGTGTGCCGTCAAACCATCTTTAACAAGAGAAGCGATAGTTTTTGCTTTATCAAACTCCTTCTTTTGAGAAGACTCTCTAAAATTGATAACCAAAATCACTATAATTGTCACCAAAAACAACAACATCATCCCAGAAATAATAGCCAATATCTTTTTGTTTCCCTGCACTTCCAATCCTTACAAACTACATTATTTTCTAATGTTACATTAAAAAACCTTAAAAATTACATTATTAATCCACTTTTCAATGCCTTTTTGATATAATCGCGTCATTAAAATAAAATAAAGGTATTTTTATTATGAGTGAAAAGAGTACGGTTTATAGTCCAAAAGAGATAGAAGATAATTATTACAAGATATGGGAGAGCAGGGGATATTTTGAGATAGATGGCAACAAAGATATACAAAAAAAAGATAAAAACTTTTGCATCATGATGCCTCCTCCAAATGTTACGGGAAGTTTGCATATAGGTCACGCTCTTACTTTTACATTGCAAGACATAATCACTAGATACAAAAGAATGGATGGTTTCAAAACTCTTTGGCAACCAGGAACTGACCATGCTGGCATTGCCACTCAAAATGTTGTGGAAAAACAACTCTTGGCAAAGGGTGTTACAAAAGAGGAAATAGGTCGAGAAGAGTTTCTAAAAAAAGTATGGGAATGGAAAGAGTTTAGTGGTGGTGAGATAGTCCATCAGATGAGAAAATTAGGCATCTCTCCTGCTTGGAGCAGACAGAGATTTACCATGGATAGGGGACTTAAAAGTGCTGTTAGAAAATCATTTGTAAACCTTTATAATGAAGGCTTGATAGTTCGTGGAAACTATATGGTAAACTGGTGCACACATGATGGAGCACTTAGTGACATAGAAGTAGAATACGAACAACATAAAGGTAAACTTTACCATGTAAAATACTTCTTAAAAGACTCAGATGAGTATCTTGTGGTTGCGACTACAAGACCTGAAACATACTTTGGTGACACTGCTGTTATGGTACATCCAGATGATGAGAGATATAAAGATTTGGTAGGTAAAAAAGTTGTGCTTCCATTGATAGATATAGAGATCCCAATCATCACAGATAAACATGTAGATATGGAATTTGGAACAGGATGTGTAAAGGTCACTCCTGCCCATGATATAAATGACTATGAAGTTGGTAAAAGACATGGTTTAGAATTTATCACTATTTTTAATGAAAATGGTATCTTAAATGACAAGTGCGGAGAGTTCAAAGGAGCCGAAAGACTCGAAGCCAGAGAGCCAATAATACAAAAACTTCAAGATGCAGGATATGTGGAAAAGATTGAAGATTATGAAAATCAAGTTGGTCATTGTTATCGTTGCCATAATGTCGTAGAGCCTTATATCTCAAAGCAGTGGTTTGTGAAAAAAGAGATAGCTGATGGTGCTATAAAAAAAGTCAACGAACATTTAGCGGAATTTTATCCAGCTCATTGGATAAACTCCTTTAATGCTTGGATGAAAGAACTTCGGGATTGGTGTATATCTCGCCAACTTTGGTGGGGTCATCAGATACCAGTTTTTTACTGTCGTGACTGTGGTCATGAATGGGCTAGCGAGGAAGAGAGTCAAAAACAATGCCCTACATGTAAGAGCAAAAATATCTATCAAGACCCAGATGTACTTGATACTTGGTTTAGTTCTGGCTTGTGGCCTTTTTCGACTCTTGGCTGGGGAAACAAAGGTGAGCTAGAGGGAGAAAAATGGTTTGAAAGTGACTTGAAAGATTTTTACCCAAATTCACTTCTTATCACTGGATTTGATATCCTGTTTTTCTGGGTTGCAAGGATGATGTTTCAAGGCGAACATGCTCTTGAAGAATTGCCTTTTAAAGATATATATTTACACGCTCTTGTCAAGGATGAACACGGAGCCAAGATGAGCAAATCAAAAGGAAATGTTATAAATCCACTTGATACCATAGCTGAATATAGTGCCGATACTCTTCGCTTTACCTTGGCAATTTTGGCTGTACAAGGAAGAGATATAAAGCTAAGTGGGGAAAAATTGGAACAAATAAGAAACTTCACAAATAAACTATATAATGCTTCAAGATTTCTACAAATGAACGAAAAAAGCTTTGAAGATTTAGATAATGTAGAGATAAAAACTCCACTTGGCGCTTACATGTACAGCCGTTTTATGGTTGCAGTCAAAGAGACTAGAGAGCATTTTGAAGCGTATAGATTTAACGATGCTGCAACAACTCTGTATAGATTTTTATGGGGGGAGTTTTGTGATTGGGGCATAGAGCTTAGTAAGGCTGACAAATCAAGCATAAAAGAGCTTGGAAGCATATATAAAGAGTCCATGAAACTACTTCATCCGATAGCACCTTTTATCTCAGAATACTTATATCATGCATTATCAGGAACAAACCTCGAAGATAGTGAATCCATAATGGTTAAGCCTTATCCAAAGGTTCAAGGCAGAAACAAAGAGATAGAAAAAACCTTTGAATTAGTCATAGAGGCGATAGTTGGTATAAGACGAGCAAAAGCAAACATAGAACTAGGAAATAAAAAGATAGAGAGAGTCTCTATAAAACTAGAAAATAAAGATAGATTAAAAGATGCAGTTGCTTTTATATCTCTTCTAGCAAAAGTTGAAAATATAGAGTTTATAGATACAAAACTTGATAACTCTGCTAGTGATATAAGTGATAATTTAGAAGTTTACATACCACTAAATGGGATAGACCTTTCACCGATAATAGAGAGATTAAATAACCAAAAAGCAAAACTAGAAAAGGAGATGGTAAAGCTAAATGGCATGCTGTGTAATGAAAGATTTATAGCAAATGCTCCAAAAGAGGTTGTCCAAGAAAACCAAAAAGCACTAGAGACTGCAAAGAAAAAGCTTGACAAGATAGAACAAGAGCTTAAAGAACTCAGATAGACGGATCCATATACTAGAGGGCTTTTAAGCCTCTAGTATCTGATTTCTACCATTGTGTTTAGCAGCATATAAAGCATCATCGGCTTTTTTATATATAATATCTGCATCTAAATCAGTATTATTATTGATAATAAACAATCCACCTGAAATAGTTACAAATTGTGAAGCACTATTTTCAGTGTGTTCTATATTTAAATTTTCTATATTCTGTTTTACTTTATTTGCAATAAACAATGCATCCTCTTCATTATCAACGCTATAAATTAACCCAAATTCTTCTCCCCCCAATCTAAATATATTATCATCAGGACGATTGAAAGTACTTTGCAATGACTTTGCCACAAGCTTTAATGCTCTATCTCCCTCTTGATGTCCATATGTATCGTTATACTGTTTAAAGTGGTCTATATCTATTAGGACGAGACACAAAAAAGATTTATTTCTTCTATTAATCCTTATTCGTTCTTGAAAAACAGTATCAAAATATCTTCTATTATACAATCCTGTCAATCCATCTATGATGGCCATCTGTTCCGCTTTTTGCTTTTGCTTCAACAATTGTTCCGTTCTTTTTTTGACTTTATGTTCTAATTTTTCATTTATTTTACTCTTTTCATCTACTAAAAGTTTCATCTTAGAAACAGTATTTTTAAATGATTTGGTTAACTCGCCTAACTCATCAGAGGAATCCATACTTAACTTTATATCAAAATTACCATTTGATAATTCATTCGTAGCATAAATCAACTCTTTTATTTTTTTCGTAAAATAATTGGCAATGAGTATCGCAATGAGTATCACAATAATAGTTAATATTATGGTGCTAATAGTTAAATTATGTATAGTACTATTTATAAATTGTTTGAGATTTGCTTGCGATAAGTCAATTTGTTTTTTTAGTACGCTTTGTTGTTGTGTTAATGTTGCATTTATTTTATCTCTAGTTTTATATGCTACTTTATGAAAATCAGAAATATTAGCCCCTATGGATACAATACCAAATCCTTTTTTGCCCTTTCCATATTGTCCTGTGTAGTATGGGATAACTGATACGGTTGAAAGCTTCCAAACTTTGCTCCAATATATCATAAATGAACCATAGCCTCCTTGTGAAGCAATCTTTTCCCATCCTGTGCATTGAGGTGCAAAGTTTAGGTATCTACAATCTAAAGGAATTTTACCTTGCTTTAAAAGTTGCGACATATTTGGTTTTTTTTGCCCCGATTGTTTCTCAAATTTTGGATATTTTTCTAAAAAATCTAACAAATTTTTCTGCTTTGATTCTTTAAATTTTTTTGCTACATCTGCACTAACCCATGGAGCAACTCTCTTTCCTGTTTTTGGATCAAAACCAGATATAAAATAATCCCTAGGATGAGAGATTAGCCTACCTTTTTTATCCCACATAAATGCATAGTTTCCACTACTCGCATCAGATATATTTTGTTGTAAATTCTTAGAAACAGTATTTACTGAATCTGTAAATTCCATAATATGCCTATGATCAAGGGCAAGTGAAATATATCCAACTTTTTTATTATTATTAAATACTGGCGTAACAAACCTTATAATTCCTTCAAATCTTTTTCCCAAAGGATTTTCCAATCCAGCATATCCATATTTTTCTGGTTGAAATTTAATCTTCATTTTTTTAGCTTTTTCTTTAGAAAAGGTACCTATTATTTTTGTACCTACATATTTACCTATCACATCAGAAACATAAATTTCATCTTTTTTTAAATGCTTAATCTTGTCAAAATATGTTTCAGAGTTTATATATGTATTAGACTTTTTAGATATATCTAATAATTTATTATTTATAGATGATTTTTTTACTTTTTCAATACCATTTAAATCAAAATATGTTATCTCTTTATATATAGGCAAATTAATTTTATTGATTGATATTGGGCTTATGTAATTAAAGTTTTTTTCATTGTCTTTAATCGGTATAATTTTTTTATCTATTGATTTATTTTGAATTTTTGGTATCCATTTTGATGATGCATCATCATAGATATACTTTGGACTTTTAATAACTCCTTTATTTTTACTTTTATAAAATTCGTTAAAAAGTTTATTTGATGGTTTTTGCGTAGATAAAAATAAAATATCATTATCTCTTTCATATAAAAAATTAGCAATATTTGTGGCAATATTAACTGTAAATTTTTCATAAGATTTTTGAGCGCTTTTGTCTAGCGCTTTTATACTATCACTAATTGATTCATTTGCAGTTTTTTTTATCAATTTAATATTAGCATTAAAACTTTTTTCTAAATCATTGGTAAAAATTGTACCAACTTTTTCTACACCCAATATAGCTATATATGCAATGATAATCATTGGCAATACTTTTATGCAAATAAACAGTATAATTAATTTTGCTCTTATTCCTAAACTTTTCATTTTTCCCTTGCTTGAGTTAGTAGATAAATAGCAACCCTTAAGTTTCATAAGGCTACAAGTAATTACAAGAAGTTTATTATATCAGCTTTATTAAGAAATACAGCTTATACATATCTACTTTTGCTTTGGACGAAATGGCTTTATAATATTTTCATTGCACTCAAGATAAGGACCATCTAACAAATCTATACAGTATGGGACTGCTGGAAAGACTGCATCCAAACACTCTCTTATGGATTTTGGTTTCCCTGGTAGATTTATTATAAGACTCTTGCCTCTAATTCCTGCTGTTTGACGAGAGAGTATAGCTGTTGGCACATATTTTAGGCTTACTTGACGCATAAGCTCTCCAAATCCTGGCATCATTTTATCGCACACTGCTTCTGTGGCTTCTGGAGTTATATCTCGCACGGCTGGACCAGTTCCTCCAGTTGTAACTATCAAGCAACACTCTTGCACATCGGCCATATCTTTTAATGCTTTTTCTATTCTATCTTGATCATCAGGGATAACTTTATAAAGGCTCTCCCATTCACTGATTAGATAATCATTCATCGTCTCTATGATAGCTTTTCCTGATAAATCTTCATAAACCCCAGCACTAGCGCGATCTGACATAGTTAAAATTCCTATTTTTATGGTCATATTATGATTCCTTTACTGTTTTTTTCAACAAAAATACAAACACAATACACAAAAATGACATAGCAGCCGCTATCTTGTATGTTGCATTTAAGCCGATATTATCTCCTAATTTTCCTACAATAAATACTATTATTGAGCTTACGCCAAAATTTACACTCATATATAAACTATTTGCAAATGTTGGCATCGAAGAGTTTAAATCTTGCACACTTGCCATCAGTACAGGTCCTGTTGCAAAAAGAAAAAAGCCGATAACTGCCAAGAGTGGAAATAACGCTACTTCGTGAAAATATACAAATAATACCATAAAAATAGAAGAGACAACTGATGAAATCAAAAGCATATTATATCTGCCTATCTTATCTGAGTAAGAGCCTGAAAAAAGCGTACCTAATACTGCAAAAAATTGCAATACAGAAAGTGATACACCTGCATACCAAAGGCTTGAGCCATTTTGTGTTAGATAAACTGGAAGGTACAAAACTAAAACTGATTTCATGGCTGATTGAAAAAGCATAAACCCGCCAATCGCACTAAAAAATGGCGTGTATAATTTTAAGAATTTTTTAGTGTCTCCCTTTTCTCTTTTTTTGCTAAAACTTGAATGTACTTGAAAATTTCTTAATTTTAAAAAAAGCAAAAATGAAGCTAAAAGTCCAAAAGGCACCAATCTGTATGTTCCTTCCAACCCCCAAAGCGAAATAGCACCCGTGATAATCAGTGGTCCAACAGTCCTTGCAGTCTCACCACCGACCATAAAAAAACTCATACCTTTTCCAACTTTATCGCCTGAAGCCTCTTTTATCATCACAGGACTTGGTATGTGATAGAGTGCAGCACTAAAACCTGCCACAAAAAGTAAAATCAAAGCCATCACATAAGAGTTTGCAAGACCCAAGAAACTCATGCTTATAGCTGTAATCGAGGGCATCAAAATTACTATATATTTTACATTTGTTTTTTCTGCCATAAGACCAAATATCGGATTAAATAGTGATGGAATACGCCTTGCAATATCCAAAAAAGCTGCGTCAGTTAGACTGATACCAAGCTTGCTGATAAGTAAAGGCAACATCGGTGCCAAAAATGAGCTATACACATCATGTGCAAAGTGTGAAAACGAGATGGTTACCACCTCACCTCTTCTAAATTTTTTCATCTTATATCACCTTTTCTCGGAAATAAAAATTGATATCTCTTAATATACTTAGTCAAAAGGAAGAACAACTCCACCACCAGGGGCAAGTTTTACATCAGTTGTAGCTTCACCTTCACTTTTAAATTTCTTTGAGTTTTGTTTTACGCTTCTTAAAACCATGCCCTTGTTGACAATTCCCTCAAGAAGTTTCGCATAAGAGATCTTTGGTCTAACAGTTGTGATTTCTATAGTTCCTGCTTCAAGCTCTTCGTAGCCTAAAAATTCATGAGTATATGGATCAACCAATCTTTCACCTTTTTTATAAGCTTTAAAAATATCACCTTGATGGATGCTATTGCCTCCTTGATTTACGATGATATTGCCTGATGTAACCGCTACTATCATCGGAGGGTAGATATTGCTTAAGATATGATTTAAAATCTCTCCTGTTATCCTATCCATACTTAAAGCAATAATGGCTTCTGCTGACTTATTTGAAACACTTTTATCTAGTGAAAATGACGCAGAAACTGTTTCGCTCCATTTTATCTGTTGGGTTGCCATAGCCAAGATTCTGTATGACACGGTAGATTCACAAACCAAACTAGAAGTTTCTGGAATACCTATGTTGTTATGTTCGGTAACTCTATCAACTTTATAATTCAAAATTTGCCCAACTACAAGATAGTCACTTCCAAGTCTCTTTCCAAGCTTTAAAAGTTCATTTTTAGCTGAATCTCCTGATAATATAAAATTTTTCTCTTGGCTATAATATTTACTATTTTCTCTATCAAGTACTGTAAATTTTCTTGATTGGGTTACCTTGGAAACAAGAGCCTGAGTAAATCTTTTTGATACCACTTTTCCACTTGCATAATCTTCTAATACAATATATGAATTCTTATGTTCAAATGGAATCACAGATAATTTTCTTCTTTTTTGAGGATTAAAACCAGGAGTTTTGTACTGAAGCATTTTTACTTTTACTTTTACAATCCACTCTCCGCCTTGTTTGTAACTATCTACGATTCTATAGTTCCTTATAAAACCTCTTGTAGCTTCTTTGATTTTTTTGACGGAGTGCTCTGTTATAGATACTCCATGCGAGCTATCTCCATCAATCGATATTCCTGACTCTTTTATAGATTTAGCATAAGCTCTTTTCGCACTGATAGCTACACCTTGAGTCTGTTTCACTGCTTCTATAAGGGCGTTTCTGACTGCACTAGCTCTTGAGGAACCCGAACCCTCTGTAACCAAGTAAGTTGTTTGAATTTTCCCAAACAAAAACAGTGGAAACAAGAGTAGTAATAATAAAATTTTAATTTTCATTGTTTGAGCCTTTTAAAAGTCATTTACATCATTTACAGGTTTGCTAACTTGAATACTTTTAGTGTATTTATGTTTTTTTCTTTTGTGTTTCACACCATATTTGCCACTGTTAAAGTTATTTGCTGCTTTAAGAGTACTGTATCTCCAAACTATTACTGCCCCTACAAATTTTACGCCATCTTTTGTGGTATACCTCCAGGTTTTTACCGGACTTCTACCTTTTAATTTTGCATGTGCACTACTCTTCATATTATTGTTAGTAATTTTTATTATATTTTTAATAGTTTTTTCTATAGTATCACTATCGGGCTTTACTTTTCTTTCAACATATCTTCTTATCTCTTCTCCATTTTTTCTACTCTCTGTGGAGCTCATATATCCATTGACTATTTCTGTAATCTGGTCATCGGCATTACTAACAGCATTTGCCTTAGCCTCTTTTTTGAGCTGGTCATTTATGTATGTATCATCTCCATCTTTTGAGTATGAACCAATGCCATAAGATATAATCATAGGCGTTCCATCCTTGTCATAAGCAAGACGGACTCCAAAAGTACTCAAATACTCTTTTTTACTTTGAGGCAATAATCCTTTTATATCCCTTCCCTTTCCTTTAACTAAAGATTTTCTTTGAAGCCTTATGTCTTTAACTATTTGGATGGTTTTAGAAGTTGCAACAGCAACAACGCCAACAACTACTCTACCACTTTTATCACTTACGATAGCTGTTTGCACTGGAAAAAGTCCTGAAATGCTACCAGATGCTTTTCTAATAGAATTTTTTATAAATCTATCTTTTAAGACATCTTTTTTCATTTTAGGTGTCATTTTATCCAACTCTTCAGGACTAACACCAAGCTCGTTTAATTTCTTATCAAGCTTTTTATCTGTTACATCCAAACTTTTATCAAAAATCCTTAGGACTTTACCAAGAAATCCCTTCACATTGCTACTTGGAAGTTCAATATGCTTGGCATATGTTGATCTATTTGAATAAAGTGATTTTACTTTTTTAACAATATTATCACCAAATCTTGCCATAAGATATTGATTTTGCAAATCCATCATAGCCTTGTCGTAAGCATTTACCAAAGCATCACCATATTGTGGATCTGTTGGTTTTAAAGAAACACTTTGGCTTGCAAAAAAGAAATATTTTCCATTTTTCTCGCCAAATTCTTCTACACCAAATCTTTTTACAACACCATATGCCCAGTCTTCGACTGTATCTCCAGCATCTTCTACAAGTACTGGTTTTGCCATTTTGTTTATTTCATTTACATCTTTTTGACTAATCACATCAGTTGCATTTGCTGATACAATCAAAAATAAAAAAGATAAAATTATACTGATTAATTTATTCATAACTATTCCTTACCAATTTACGCTTTTGCCACTGCCTGCTTTACTGATAACTGTTTCACCTTCCCAATATGCAAGACCTGTTTTGATATCTGTTAAAGTTAGTTGAATATAGTAGTCAACTTTAGTTTCACCATCAGACAGCGTTGCATTTCTTTGTATAATTTTGCCAGAAAGTGAGAAATCAGGAGCTATCATTTGACCTTTTTTAGCCACTGTTCTTTGATTAAATTCATCTGATTTTCTTAGTTTTCTAGCATTATAACTCATAGTGTCTTCTGCCCCTCCAGCTCTTACTGCCGTAGTAACAACAACTTTTCCACTTTGCAATAGTGATATTCTTATACTTTTTATCAACTGATCCATGTCAATTCTTTGAGTTGTATCGTTTATAAGAGTAGAAATTGCAAGAACATATCTTCCTCCGCCTCTTTTGTTTAGAGATCCGCTTCTTAGCATTGATTGGACTGCATCCATAGAAGCTTTTCTAAAATCTTGATAGTCAAGTCCCAAGGTAGATGCTTTTGCGGTTTCAGGATGTCCTGCATTTAAATATCTTGGTTGATCACCTGCACACCCTGCGAATATCACAACAGCCCCCAAAGATAGGAGTATTGCTTTAGTTATACTGATTAGTTTCATTTTTTACCCTTTTTTTATTTTTTTCATAATCTACAATAAATATTTTATATGTAACAACTTTTGGAGAAGTGGCAATTACACTCAAAACTTTCTCTTCGCTTGGTCCCAAATGAATAGGCACAAAAGTATCGGTTATGCTTTTTATATTAAATCCTTCTTTGTCATACCATTGAACATGATACAAAAAATCCAAATTAGTTTCGCTCAAACGGTTTTTTACACCAAATTGCACCTCAGCCAATCCATCCTTTCTTTCTCTACTGATGGAATTTGTAATTTTTATCTTATTTTGCAAACTATTGTCGATTACTATCGGCCAGTTTGGATTCATGGGCACAGGTGCTTCGTTACATCCTGAAATCGCTAATGCAACTACAGCAAAAGCAAACAGTCTAAAAAGATACTTCATTATATATTACCTCCGCATTTTTTTCTGGAATTCTAACAAATACAATATGATTTTTTCTTGTATCAAGCTTTAACTCCATCAACTTCTTATGAGTGGGATCAAAAAGACTAATTCTTGGCTCTTTAAGCTCAATTCTAGCTATTTGAAAATCTTTTGGCAACATTCTCCATTGTCTAGTGTCAGCTCTGTTCATAACACCTTGATATACTGCACCCAAAATTCCACCTATAAGTCCACCTTTTTTTCTTAACTGATATTGTATCATAGTTTGGGTTACTGTTCTTACGATAGCTCTTGTCATGATTGTAGGAAATCTCTTTTTAAATTCAGTTTTTACTACCTTATCCATACTTGCAACTTGCTTAGTAAAAACAGCTCTGCTTCCATTTTTTACACTTAAATATTTAAATGCGCTTGGATTCTCTTTGAAAGAGGGGAGTGCTATACCTGTATAATATGCTTTTTTTGTTATCAAAAATAGTGGTATATCAAAACGCATTTCTACTTTTTTCGGACCTTCACCATCGGCAAAAACGATCCAAGCATAATGTTTACTTGTTGCTTTTCCCAAAGAAGATGCAGCCTTCATGGCATATTTTAAATCTTCTTTTACATACGAAGCTGCTGGTTCATTACCTTTTATCATCCCATATGTCTCTTTAAGAATATCAGTAGCTTTTGCATAATCACCTACACTTATAAAAAACAGTCCTGACATATATGAAGTAAAAGGATTGATGAAGTCTGGATATGGCTTAAATGCAAAAAGATTTGAGTATTTTTTCTCAATGACCCATTTTGTTTTTTTGTTATTTGCAGATTTGCTTACCTTTCTTGAATCAACTTTCTTTTTTTGAGCCTTTTTTTTGTTTTCTTCCTCTATTTTCTTCTTCTCTTGACTTATCTCTTTTGCAAAAAACTCTTTTGCCCTTCTTTGTCTCTCTAAAGCACGGTTGAACTCTATTCTTGCATTTGCCCTATCAAGTCTACTCATAAAGTCCATACCTTTATAGGTATTTACCATTATGCCTTCATAAATTTTTGGTCTATAGTCCATAAAAGTATCATTTGTTAATACTGAGCCAACATTTGCAAAAAATTTGCCTGCGAGTATCTCTTTATCGTACTTTTTAATTTTAACTTCAGATTTGTCAAAAAAGTAAGTACTTTGATTAAAATCCTGTGCATATCTTAAAATAAGACCAGCATCAAGATACCAAAGTAGGTCATCCTTCTCTTTTTTTACCAAATCTTTTGCTATGCCCTTATAGCCTCCAGCTTTTTTTGCACTTTCATAATTTCCTGATTTTCCAAGCTTCCCCAAGCTCGGAGTTGTTCCCGCACACCCTGCAAAAATTATCGATCCTACCACAAGACCCAAAATACCTTTTTTTGTCACATACGCTCCTTTTAAATTATAACTTTTTTTGATTATAAAAATCAAGGTAATATTCTAACTAAACTTCATTGAAAGTTCTATGAAGATAACACATTTTTGTTATTTATATATAAAACCGCTTATAAATCTCTCTAGTATATCTTTTTCGTCAACTTCTAATTCTTTTTCATTGCTTAGCCAATACTCTATATAGCCCATCGAAAAAGAGTTAAAAACATAAGCCACTTGAAGATAATCTAAGTCTTTAGATAGATTGTGCAAGGTTGCAAGTTTTTCAAATTCATCTCTTAAGAACTCAAATATTGGTTTTGTCAAATCGGTATTTTTAGTATTTAATTTGGAAAAAAAGAGAGGATCTCCAAGCACAGGATCCGTCAAAGTTTTTTTCTTATTTTTAAAAATTTTAAATTTAAGTTCAAGATATGCCAGCAGTCTATCTTTTGGACTTACTACATGCATGCATGCTTCTCCAATCTCTTTGCTAAAAAGCCTTATCTGGTATCTTACATATTCATGAAAAACATTTTCTTTTGAGCTAAAAAGTTTATATAGTTGCCCTACTGATATATCACAATTCTTAGCCAAGTCATTCATCTTGACATTTTCAAATCCTACCTCTTCAAAATATCGACAAGCTTCATCTAATATGAGATTTCTCTTTAAATCTTTTATCTTAGATGCCATTTTAGTTTTTTTCATACTATTTCCAAATTTAAATTTATTGAAATTATAAAAGAATATTGCTTAATTAAGAATAAGTTTATATAAAAATGAATATAATTCACAAATTACAATTAAAACTAGGATACTCATGAAAAAAATCGGAACTATTCTCATCTTAACGCTTATCGTATTTTTTGGATATGAAGGCTTTATATATCTAAGATACAGATCAGTTAATGCTGTTAGTGACGCAGCATTTGTTAAAAGTGATTCTCTTAAAACTTTAGGATTTAAAGTCGATGGAAAAGTTATTTTTATGAGCAAAAACGAAGGCGAGAGCATCAAAAAAGGCGAAGTACTAGCAAAAATTGATAATATTGATTTCTTAAATGCCAAAGCTAAAATCACAAACAGTATAAATGCCACCAAAAAAACTAAAGAGGGACTTGAACTTAAGCTTAATAGAATCACTAAAGAATTAAGCTTAAATGAAAAGATAGCCAAAAACAATATAGGCGCATACAAACAAAATATCGAGGCTATTAAGTTTTCTATCAAAGCAAATAAAACAAAATTGCACAAGCTAAATCTTGATGAAAAAAGATATAAAAAGATGCTTAAGCAAAAACTAATCTCTAAAAATGATTATGAAAAAATCTATACGGCTAGAAATGCGCTTAAAGACATGATATTATCTCAAAAAAGAGAGTTGGATTCTTACATACTTAACCTTAACAATATCAAAAATGCACTTACACTTTCAATTATAAAAAAGAGTCAAACTGTAGAGATTGAAAAAAGCATAGAAGCTATGAGCCTTAAGATAAAATCAATGCAAAATTTGAAGCAAGAAGTCGATAATAAGATTAGATATTGCACTCTTATATCGCCAATGGATGGAAAAATTGCTAAAAAATTTATAAATACAAATAAAGTTCTAAGTGCAGGATATCCTGTATATTCTGTGGTGAATCCAAAAAAGCTACATGTAGAGGTTTTACTTTCAGAAAAGAAACTCGATGGTGTGAAAGTCGGCAATGATGTTTCGGTGAAAATTGATGCACTTGATAATAAAGAGTTCAAAGGAAAAGTGCAAAGGATTTTACCAACTTCTGCCTCAACTTTTTCACTCGTTCCAAGAGACATAGCTAGTGGAGAATTTACTAAACTTGACCAAAGATTTACGATAAGAATATCACTTGCAAAAACAAAAGGTTTACTCGTAGGAATGAGTGCAAATATAGCGATAAAAAGAACAAAATAGATGCAAGAAAAGCTCAAGAATAGCTGGGATATCACCTCGAAAGAGAGGGCGATATTTAGCATCATTGTCATGACTGGAGCTTTTATGGCGATACTTGATACTACTATAGTTGATGTTATAGTACCAAAGCTTACTGGCCCTCTTGCATCTGATATGTACGGTGTTCAGTGGATAATCACAAGTTATATGATAGCCGCGGCCATTGCCCTTTTGATAACAGAATATCTTATAAAAAGGTTTGGGGCAAAGTATATATTTATAGCTGGTGTTGCTATCTTTTCTATCTTTTCTTTGATGTGTGGTTTGTCAAATGATTTGACTTTCATCATCTTTGCGAGAATTTTTCAAGGTGTTGGCGAAGCGTTTATCATGGTGACAAGTCATATCATGATTTTTGCTTATTTTCCGCCTAAAAAGCAAGGGCTAGCTATGGGAATATTTGGGCTTGGAGTTAGTTTTGCACCAGCTCTTGGACCAACTATAGGAGGCTATCTTACGGAGTACTACAATTGGAGGATGGTGTTTTTTATCAATGTGCCTGTTGGCATACTTCTTGCAATTTCAGGTATGATTTTTCTTCCAAAAGATTTAAATCTTAAAAGGATAAATTTTAATTTTATAAGCTTTTTTTGGATATCAGTTGGAACCATTGCCATACTGATAATGTTATCAAAAGGGCAACAAAGAGGTTGGATGAACGACTCTCTTATAGGGGCTTTGTTTTTTATCTCTATCATAGGATATCTGTTTTACATGCTAAGTGAAATGTATTCAAAACATACTCTTATCGATTTTTCACTATTTAAAAATAAAGATTTTGCAAATGGCATTCTTATATATTTTTTCATTTTGGGTTTTGGTATGTATCAGTATTTTTATCTTTTGCCAGTCTATTATGAGCATATAAAAATGCTACCTACTTTGGATGCGGGAATCTCTGTTTTTGTTTTTGCTGTATTTATTGGAATTTTTTCACCACTTGCGGGAATACTTTCAGACAAGATAGGTGCTAAAAAAGTAGTTTTACTCGCTACAATCATATATGTTTTAACTTCATTTTTTATTTTACCAACTCTAAATTATTATACTCCATTGCATCAAGCTCAACTTCTTACCATCCCTTTTGGTATAGGTATGGGACTATTTTTTGCTCCTGTAACCGTTTTGCTTTTACAAAATGCTCCAAAAGAAAAAGGGGAACTTGCTATCGTATTGATGGATTATGTTAGATTTGTTGGCGGAAGTTTCGGAACGGCACTAGCTACAAACAATATGGAATACTTTAAAAGTATCAATTTTTCGCACATGAGCGAACTTCAAAATAGTGAATTTGTGATGTCTTATATCCAAGAGTTCCAAAATTTTCTAGGGATCACAAAAGATCAAGCTCTTGCATCTTTTGGACAGTATGAAACATTTATGAGTTACAATTACGGCTTCTCTTCTGTTTTTTCAAGTGCAGCTATTTGGGGAGCGATAGGCTCCGTTTTCACTGCACTTTTATTCGTAAAATTTAAACCAATTAAGGAAAAAAATTGAAAAAATATATTATATTTTTATTACCAATATTTTTATATGCAACAAGCTTTAATGACTTGATAAAAAGTGTAGATAACAACCTACTTGTAAAATCAAAACAAGAGCAAACCAAGGCTTTGAAAAAGATGCTAAAAGCAAAAAAAGCAAAAAACTCACCTTTTATCGATTTGCAATTAAATGCTACAAGACTTTATGATACACCAATGGCAGGTGGATTTGGACCCAATCTTTTAACGATAGGAACCAAAACAAATTTGGATGCAAGTTTGGGTATCACATATCCACTTTTTACTGGATATGCTATCACTAAATCCATACAAAAAGCAAAATTAGAGTTTATAAAAAGCAAACTTGAAACAAAAGAGTTAAAAAGAAAACTATATCTTAAAATTGCATCACTTTATAGTGCGATTTATTCTTCAAATAAAGCTTTAATAGCAAGCAATGATGCAAAAAAAGCCATAGAAGATTCATATAAAAAAGCAAAAGGCTTATACGCCAATGGTCTTATAAATATCTCAAATTTATATAAAATAGAAGCGCAAAAATACGAGATTCTCTCTACAATACAATCATACAAAGAACAGAAAAATTCGTACATAAATGATTTAATATATTTGACAAAAAAAAGAACAGATGTTAAATCTTTACCATATATAAATATATCAACAAACATAAATTTACTTCAAAATAGAGCATTAAACAACAGAGCTGATATTAACGCTTTAAAAATACAGTTAAAAATAGACAAAAAAGATATAGCTCTAGCAAAAAGTAAAAGATACCCACAAATTGCACTTTTTGGAGCTATAAAAAGACAAGGTGATAATTTAAATCTAAATGGAAATGGTTTTACAAATGCAGACCAAAGCTACATTGGAGCAACGCTAAAATACAATATCTTTGACGGTGGTGAAAAAAGAAGTGAAAGACAAGCCTCAAGAGCCAAAAGAAATGCTACGGTTTTATATTTTGCTGATTATAAAAGAGCGGTTATAAAAAATATAAAAAATGCAATTTTAAGATTAGACTCTTTAAACTTTCGACTAAAAACATCTATGAAACAAGTGGAAGCCTCTAAAAGTTACTATAAGCTGACCAGTGGCAGATTTGATAACTCAATAGCGAGTGGCGATGAATTGAGCCGAGCCATAGCAAACCTAGCAACCAAAAGGGCTAAAAAACAGAATATAAAAGCAAAAATATTTTTACAGATTTGCAAAATCAACTTACTAGTCGGGAGTGATTATTTTATGAAAAGCATATCAAATACAAAATAGCCTCTACAATTGGCTATTTTGTAATATTTCTCATGCTTTATAACTATCCAACAAGCTAGAGAGTTTCACACTCATTTGAGCCATATGTTCAGCTGCACTTGCGATTTCCTCTACGCTTCTTGCATTATCTCCTGAGATTATGTGTATGTTTTCTATCTCTTTTAGTATATCATTTGTAGCATCTGCATTTTGGATATAGCCGTTTATGATATTTTCTATTTTATTTATCGCATCATTCATTTGATCTACATTTCCATCTATGCCTTGCTCTACATCTTTAGCTTCTTTGGCAAGAGTATCAGCTTTTTTAGCATTTGTATTTATTTGTTCTGTTGTGCCTGATATCTCTTGGATTATAACACTTATGCTCGCATTTATCTCTACTAAACTTTTTTGTGTCCTCTCAGCTAGTTTCCTCACTTCATCAGCTACAACTGCAAAACCTCTTCCGTGTTCCCCAGCTCTTGCCGCTTCTATTGCGGCATTTAATGCTAGTAAATTAGTTTGATCTGCGATATCATTTATAACAGTAAGTAC
The DNA here is from genome assembly GCA_027013245.1 of Campylobacteraceae bacterium. Classification (GTDB taxonomy): domain Bacteria; phylum Campylobacterota; class Campylobacteria; order Campylobacterales; family Sulfurospirillaceae; genus JAADIZ01. The sequence continues at coordinate 21,746 of JALUXT010000002.1, forward strand.
ATCTTTTACCTGCTCTGCATTATTACTTAATTGCTGTAGATTTTCTGTCATTTGTGTTTCAGCTTCGGAGCTTTCATTGACTCCACTTGCAAGATTTGCGAGTTTCCCTTTTGCTTGTTCTAGACTCTCTCCTGTTTGCATTATCTCTTTTTTTGTTATTTTGGCATTTTCTATTGAAGTCTGGAGTACATTTTGGAGTTCTTTGCCCTGAATTGCAGCATTTTGCACTATAGCGGCTTCTTGTTCTGCTTTTTTACCTATTTGCAATGATGTTTGAGACAATTCTTGAGCTATCGAGCTATTTTCCGTACTACTTAGTTTTGCCTCTTTAACCGTTGTTTGAACTTTTATTATAAAATCATTTACATAACCACTTACTTTTGTTATCTCATCATTTCCATTTATGACTAATCGTTGTGTCAAATCTCCCTCGCCTTGTGCTAAATCTTTTGTAGTATTTTCTAAGCTATGCAAAGATTTTAGTATATTTTTCGAAATGCTATAGAGAAATCCCATAAGCAATAAAAGGATTGAACCTATCAGCGAGTAGTGCATGGTCTTCAGTAAAGATTCTTCTTTTTGTTGAGCTAAGTTTATATCTTTCGAAACATTGGCAAAACTTTTTTCAGTTTCATGAACACTATTTCTCATTTTACTTTTCAGCCCAGAATTTTCATCTAAACCCAGAATTTTTTGTGCTTTAAACAGATCAAGAAAACTTTTTTTATATTTTGCTAGATTGTTTAATAGCATACTATTTGAAGAGTTTTCTTTTATATATTGTATCGTTTCTTCATAAACTTTATTCCAATTATCAACATACTTGCCATCTTCTCTTAGCATAAAATCTTTTTCGTGTTTTCTTAGTGTTAAAATTTTAGAATACAAAGCATATTCTTTTCCTCTCTCCGCCATAGACTGTACTTTATGTACTGATTTTCTAAGTTCTCCGTATAAACCATCTTTATCATTTAAACCTATCTTCTTTTGCAAAAGCACTATACTTGTAAAATCACTCTCATATCTATCTGTCTGTTTTTTTAGTTTAACCAATCCGTCATTTTTTACTTTTTCACTCACTAGAAGATTGTTTTCAACCTCTTCATTCTTTTTTAGGTGTTTAACAACTTTTTTAAATTGATTGAAATATTTTACATCTTTTCTCGCCAAAAAATCTTTTTCGTGTTTTCTGAGCTCTAGTATATCTGTACCCATATCCGTCAAAATATCTTTCATAGTAGTGTATTGTGTTGTTCTTAATTCCATATAGTTCATAGCAAAAAAGTTCACAACAAAAGCCAACAAAACCCCACTTGAAACCAATAATAGTTTAATTTTAATCGTCATTAGATACTCCTTAAACGATTTTTTTATACGATTTTGACATTATACAATAAAATTTACATAATGTAAAAAATTAAGATTTAGTATAATCATGTGCTTCTTTTTTTTCTTAATTTTATCGTTGGAATTTGAGATATAAAAACTCCGGTAAGTATGATTATTGAAGCAACAATTTGTACAAATTTTAACTTTTCCCCTAAAATTAAAAATGCTAAAATTACTGTAAAAACTGGTATAAGATTTATATAGATTGCTGCTTTTGCGGCTTGCATACGACCTAATGCAAAATTAAACATACCGTAGCCTCCAAGAGTAACTATGACACCTAGATAAACAGTCCACAAAAAAGAATCCCATGTGAAATACATGTTAATCGTATTGTATTCCCAAATCGCAAAAGGAAAGTAAAAAAGCACTCCGACAAATGCTTGAATTGCAGTTAAAAACAGAGCTGAGAATTTTTCACTCAAGCGACGAATAGAGATAGCATATCCTGAGCCACATACCATTGCTAGAAACTCAAGCGTATTTCCTAGCAATGGATTTGAAGCATGAACATCGCTACTAGCTGACAAACTTAACCAAATAGCCCCGATAACAGCCAACATAGAACCGATAGCCACTTTTTTAGTTATCACTTCGCCCAGTATGATTCCAGCGCCAACTGCTGTGATAAGAGGCATCATAGATGTTATCATGCCAGCTTGTGCCGCTGAAGTATATTGCAGAGCTTTTGCTTCAAATATAAAATACATGCAAGGCTCAAACAGTGTCATAATAGCTATATATTTGATATCATCTTTTGTAAATCTTAATTTTAAAAATTGTTTTATAAAAAACACGAAACATAAACTAGCAAAAAACATTCTAATAAATATAACACTAAAAGGTCCCATGGGTCCGATAGCTGATTTTAAAGCTATAAATGAACTCGCCCAAACCAACATCGCTGTTACCAAAGCTCCAACTGCGAGCCAATCTATATCTTTTTTTATCACAAATTCTCTTTTTTGATGAAATTTTACCATAATAAAAAATTTTTGAGATATAATACCAAGATAAGGAAAACGCATGAATATAAAAACAGCACAAGAAGCTCTAGATTTGATAGAAAAAAGAGGCATAAAACGCATCAAACTTGCTACTACTGATATAGATGGAATTTTAAGAGGCAAGTATATAAACAAAGAGAAGTTTATCTCTGTTTTAAAAAGTGGTCTTGGTTTTTGTGATGTTATATTTGGTTGGGATTCCAAAGATGAGCTATACGCAAAAGACTCCATAACTGGTTGGAGTGATGCTTTTCCTGATGCACTTGGACAAATCGATATCTCTACATGTAGAGAGTTACCACTCGAAGAAAATTCTCTTCTGTTTTTAGTTGATTTTGAAAATGGTGGAAAACATCGGGATGTTTGTCCTAGAACACTTCTTAAAAGAGTGATAAATCAAGGCAAAGAGATAGGTCTTAGCTTTAAAGCTGCAGCTGAATTTGAATTTTTTATGTTTAATGAAACACCCAAAAGCGTAAGAGAGAAAGATTATAAAAAC
>JALUXT010000003.1 GCA_027013245.1 Campylobacteraceae bacterium
AGTTCAGGTTTCACAAAAATAAGTGCAAGTGAAGATGTATTTGAACTCTCAAATTGGAAAATTAAAATTTTTTAGAATATTTCTCCCTATCCCATTGGGTACAAAATTTCTTCATGTACACTATCAAGTTCTTTGTTTAATTCGTCGCTTATCTTGTAATTTAATCCGTCAAATATGACATCTAGTTGCTCGGCATTACTAGCTCCAATGATGGTTGAAGCCACAAAATCAAATTTCATGCTCCATGCAGTTGAAAGTGCAGTTAAATCAACACCATATTTTTTTGCAAGCTGCAGGTATTTTTCAACTGAAGCCAAAGTCTTATCATTTACAAATCTCTTAGCTTGTGCTTGTACTCTTGGGTTTGGATCAGCCAAATATCTTGCAAATCTTGCATTTGTAGGTATAAAATTTTGATTATATTTTCCAGTAAGCACACCACCGGCTAATGGAGAATATGGAAGTAAAGAAATATCTTCTTTTTGGCAAACAAGGGCTAATTCATCTAAAAATCTTCTGTTTAGCATAGAAAAATTATTTTGTATAGACTCAAATCTAGCTAGATTTTTAAATTTCGACACTTCATTTGCTTTAGTTAGCCCATAAGCACTATCATTTGAAGTCCCGATGTATCGTATCTTACCAGCTTTTACAAACCCATCTAAGACATAAAGCGTCTCTTCTATAGGAACACTCATGTCGGGCCAATGTACTTGGTATAAATCGATATAATCAGTTCCTAGCCTTTTTAGCGTACCATCAAGTGCTTTTGTGATGTGAAATCTATCGACTGCTGTAAGACCATGCCTAATTGGTGGAACAAACCATCCGTTTGCCGCACCTGCCACCTTTGAAGCGATGATTAGTGAATCTCTTGGCTTATCTTTCAACCAATCTCCAATAATCTCTTCAGTTAAACCTGCATAGTGGGCTGATGGGGGCACTGGATAAAGTTCGGCAGTATCAAAAAAATTTAAACCAAAATCAACAGCTTTATCCATAATCTTAAAAGACTCTTTTTTGTCTGCTTGCGAACCAAAAGTCATAGTTCCAAGGCAGATTGGTGTAACTCTTAATCCAGTTTTCCCTATATATCTGTATTGCATTATGATTCCTTTCTTTTGTCAATCACTCGCACGGCTTTTCCTTCACTTCTTATTATGGATTTTGGAGCGACTAGTTTGACTTCTACATTGATATATAAGTTATTTAGCATCTCGTGTTGGATTTTTTTAGTAAGATTTTCTAAGTCGCGAACATTTTCACTCATTATATCTTCATTTAATTCTATATCGATTTGGAGTTTGTCTAAGTAGCCTTTTTTATGAGCTATTATCTGATAGTTTAGTGTAATTCCTTCTACATGTGAGAGAACATGTTCTATTTGTGATGGAAATACATTTACACCGTTTATCACAAGCATATCGTCAGCTCTTCCTACGATACTCTCTATGCGAGCAAGAGTTCTTCCGCATTTGCAAGGTATTCTCGTAAGTGAAGTGATATCGCCTGTCCTATATCTGATGATAGGAAGTGCCTGTTTAGTAAGAGATGTGACCACGAGCTCACCGCGTTCTCCCTGCGGTAAAACAACCCCAGTTTTTGGGTCTATGATTTCTGGATAGAAGTGATCTTCGTTTACATGTAATAGATGAGAATGCTTACAGCTAGCTGCAACTCCAGGGCCTATTATCTCAGAGAGTCCATAAACTTCGACATAATGAATTCCCCAGATTCTTGCTATCTCATTTTTAAGACCCTCACTAGCGGGCTCTGCTCCAAAGAAACCAACCTTTAAATTGAAATCTTTTTTTATATCATATCCCTCAGCTTTTGCTTTTTCTGCCATATGAAGAGCAAAAGACGGAGTCCCTGTTATAGCAGTTGCTTTAAAATCTTTTAATAGCAAAAGTTGCCTTGAAGTAAAACCAGTTGAGCTTGGTATGACTGCCATCTTCATGCGTTCAGCCGCCGTGTGAAAGCCAAGACCACCCGTAAAAAGTCCATATCCTGTTGAGTTTTGAAGTATGTCTCTGCTTGTAAGCCCACCCATAGTAAAAACTCTAGCCATCACTTCACTCCATACATCCATATCGTGTTCAGTGTATCCTACTACTGTTGGTTTGCCAGTAGTTCCGCTAGAGCTGTGAATTCGCACTATTTGATCCATATCAACTGCAAAAAGACCATAAGGATAATTATCTCTTAAATCTTTTTTCTTTGTAAGTGGCAGTTTAGATAAATCTTTTAGAGATTTTATATCACTAGGTTTTATGCCTAGAGTATTAAATTTTTCTTTATAAAAAGGCACAAGATTGTAAACCCTAACTAGAGTTTCTTGCAATCTTTGTAATTGTAAAGATTGCAACTCATCGACACTTAAACACTCATTTTTACTGTAAGTCATCGCTTTTTGGCCTTACATGTAGAAGTGTTTAGCTTCAACTATCTGCACACCTTCTTTTTCAAGACTATCAACTGCTTTAGTGATGTTATCCACGCTAAATATAAATATTCCAGTACTTGCTTCATAGAAACTATATGTATAGTAGATATTTATATTTTCTTTTGACAAAGTGGCTATCACTTTGTCAAAACTTCCCACATAATCATCTATTTTCACGCCAAAAACCTCACTAAATCTCACGCTAAAACCAGCATCTTCGAGTACGGCTTTTGCTTTTTGAGGATTGTCAACGATGGAGCGAACCAATCCAAAATCACTAGAATCTGCAAGGATTATAGATTTGATAGATACTCCATTTTCAGACAATACTTTTGTAAAATCTGCCAACTCTCCCTCTTTGTTTTCTAGAAAAACTGATAATTGTTGAATTTTGTATTTCATTTTACTTCCTTTTGTCTATAACTCGTACTGCTTTACCCATGCTTCTCTCTATGCTTCTAGGCTCAACGAGTTTGATTTTTGCATTTATATATAGGTTGTTTAAAAGCTCACCTTGGATTCTTTTTTGCAGATTTCCCAGTGCCCCAATACTGTCCATTGGCATAGTGTCATTTACTTCCACCATGATTTCCAAACTATCAAGATATCCTTTTTTATCTGCTATGATTTGATAATTTAGCGTGATTTCTTCTATGTTTGAAAGCACATGTTCCACTTGTGAAGGAAATACATTTACACCATTTACGATAAGCATATCATCTGCTCTTCCCATGACACTTTTCATCCTTACATGTGTTCGTCCACATCTGCAAGGTGTTTGGTCTAGGCTCGTGATATCGCCAGTTCTGTATCTTATGATAGGAAAGGCTTGTTTCGTTAAAGATGTGATGACTAACTCACCTTTTTCACCATAAGGTAAAACCTCGCCAGTTTTTGAATCTATGATTTCAGGATAAAAATGGTCTTCAAATATATGAAGTCCATTGTGTTGGTTACAACTATTTGAAACCCCTGGACCTATGATTTCACTCATACCATATATCTCATAGTATTCGATACCCCAAACTTTTGCTACCTCTTTTTTTAAGCCCTCACTAGTAGGTTCTGCTCCAAAGATACCGCACTTTAATTTAAAATCTTTTTGTAAATCGTATCCTTCTTTAAGAGCAACTTCTGCTAAATGAAGAGCAAATGATGGAGTAGAAGCCAATACTGTTGAGCCAAAATCTTTCATCAAAAGAAGTTGTCTTGAAGTAAAGCCACCTGAGCTTGGCACTACTGTAGCCCCTACATGTTGTGCCCCATTGTGAAGCCCGAGTCCACCAGTAAAGAGACCATAGCCATAAGCATTGTGTACGGTGTCTTGCGAATTTACACCACTCATGGTATAACATCTTGCCATCACTTCATCCCAAACATCCATATCACTTTTTGTGTAGCTTACTACTGTTGGCTTGCCTGTTGTTCCACTAGAACTGTGGATTCTCACTATGGCATCTTGTTCAACTGCAAACATTCCAAAGGGATAGTTGTCCCTTAAGTCTTGTTTTTTGGTAAATGGAAGTTTTGCGATATCGCTGATGGATTGTATATCACCTGGTAATATCCCCAGCTCTTTAAATTTTTGTTGATAAAAAGGAACTGCCCCATAAACTCTAGCAACAGTCTCCTTTAGTCTTTTTGTTTGAAGAGTCTCAAGTTCATCTCTGCTTAGTGTTTCATTTTTTGACCATATCATCTATATGCTCCTGCTGTCTTCTATCGCTTGATGAAGTACAGCTATATTTTTATCAGCTACTTTTGCATTCATCACTCTTATGGCTTCTTCTATATCTTTTATATTAAAAGGAAAATTTGGATCTTTTGCAAGTGAAACTCCAAGCATATAAACATTTAAAGCTTGTATCGGAAGTTCCCCTTTTGTAGCTTTTGCAAAGGCGTCTATTTTTATCGTTTTATAATCAATATTGGGAAATTTTTCATCTGCATTTACTACTATCGTTCCCCCATCTTTTTTAAGATATTGGATATTTCTAAGACCTTCATTGCCCTCAAGTGCGATTAATAAATCTGCTTGACCTTCATCTATAGCAGGAGAGTAAAAATTGCCAACTTTTACATAGCAAGATACTGATCCACCTCTTTGACTCATGCCGTGATTTTCAGTTCCAAGACATTTTTGATCTTTTAGTCCTGCTGCGATGGATAAAACTTTTACCAAAAATACAGCTCCTTGCCCACCAATTCCGGCTATTACTATTTGATATTTCATTTCACTTTCCTTTCTATAAATGCATCAGTTGGACATAAATCATCGATACAACCATCACAGCCTATACATAAAAATGGGTCTATCTCTATCTTGTGGTCTTCATTGTAGTGCATCGGTGGACATTTGTATTGAGTTGTGCATATATCACATGC
>JALUXT010000004.1 GCA_027013245.1 Campylobacteraceae bacterium
GAAGCTAGAGATTTAAGAGTTGTTATAGCCCATCTAAAAATAGCAAGTGAGCTTACTCGCATAAGTGATTATATAAGAAGTTGCGCTAAGAGTATAAAGATGCAAATAAGTGGTGAATTTGACTTGAGTAGTTTGAAAGATGATACTGTGTCTTATATGCTAAGTACGAGAAAGTCCCTAGAATCAGCTATAAAATCCATCAAGACAGATTCTGTGGAAAAACTAGAAGAATTATATAGAACTGTAAATGTTGAAGAGTCAAAATGTGATGATATACATTCAATTTTAGAACATAATGCGATGCAACAGATATGCATAACTCCTGAAATGGCAAAGGATTTTGTTGTCTTTTTAAAGAGCATGAGAAAGTTAGAACGCATAAGTGATAGGAGTTTAAATATAGTAAAACTTTCATTGTTTGCGCATATCGGGGGAAAACTAAAACTTTGAAAAATCTGATAGTTGTCATAGAAGATGAAGAGGATTTGCTTGAGCTTTTAGAGTATAGATTGGAGAAAGCTGGATATGAAGTTGTTGGATTTAAATCTACTAAAAAAGTAGAAGATTTTCTAGAGCAAGAGGAGCCAGATTTACTTTTAGTTGATAGAAATCTTTCAGGGGTTGAGGGAAGTGAATTTATTAAAGCCATAAGAGAAAGAGGGTACCAAATTCCTGTTATATTTGTCAGTGCAAAAGACAGCGATGAAGAGATAGAAGAAGGTTTTTTAAGAGGTGGGGATGATTATATCACAAAACCTTACAACATAAATGAACTTCTTCTAAGAATAAAAGCTATGATTAAACGCACAAAGGCTTTGAATCAAGGAAGGCTTACATGTAAGGATATTTTACTTGATATTGACAAGAGAGAAGTGTATGTAAAAGATAAAAATATAAAGTTAAGTAAGCTAGAATTTAATCTATTGCTGTTTTTTATGCAAAATAGAAATAGGGTGATAAATAGAGATGAATTGATAGAAAATATATGGAAAGATAAAGATTTTAATCAAGATAAAACTGTCAATGTTGCAGTTAATAGACTAAAAAAAAGAATAGAGTTGGATGAGAAAGATACCCACATCAAATCTATAAGAGGCGTAGGATACGAATTTTGTTAAAACTCAATCAGATATATTTTCGTAAGTTTTTCTTTCTTTTTTTTATAACATTTATTGTGATTTCCATATCAGGCTATTATCTACTTGATAAAATCGAGATTAATAATCATAAAACAATGTTGCAAAATATGATAAATCAATTTGAAATAACTTATAAAAACCTTCCAAATATAAACCAAACGATAAAAGATATTCATAAAAAAACACGAGCAAGAATCACTGTTGTTGGCTTTGATGGTGTCGTTAAATATGAGAGTAATCGTGCCGTAAAAGGGATGGGTAACCACGCAAATAGACCAGAAATTTTGCTTTGCAATACTCAAGAGTTTGGCTCAAGCATAAGACATTCGGTGAGTATTGATGCAGACTTATTGTATGTTGCGAAAAAAGGCGATGGATTTTATATCAGAATGGCATATCCATTAAAAAGTATAAATGAAAAGTTTTTCAAATTTTGGATTTATGCAATTTTTATGTTTTTAGTAGCCATGATTTTATCTTTGTGGGTGGCTTTAAAGATAAATTCAAGAATCGCAAAAGATTTAGAAGATATAAAAGAGGGATTAGATAGCATCATCGCAAAAAAATACGATACTATTTTTGATGCAAAAAAATGCTGTATAGAGTTTGATATTATAGCTAAGCAGATAAATAGAGTCTCTAAAAAATTAGAAAAAAGAAATCAACAAAAAATTAAACATACACATAAATTAAAAGAGTTAAATAAGCAACAAGGCGATATCATCTCAGCTATAAGTCATGAGTTTAAAAACCCAGTTGCTGCTATAATGGGATATGCTAGCAGTGTTAGAGAAGATACAAATATGAGTCAAAGCATAAGGGATAAGTTTTTAGATAAAGTGATAAAAAATGCTAGAAAAATCTCATATATGATAGATAGGCTTTCAATGGCGATAAAATTGCAAAGCAATTCTTTGCAACCTAAATACTCAACATTTGATATAAAACAAATCATATTTGAAGCAAGGGATATGCTCTTGCAAAAATACAAAGACAGAAATATCATAGTAGAAGTTGAAAGCACAGAGATAAAAGCCGATAAAGTTATGTTTGAAAATTTATTTGTAAATCTGATGGAAAATGCACTAAAATACTCTGAAGAAGATGTACATGTAGGGCTAAAAGAGGGATTTATAAATGTAAGCGACAAAGGCTTAGGTATAAATGAAGAGGATATAGCCAAATTAACAAAAAGATTTTATAGGGTAGATACTTTAACTTGGGATAATTCGATAGGAGTAGGGCTTTATATAGTGAAATATATCCTAAAATTACACCAAATCAACCTGATAATAAAAAGCAAAATAGGAATAGGTTCGGAATTTTCATTTGACATAAGCTGTATGGTCTGATTTACTTTCGACCATCTTTGATGTACATGGTCTTCCCACCATTTCTCATCTCTTCGTTAAAAAGCTCTGTAGCTCTTATCAAATCACCTAGTTTTTTATAACCATAATTTATAGCTGAAAACGAGCTATTGTTTGAGATATAATTTCCAACTTTGCTCATAAGCGCCCATCCATCATCTTCTGATGATTGCTCAACCGCGGTTCTTAAAAGCTTAAGAAGATTGGTGTCTTTTCTTAATTTAATCTTGCTCATTTTTTCAGATTTTTTGATTGTATTTGGCTTTCCTTCTTGCTCAGTAATCAAGTTCTCTGTATAAATAAACGGCGAACATGCATCTACAAATGGCTTAGGTGTTTTCTTTTCTCCAAAGCCATAAACTGGTAATCCGCTCTCAAGTATCCTAAGCACAAGCGGAGTAAAATCGCTATCACTAGTCATCAAAGCAAATGCATCAACATGATCACTATAAAGCAAATCCATGGCATCTATAATCATCGCAGAATCAGTAGCATTTTTCCCTTTTGTATAAGCAAATTGTTGCATAGGTCTTATAGCATTGGGATGCAATTTATCAATCCAACCTGAGAGCAAGGGATTGTTCCAATCACCATGAGCATGGCGGACATTTACCATGCCATACTTTGCAAGTTCTTCTAATACGCCTTCTATGGAGTTATAGCTTACATTATCGCAATCTATAAGAAGTGCTATTCTTTTTTTCTCTATCATGATTTTCTCCTACTTTAAGCTTTTAGCTACAAGGCTATTGACTACTTTTGGATTAGCTTTACCACCTGTGGCTTTTAGCACTTGTCCTACAAAAAAGCCTAAAAGCTTGGTATTTCCTGCTTTAAATTTAGCTACATTATCTGGATTTTTTGCGATTATCTCATCTATGATAGCTGATATCTTAGCTGGGTCATTTATTTGGGTAAGATTTTTAGTCTGGACTATTTTAGTTGGGTTTTCTCCAGTTTTTACCATCTCTTCAAATACCTGTTTTGAGATTTTATTTGATATGGTGCCGTCATCAAGCAGTTTAGCAAGTTGTGCTATTTGATTCGCATTAAAATTTAGCTTATTTGTTTGTTTTAGCTCTCTTGCTACCTCGTTTGCTATGATATTCGCAATGCTTGCAGGGTTGCAATTTGGCGATAGCGCCTCTTCGTAAAAATGCGAGAGTTGCTTGTCTCTGGCTAGAGTATTTGATATTTCATCATTTAAATCAAGCTCTTTGGTGTATCTGTCAAAAAGTATCTTTTCCTCTTCACTCATAGGGGTTACTTTGCCTTCTACATGTAGAGCTTTATCTTTTTGTATATGCTTAGCTGATTTTGTCTTTTTATTCCAAGAATATTTTAACCCAACAATTTTGTTAAATACAGGTTTTTCATCGCTATAATCAATCGGGTCTGCATAAAAATATCCTTGCCTTTCAAATTGAAATCTTTCATCAGGCTTTTGTGTTATCACAGCTGGTTCGATAAAGGCATTTTTGATAACTTTTAAAGAATTTGGATTTATATCTTCCACTCCCTCTGGTATTTCGCAAGAGAACAATCTGTCATAAAGTCTTATCTCTACTTTTTTTGCCTCTTTAGCACTGACCCATTGTATGGCACTTTTAACTTTTATGCCACTTGTATCTTGGCCACTTTTTGACTCTGGGTAATAGTTTGCTTTTAATTCCAAAATATTTCCGCTAGAGTCTTTAACCGCTTCTTTAAAAGATATTATATAAGCATGTTTAAGTCTTACCGGTTGCTTTGGAGTTAAGCGAAAGTAGCCTTTTGGGGGGTTTTCCATAAAATCACTTCGCTCGATATAAATTTCACGAGAAAAAGGAAGTTTTCTTGAATCCTTTTTTGTTGCGTCTTCTTGATAGTATGGGGCATCAATCTCTTCATAGCCATCATAATTTTCGATTACAACTTTTAGAGGCTCTAACACACATAAGGCTCGTGGCACTTTTTTGTTTAAATCATCTCTTATGTAAAACTCAAGTTGCGAAACATTGACCATAGAGTTTGCCTTCGCTACACCTATTTGATCGCAAAAATTTAAGATAGATTGTGGAGTATAACCCCTTCTTTTGTATCCAGCTATCGTAGGAAGGCGAGGGTCATCCCAACCACTTACGATGTCGCCTCTAACTAACTCTAAAAGTTTTCTTTTGCTCATAACAGTATAGTCGATGTTTAAACGAGCAAATTCGTATTGA
>JALUXT010000005.1 GCA_027013245.1 Campylobacteraceae bacterium
GAAAATCTCTTGGTTGGAAAACACCAAATGAAGTTTTTTATGCTCAAAAAATAGCAGCTTAAGCTAAAAGTAGATATGATTTTTCAACTTAAAAATTGCACTTCAGATTTAAATTTTGGAAAGTTTTTCATTACGTTAAAAAATTACTTTTGCATAACCTGTTTCAGGACTAATTTGTATTATAGCAGACTCAGTTCCATCTGTTAAAGTAATGTTACAATCACTTTGTATTAAGTCATTTGCATCATATGGAGAAGTATTAGAAGTTAAATTTCCTTTTATAGGTCGTCCCATATAATCAAAAGCTATTCTAGTACTAGTACCTACTTTACATGTATTTGAAAAAGTAACATTTGTGATACTATATGATTTCCCTAAATTTAATTTACTCATACCCACAAATGAAGGGTCATTTATATCTAAATCATTTGATGCAGTTTGCCCTCCCGTCATGCGTTGCTGAGGATTTTGGGGATTTATAGCTATTTCATTCTTATTAGGATTTCCTGTACTACCACCAATAGTATCTGCAAAAATTGTATAACCCCATTTATTATCTGACGAGGCATTTGAACTAAAAAGTATTTGCCATCTTTTTTTATACCAATTAGCATCATTAGCATTATATTTATCATCAACTAATGCCAAATGCTGTGTATAACGTATATGAGATAAAACTTGAATTGCTGCTTCTTGGACAGGATTTGTTTTTGTACGAGGTAAAATCAATGCAGCTAAAATACCAATTACAACAATAACGAAAACTAATTCTAATAAAGTAAATGCTTTTTTCATAGAGTAAGTATATCTAAATAATTTGAATCATTCAAATTTGTATCATAAAAATTGTAAAATAAGAGAAGGATAAAAAATGTGGCTCCGGATGCTGGATTCGAACCAGCGACCAAGTGATTAACAGTCACCTACTCTACCGCTGAGCTAATCCGGAATGTGTAGCGAAATTTTATCTAAAAACTATTAAATAAAGATAAAATTTCGAAAGTTTTACTTTTAAATTTTACAAGCACCCGATTTTAAGTTTGTTCTATTTTTCTGAAGAAATTTTTTACCAATTCCTTTTACTTTTGTAATTTCATCCACATTTTTGAAACAGTGTGCTTTTCTATAAGCTACAATTGACTCCGCTTTTTTACTTCCTATACCTTTTAAAGCAGAAAGCTCTTTTACACTGGCACTGTTAATATCAACTGCACCGAACATCAAACTAAACCCTAAAACTAATATAGCTAAAATTTTCATTTTAACCCCTTTTCTGTTAAATTCAGATGTATAGTATCAGTTTTTATTCTTTATGTAAAGTTTTATGACAAATTGTCAGATTTTTTTAGTTTTTTCTTTAAAATAATTTTCCCACTCTCGACACCAGGCTGATTATAAGTATTAACATACATAAACTTTCCAACTAATGACGTTAAGAGTTCATATTCATACATAAGTGCTGCTATAGCACTTTCACATACACCATCTATGGTAATTACATCACAAGGAATATCATCTACATTGTTTATAGACTCAATTGTTGCATCTGCTTGTTTATTTATAAGATCAGAAAAAGCGATGTTATTTAAATAACCCAACTCTTCTAATCCTTCAAGTTTAACATCTGGTATTTTGAGGTCATTATCAAAGTTTTCTACTTTAATGACTGTAACGGTTTTATCTCTTCTTCCTTCGATGACTAACTGTAAAAAGGAGTGTTGATCTATCGGTCCTATGATTCCAATAGGAGTGAGTCCTTGCCTTGTGAAGTTAACGTCAACTTTACCTAAACTCTCTCCCCAAAGTTGAATATACCATTTATTAAAACCTTCAAGTCTTGAAGAGTAGGAGAAAACTACATTGATGTTAAAGCTGTATTTATATTCAACCAAGAATCTTGCTTTTTTGAGTATGCGTGAATAAAACTCTTTTTTACTAAAGAAATCTTCAGAAGTTTTTCTTGCACCTTCCAGAAGTTCATCTATGTCTATGCCGACAATCGCCAAAGGAAGCAAGCCTACAGCAGAAAATACTGAAAATCTTCCTCCTACATTTTTAGGTATCTCAAATGTTTGCATACTATTTACTTGTGCATAGGTATTGAGTTTGGAGTCATTTTCAGTTACAACAATTGTATTATTCTTGTCACATTTTACAAGAGAGTTAATATATTTAAAGATGGCTACAGTCTCTACTGTTGTACCTGATTTGGAGATGACAATAAAAAGTGTATCTTTAAGATTAATATTTTCTATTTTTGATTGAATATCTATGGGGTCAGTTGTTTCTAAAAAGAAAAGTTTTTTATCTAGCTTGCGTGAGTGTTTTAAAAATTTGTAAATTGCATAAGTTCCAAGTGTACTCCCACCTATTCCGATGACAACGATGTTGCTCTGCTTCACGGTTCTGGCATACTCTTTAAAAAGAGAGGTATCTTGAAAAGGGAGGTTATAATAACCAATTTGTTCTTTTTCTTTTATAATCTCTGCGAAAACATCTTCGTCTGAAATAGTTGGATTAAAATTATGTTTGTATTGCACTATTTGCTCTTTGTATAAAAATAGTTTGTTGCTTCCACAAAACCATCGACACTTCCACAATCAAAACGTTTGCCTTCAAACTTATACGCGAGTACATTGCCTTTTTTTGCCTGCTGCAAAAGTGCATCTGTAATCTGTATCTCTCCGCCTTTGCCTGGTTGTGTCTCACGCAGGATATCAAAAATATCTGGAGTTAAAATGTAGCGACCGATGATGGCCAAATTTGAAGGAGCATCTTGTGAATCTGGTTTTTCTACCATATTATTCACTTTTAGAAGATTATCTTCTATGAATTCTCCTGCTATAACACCATATTTATTTGTCTCATGCATCGGTACTTCTTCCACTGCGACAATAGAGCATTTATACTTTTCATATAATTTTACCATTTGAGAAAGAACTCCAGCTTTTTCGTTATCACACAGGTCATCTGCAAGAATCACAGCAAATGGTTCTTCCCCTATGAGTGTCTCACCGGTAAGAATGGCATGACCAAGACCCTTCATCTCTATTTGACGTGTATAAGAAAAAGTGCATGACTGAATCACTTTTCTTATCTGCGTGAGGTACTCCTCTTTTGAAGAGCCTTTTATCTGATGCTCCAACTCATAAGAAATGTCAAAATGATCTTCAATGGCACGCTTCCCTCGCCCTGTCACAATTGCCATCGTGTTAAGTCCTGCTTCAATCGCTTCTTCCACACCATACTGCAGAAGTGGTTTTGTAAGGACTGGTAGCATCTCTTTTGGAATCGCTTTTGTAGCAGGGAGGAATCTTGTACCATACCCAGCTGCAGGAAACAAGCATTTTTTAATTTTTGACATAGACTATACCTTTAACTTGTAAACTTTTGCATCCGGTGTGAGAATGACCGGTTCAAAGAGATTTTTATCATAATTCTCCAACACCATCAACTGTATATAGAGCGAATTATATGTCTTCTCATCTACGATCAGCATAGTATTATAATTTGCCATATAGATGACACTGATATCTGAAGTAAAGTTCACCAATTGCACACTTTTATGCAGCTTCATATCTTTAGAATATTGCGTCTTAACAAATCTGCGGATCGGCATGGTTTTATTACCAAGGGTGAGATTGAGTGTTCGCTTATCTAAAAATATATTTTGTCCTAACTGAATTTTATTGCCCATATCTCTAAAATTTCTACTCACATAGAAGAATGGTTGTCGCCCCTGTCGTCCATTCATCAAGTTAATATTGCTAAAGAGCGTAACAGTCGGATAGATATTCACCATCCTAAACGGCAGATAAAAGTAGATATTTCTTGTCTTTTGAGGGAGTGTAATATTGGTATCTTTTAAAGTTGCTAAAAACTTGTTCGTATCATGAAAGCCATAATCTTTTGTCATCTGTTCTATATTTGGGAAAATAGTCAAATTTTTATCTGCTATCTCTTTTTTGTGCGTTTTGATAAAATCATAAGTTTTTTCTGTGTATTCTACATCAAGACGAGCCATCTTCGCAGCTTCTTCCTGCGTATGCGTGAGCATAAAACTCACAGGAAAGTTCACACTACCACTGTGCTTTCCACCATCGACAAGTGTTTTTACATCAGCGTAGTAGCGAATCGGGTACCCATAATCCCACCACGAGACTACATAATCATTACGCCCTGCTATATGCTTGAGCTCACCTAATACTTTTACTTCATTTGCATTAAATACAGTTGGTACTTTGTACGCCTCTATATGTTTATAATTTGGATACAAAATAGCTAAGGTAAAAGCTGTCATACTAAGGTATTTCAACTTATTTGTAGGCATTTTAGCTGCGAGCTCAGTAATTAAAAAAGCGATGCCGAATGCTAAAACAGGCACGGCATAGATGGTAAAACGAAGACCACCCACATATGCTAAAAACCCAAGCCCAACAAGTGGCAGAGAAAAAAGCATAATTGGCTTTTTATAGAGTAAGTAGATATAGCCCAGTAAAGAGATGACAAAGGTAACAGTATGTCCACTAATACGGTTCGCAAAAGTCTCAAACGGAATTTTACCTGCCTCACGCACTGTCTGCATTACTGTAAAAAAGTGAAGCCCAAGACCTTTATCTGC
>JALUXT010000006.1 GCA_027013245.1 Campylobacteraceae bacterium
TGCATGATTTATGCTATTTCTAGGCGTGCTCCAAATACTTGTGGCACAATAGATACCATTCCAACAATTAGAATTGTTATGCTGACACTTCATGACACCCCAAGCGTGAGATTTGCTTTTGCTATGCACCTCAATTGTCCAGCCGTTTTGCTCTGCATAGCGTAAAATTTCCTCTATCTCTTTGTTTTTATGTTTTTTCCGTGCCAATTATTTCCCTTTTATGATTAAATTATAGCAAATGCTTTTATAGTTGTCAAGTGACAACCTAGTTTTACTCTTTGTTTACAAGCCCCTCTATCGCTTTATTAGCTGTTTGGGAACTTTTACGATGGTTAGCTGATAGATAAAAGTCATTTACTGTTGATAGGTTAGTATGCCCTAAACTTGCAGACAAGATAGTTCCAGCTACTCCTATTTCTCCCATAGCACTTACAAGTATATGTCTAAAATAGTGCATCGTAAGTTCTTCTATACCAGTAGTTTTTTTTAACTTATCCAGCTGTCGTTTAGGTGTTGATATTTTTCTTTTTGTTACGGGACTTTCAAATACTAAGTTGCCATCAGTTTTTATATCACTAAGTGCCTCAGCAATAGGTGCTGGGAGTTCATATATTTGTTCCTCTCCTATTTTACAGTTTATTGCCCTGATAGTATAAGTGTTGTTTAAAATGTCAATGTCATTCCATTGTAGCGTTGCTATCTCGTTGAATCTTCTGCCAAACAAACTGAATAAAAATAATGCCCTATAAAATCCATTATCTGCATATATTGTCATAATTGTTTTATAAAGTAGAGTTAGCTTATTTTTAGCATCTTTAACTATCTTCTTTTTTCTGCTTTGTTTAGGCACTATTATAATAGGTAGAGAATCTATCACTTTATTATCTACTGCATATTGAAGTATAGGTTTTAGTATGGATACCAAAAGTAACTTTATCGTTCTTGGATTGCAACCATTTTCTGTTTGCTTCGTAAGTCCTTTTGTCTCCAACTTTTTTCGAATAACATCTATATGGGAAGTTCTTATGTCTTTAATTCTTTTTTTGCCTAATGTATTGCTAAAATGGGCTTTATACAATCTAACTCTATCTTGTTGCCATTTAAGTTTAGTGTCACAAGCATTGGCAAAATAAAACTCTGCAATCGCATTTAAAGTGCTTGTGTCTCTGAAGTTTGTGCTTTGGTCTATGCTTTTATCTTTAAGTATTTGCAACTCTTTTTTAATTGCTGTTATTCTGGTTCTTTTGCCCCAATCCTTTGTAGTGTAGTCTATTGTTCTTTGTACTGCTTTACCGTTTGCTTTAAAGTTAAGGTAAAATTTGTTATAGTCCTTAGTTGCTTTGATACCCTTATCTACTATTTGTGTGAATTGTTTTCGGTTTACCGCCATGATAATAACTCCTTTTAGTTGGGACATACTTTGGGACATACTCTTTATGGTATTTATTATACTACAAAGAGAATTAAAAAGAAATAAGAATGACTATATATAGGGATAAAAGAACTAACTTGAGCCTTAAGGAAAGATAGATGTCGTTATTCCTAATCAAGAGGCCACAAGTTCGAATCTTGTCGGGGACACCACTCTTAGGAATAAAAATGTTGACTGAAAATTTATATAAAATTATATCTAAAGATAAAAATAGAGTCACCATAAAACTATGCGATGAAAATCATCCAGTATTTAAAGCTCACTTTCCAACAAATCCTATAATGCCAGGATTTATAAATTTTGAAATTATTTCCCAAATATTTGACAAAGAAATTACAACAATAAAAAAAGCAAAATTCCTGAAACTAATCAAACCAAACCAAACTTTAATTTATGAAAAAAACAAAAATAACTATAAAGTTACCTGCGAAAATGAAATAGTTGCAAGCATAAGCCTATAAAAAGCTGTGTCGTTATCCCTGTTTACAATTCACCATATATAAACGAAGTTATCAAAGATGTTTTAGCTCTAAATTATGAAATAAAAATTCATAATAGAAACATACAACTGATTACTCATAGATAAAACAGAGGAAAAAGTGAAGTGATGTTAAACGAGCAAAAGAGTTAAAATATAAATATTTCGCTACAATGGTCTCAATGGTCTTAATGAAGCCATAAAAGTAGTTGCTAAAGATTTAAAACCTATTTATGCTGCACTTTGTGAGGAAGATGATCAATCAGCTCTTAGGGAATTTAATGATATATGGGGTAAAAAATATCCTAATATTACAGCTTCATGGTAGTGGTATTCATATGAGACCTTTTCAGTTTCATCGGTGAAGCTAAAATCAAAACTATCTTTAGATATGTCAATTCCTAAGAAATATTTATACATATTGTATCCTTTTAAAAGTATAAAAATAAATTAAAAAACCAAAGGTTTAATAAAGCATACAAACAAGTACTTGACTTGATCCTACCTTCCAAACGACTGAGGTTTAAAGATCTAATCAGCTAATTGGGATTGCAAACAAGTAGCAGACTCGTATTGAGGTTCTTATCTCTTTGTATGTATTTTATAGAAATTTTTGGTAGAAGGAATTATAATGTACGAAATAACAACAAGTTGGTTAGGGCCGTTTATCATAGCCATAGGTATTGCGGCTAGACCATATGTACTAAAGCGATTTGGCAAAAAAGTAAACCTTGTAAATGTCTTATATATTGTTATTCTGATTTTGCTCACATTGCCTTTTTATATGTGGACTTACAGATTCACTCTTATGTCCATGAATAATAAGAGCGCAAAAAAGTTGGTGTTAAAAACTCTTGATTCAAAGATATTTAATGGATATAAGCTAAATAGTCTCAAATGGAAACCCTATGATGAAAAGAAAAATCTTTACAATATCAAAGCAGCTATAGCAGATAAAAAACACAATAATTACTATATGTATCTTCAGCCTACTTGCAAATTTTTTAAAGGCTGTGAAATACGACTAAACAAGATGATGATCATAAATCCTGATGTAAAAAATATACAATTAAAAGATATGGATAGAAGGATGTTTGCCCAAAGAGATTGTTCTGATGTCATAGTGCAAGACATAGTATTGGAAAAAAATGTAAAACCGTTTTTTAAAGCATTGTTTGCAAAGTGGAACTCGCTCAAAAATTCTAAAGCAGCTTACAGGATTGATAAGCTATCTCTAAGAGATTTTAAACATACTAAACTTATGATTAAAAATGTACAAGATAATCAAGCCAAATTTAGCAATTCATGTAAGGCAAATTTATATATAAAAGGTGATTTTGATATAAATTTTAAAAATCAAAATAACACAAAGGGCTTATTGAACTCTATGTTTGACAAGATTACATCGCATAATGGACATTACAAAATAAAAACAAATATTTACTACAATATTTACACCAACAAAGATATAGGAGCTATCAATGTAAATTCAATCTTTGTTGATCTTAAAAAGATGAAAAAAGCAGCAAAATCTATAGGCTCAAAAATTAGGAGCCGCAAAAAACTTGCCAAACACAGCAAATGCAGTTTTGAACAGAGTTTTCCAAAAAATATGGCCATATATGCCACAGGAAGATATGGTGGCAAAAGGACCAATCTACAGATTGATGAAAGTGGACACCAAGCGAGAAAATTTGACATTATTGTTAATTCGCCCAAAAAACCTGTAGCATTGATTTTGGCCTCATATGAGCCATCAATTTGGAATATAAAATGGACAAAAGGTACACGGATAGAAGCAGTTTATGTTAGTGGTTACTATAGACAAATCGTGCTTGGTATACCAAATAAAACACCATTGATAAATAACACTTATAAAAATAAAAGCCAATGTGGATATTTTTATATTTCTGAGAAAACGGCAAGAAGCATAAACTCTATCTCGAGAAGGATTTTTGGCAGAAATGTAGGTCTTATTTACATATCCAAAAGAGATGGCAAAGTTCAATTCGGGGGCAAATTATTGCCAAATACTAAACTATATGACTCAAAAGATAGGATACTATCAAAATATATAGACAAAACAAAACCACTTGCCGGACAGGCCGGTCTCAGAGATTTGGAAAAAAAGGGATTTTTAAGAGCATATACAAAAAAAGATCTTTTAAAATGGGCAAATCTGCAAGAAAAAATATATAAGAAATCTCATAACAACCAGAGTTTGCCAAAAATTGTAAATGGTAACATTAAAAAATCATTTACTCCTTCATTTGTGCTACATGGATATACTATACTTAAAAAAATAACAATACCAAAAGGATTGTATGGTGCAGATGCCGCAACATTCTTTTTGCCAAAGAGAGTCCCATTTCCCAAGGGCAATCTAGGGCACTCTACGCTTTATGATTTTAACACTGGAAAATGTTATGGAGTCTTGTGCGGGCATATTTAATCAGCAAAATTAAAACCTGAAGTGCAATTTTTGAGTTGAAGCAATTCTGTGTCAATTAGATAAAATATTGAGCACAGAAGAGTGTGTGGAAGTGATGTAAAAAGCACTTTAAAATTCTTCTGCACATGTAGAAGAATATAATACCCCCAGAAAAACAAACAAGATTTTCTAAAGTTTAATTCTAAAATGATAAAATTAGACAATAAAAAGAGAGGTAAAAATCATGAGTAGAAAAAG
>JALUXT010000007.1 GCA_027013245.1 Campylobacteraceae bacterium
AATGAATCTAATGTAAGTAAAAAAACAGAGGGCAAAAGACTTAATTATGAAAACTATTTAAATAGGGGTAAGTGGTATATAATACTTGATGAAGCACATAAGGGTAAAGATGAGCTAAGTGCTAAGAAAAACTACTATAATGAGATGGCAGAGAATGGATTTATTTTTAATTTTTCTGCTACTTTTGTAGATAATATAGACAAAATCTCTACTGTTTATAATTTTAATCTTGCAAAATTTAATGAAGCTGGTTATGGAAAAAATATAAAAATAGTTGATGAAGAATTTAAGGGTTTTAACAAAAGTAAGAACAAAGAAGAACTAGATACGGATGATAAAAAAGATATTATATTAAAATCTTGTATATTGTTTACTGCTCAAAAAAAGAGATATAAAACTTTAAAAGATATAGATAAAAACTTATATCATAATCCATTGATGATAACAGTCGCAAATACAGTAAATATTAAAAATGCTGATTTGAAGTTATACTTTTTTTCTCTTTTAGAGATAGCAAAAGAAGAACCTAAAAATTTTGATGAGTTGAAAAATGATTTATCAAATAAATTGTTTAATAATAAAAAATATATATTTGGTGATGAAACAATTAGTGAAGAGTTTATAAATTCCATAGATAGTGTTCATTATAAAGATGTATTAGAATATGTTTTTAACTCTGATTCAAGTGGTAGTATTGAATGTAAAAGAACATCTTTAAAAGATGAACTTCTTTTTAAAATAAAAACATCTTCAAAAAGTGAAGATTTTGCAATGCTTAAAATTAGTGATGTTAAGAGCTGGAGCAATGGCATACTTTATGGGTATGATATTAATGAAGATATTGGCAATAAAAGTTATTTTGATACTATCAATGAAAAGAGAAGCACTATAAACATACTAATGGGTTCTAAAATATTTAGTGAGGGATGGGATAGCAATCGTCCAAATGTCATTAATTTCTTAAATATTGGCAGTACTAATGCAAAAAAATATGTGATGCAGACTATCGGTCGGGGTGTAAGAGTTGAACCAATTCCTAATAGTAGAAAAAGATTACAAAATTTGAGCTATGAAGAGTTGAGTAAATTAGAAAATAGAGATGAAATTTTAGAAAATAGTAATGCTTTAGAATCCCTTTTTATCTTTTCTACATCAAAAAAAGATATTGATTCTATATTTGCTGAGCTTCCTGACAAAGAAGAACAGTTTGAAAAACTAAAAGGTGTTAACAAAATATCAAAAACTAAGATACCTCTTTATATTCCAAAATACAGACAAAAAACAGAAAAACAAAATGTTAAATATAATTTTCCAAAGGCTGAATATAATAGAGTTAATCAGTTCTTAAACCAATCTTCTCTAAATGTTATTTTAATGAATATGGTTGGTAAAAGTAGCTCAAAAGATTTAACAAAAAGTACCATTGATAAGTTGATTTGTAATGATAAAGAAAGATACTTTGCATTAAATGGTTCTCCTGATAGTGACATAAATGAGTTAAATTTAATTAATAAAATTGATAAATTTTTCAATGCTAAACTTCAAGATATTGATGAGTTTATAGAATTGAGTGACGAAATTAAGCATTATAAAGATATAAAAGTAAATATGGCAAAGGTTAGTCAAACTCAAAAAGAAGATATTGAAAATGATATTGCTAATAGTAAAACTAATCTTAATGAGAGAAAAGAACTACTAAAAAAACAATTTGATAGTGGTGAAATTACTTTAGATGAGTTGATGTCTGAAACCCAAAAGATTGGCTCAAAAACAGTTAAAAAAAGTAAATTAGTAGAAATTAAAAATTTAAAAAAACATTTTTATACTCCCATACTAATGAAAGATAAAACTGAAAATTATTTTTTTAGAAATATTGTTAATGAGAAAAGTGAAATTGATTTTATAAATAATTTAGAAAAATATTTAGAGAAAGATGATAATAAACTAGCTACTTATGATAATTGGTATTTCAGTAAGATACAACAAGTTACGGACAATATTTATATTCCATATATTGACTATGAAAAATCTCAAGTTGCAAAATTTTATCCTGACTTTATTTTTTGGCTAAAAAAATATGATGAGTATATAATTAAATTTATAGACCCAAAAGGTTTAAATCAAGGTGTTCATAAAACAAAAGATAAATTAGAGGGTTTTGAAAAGATATTTGTTAATGATGAATTTAATAAGAAGTATCCAACTTTCAAAGTTGAACTTTATCTTTATAACTGTGAGCGAAAAAAAGATGAGTTAATTGATAAATATGTAGAGTTTGATTTTGATGAAATATTTTAACCGTAAATCTACAGTGTAAATCTTAAAAAACCAAATTAAGTAGATTTAGTTTAATATTTTGCAAGTCCTTTTTCGTATCTTTTCCTATGAAGCACCGCATAAAGCGTTGGTACATAAATAAGATTTAGTATCGTTCCCCAGCCAAGACCAAAACCAAGCGATACTGCCAAAGGTTGAAATATAATAGCTTGTCCTGTTGGAAAAAATATCAAAGTCGAAAGACCTATAAGAGTAGTGATTGAAGTTAAAAATATAGGTCTTAATCTTTTGCTAGCTTCTTGAAAAAACTCATCTAAGGTTTTTGTTTTTTGTAGATATGTGACCATCAAAATACCATCATTTATAACTACTCCTGCGAGACCAAGGGCACCTATTATGGAGGGCATACTTAGATTTAAGCCCATCATTTGATGTCCTATTATAACTCCAAGAAAAGAAAATGGCATAACGGAAGCTATGATAAATGTGTCTCTAAAAGAGTTAAAAAGGTATAATAAGCTTAATATTATAAGGAGTACGGCCATAAAAGCAGCACTCATCATATCATTTTTTAGCTCTGTATTTTTCTTTTTCTCTCCTAGCAATTTGAGTTTGACCCCACTTTTTTCTACTTTAGATAGAGTACTTTGGATTTTATCTATCGCTTCGCTTGCAGTCAAGATACTTGGATTTACATTTGCATATATATAAAAAGTTCTTTCACCAAAATCTTTGCTAACTCTTTCAAAAGATTTGTTGATTATGAAATCGGCCACATTTTTCAGTGCAACTTCACGACCATTACTAATCGGAATTTTCATACTTTTTAATCTTTTAATATCATCTTTTCCAGTGCTTTTTACTTTAATATCGAGTAGATTCTTCTTATCGAGTGCTGTGCTGATTTTCTTTTCTAAAAAAAAGTCTGAAAGCAATGAGCCTACTATTTTTTCATTTAATCCAAGTTCTTGACCGTATTTGTTTATTTTGATTTTAATCTCATCTATGCCTTCGTGAGCATTGTCACTCAGTGTTTTGATGCCTTTTAATTTAGACAAGGCACCTTCTATATTTTTGATGGCGTGTTGTGTTTTTATGGTATCGTTTGATATGACGCCTATTTTTACATCTGTTTTAACGGGACCAGCTCTTCTTTCTACGATAAACAACTCTTGTAAGTTTAATTTTTTGATGAAATTTTGTTGTTTTAAAAAAGATTTTATCTCTTTAGCTACACCTTGCGATGTTTTTTCTCTAGTTCTTCCTTTTTTGTCATAATATAAACTAAGATT
Organism: Campylobacteraceae bacterium; assembly: GCA_027013245.1. Taxonomy (GTDB): domain Bacteria; phylum Campylobacterota; class Campylobacteria; order Campylobacterales; family Sulfurospirillaceae; genus JAADIZ01. Next base: position 3,570 of record JALUXT010000007.1, read on the forward strand.
GGGTGTTATATATTTATTTGCAAAATCTTGAGGTTTCAACTTGTTGAGTTCTATGTCTATGTTTGCAACATATGGATAGTTTTCGCTACTACTTGCAGCATTTATCCTATGTCCTGCAACAGTAGATATAGTTTTTATACTAAATCTTTTTTTATTTTTATACAGTGCATCGGCGATTATATTTACTTTCTTGTAAGTCTCTTCTACTGGGGCATTTATATCTGCTTTTAGCGATATTTTCATAGTAGTTGCATCGAATTTTGGAAACATTTGGAACCTTGATGATTTGACACCAAGCACTATAAAAACTGGTACTAAAATTAAAAAAGCAAACAAAAAAGTTTTTCTAAAATTCATCAATTTATGTATGATAAAACTATATGCCCGGTTAGGCTTATCCCAAGATAAGACTTTTGTTTTGTTGTTCAAAGTGTGAGCTGCATGGAGAGGTAAAAAAACAAAAGATTCTATCAGTGATGCCACAAGTAAAGATGAAACAGCTATGGGTATGAGTTTTATAAACTCACCCATAGTGCCAGATATCATCAGTATCGGTATAAAAGAAAAAAGAGTTGTAACTGAAGCCATTATAACGGGCTTAGCCACTTCACTACTACCTCTAAGAGCCGCCTCTTTTGGTGAAAATCCTTTTTCCAGATACTGTTGTATGCTTTCAGATACAACTATAGCATCATCGACCAAGACCCCAAGGGCTAGCAATACTCCGATAAGAGAAATCATATTTATCGTATAACCAAATAGATGAAAATATATAGCAGCCATGATAAAAGAAGTAGGAATGCCAAGACCTACTATCAGTGCCATCTTTGGATTTATAAGAAGCGCCAAAAGAAGAGTAACCAAGATAATACCAAAAAATATATTTGAGATAACAACATTTAACCTATCTTTTATTTTACTAGAATTGTCATTGTTTATAGTGAGCTCTATATTTTTATATCTTTTTTCTAACGGTTTTATCAGTTTTTCTATGTTTTTAGTGGCTACCAAGGCATTTCCATCTTCAACTTGCGTGATGGCAAGATTTAGAGATTGTTTGGTGTTGATAGTTGAGAGTGTATTTGAATCTTCGTATTTTTTCTGCACAATCGCCACATCTCCAAGGTACAAAGATTTACCTCCTACAGTTATGATACTGTTTTTCATCTCTTGTGCAGTTTTGGCCCCGTTGTAAGTAGAGATATAAAAATGCTTATTTTCTCCTTCTATTTTGCCAACTGGATATATATATGATATGCCAGAAAGTGCTGTTAAAAATAGATTTTTATTTATACCCAATGCATCTAGTTTTTTATCATTAACAGATATGCTATAGTACATATCGGAATCACCATAGATAGTTACATCTGAAATATCTTTAACGCCTAATATCTTGGTTTTGACATCATCCGCTATATCTTTTAGCTGAGATAATGTTTTCTTATCAGATGATATGGAAAGAGTAAGCAGGGCTTTTGTTGTGTTAAGAACCACCACTTTTGGATCATTCATATCATTAGGAAAATTTTGTTTCGCATCTGCTACTGCATCTTTAACTTTGTCCGCTAAATTGTATTTATTAGTGCCTTTTAATACATCTAATATAATCACAAATGAACCTGGAGTTATGGCAGAAGTCATATCGTCTATACCTTCAAGTCCTTTTACTCTATCTTCAATTCCTTTAACAGCAATCTTGTCCATGATGTCTATAGAAGTACCAGCATATGAGCCTGAAATCTTGATTTTATCCAAATCAAATGTTGGAAAAATCTCTTTTGGAGTATGCATATATGAGTAAACCCCAATAAATAAAATCAGGATAAATAGTGTATAATTCATTTTTGGATTGTCTAGAAAAAATTTAATGATAGATTTCATAAGTTGCCTTGGTAAATTTATGTCTAATTTTACCTAGTTTTTGTTAATGAAGTCATAAAAAACCTCCCTAGTGATAGGGAGGGATGTTACCTAGTAACTTATATTTATGTTAATAGGAATATAATTGAGTTTTCTTTGTGAGAATTTAACAATCTTTCTACCCTTGTAGTGACCGACATTTTTATACCCTACAAATTTTCTCTCGTTACTCTCATTGTAGTGGGTTTTGCATCTTCTTCTTGTTTCATAAGTTACATATTCATACCCGTTGTTATTAGAATTTCTGTTTGAAAGGTTATTTCCTACAAGTGAGCCTATGATTGCACCACCGATTGTAGCTGCTGTTTTCCCACTTCCACCACCTACTTGATGACCTAAGATTCCTCCAGCAACTCCGCCTATAAGAGTACCTAAGCCATTGTTATTGGATCTTCTACGATGGTTTCTTCTCACAGGAACCCTCTCGTCCCAACACTCTTCATAAGGTGTTCTTCTAGTTACATTTTCGTATTTTGCTTTTGAGTGTTCAACTTTTACATAGTCAGTTATCGTAAAAGAGTTAGCTTGTGCCAATATCGTTGAAAATCCTAATGTTATAAGTCCTAAAGTTATTCGTTTCATTTTTGACTCCTTTTTTGTTTTGATAGTGGAAGTATAAAATTTAAAAGTGAAATGATTGTGAATGTGATATAATTTTGATTAAATTCTTTGCAACCTGAATTTACTTGCGTTAAAAGGAACAAAAAAAATGAAAGATTTTATACAAAAACTACCAAAAGCAGAGCTTCACCTACATATAGAAGGCACACTTGAGCCAAAGATGATGCTAGAGTTAGCCAAAAAAAACAGTATAAATATTCCATATAAAAACATAGAAGATGTTAAAAAGGCATATGATTTTACATCATTGCAGTCGTTTTTGGACATCTACTATGCAGGGGCTAGTGTGCTAATCACAAAAGAAGATTTTTATGATTTGACTTGGGCTTATCTTTTGAAATGCAAAGAGCAAAATATCTTACATGTAGAGATATTTTTTGATCCTCAAACACATACTAATCGTGGTATTGCTTTTGGAGATGTTGTAGAGGGAATTAGTGAAGCATTAAACAAGGCTGATGATAAACTAGGGATTACATCTTTTTTGATTATGTCCTTTTTGAGACATTTGAGCGAAGATGAAGCGATAGATACACTAAAACTTTCTTTGCCATATAAATATTTTATCAAAGGTGTTGGTTTAGATTCTAGCGAGCTTGGAAATCCTCCGTCAAAATTTAAAAAAGTTTTTCAGATGGCAAAAAATGCGGGGTATAGATGCGTAGCCCACGCTGGAGAAGAGGGTGATGCTTCATACATAAAGGAGGCTTTGGATATCTTACATGTAAGCAGAATCGACCACGGTATAAGGTGTGAAGAAGATGAAGAATTGATGAAAAGATTAAAAAAAGAGCAGATACCACTTACGGTTTGCCCGTTATCAAATCTAAAATTAAAAGTAGTAAAAACTATGAAAGAGCATAATATAAAAAGACTTTTAAGATATGGTTTATTGGTTACGGTAAACTCAGATGACCCCGCATATTTTGGTGGCTATCTAAATGAAAATTATGAAGCGATAGTTGATGCTTTGAAATTAAGCAAAGAGGATGTAAAAACTTTAGCGATAAATTCTTTTAAAGCCTCATTTCTGAGTGATTCGAAAAAATTATTTTATCTAAAAAAGTAAGCTAATAAAATACCTACTTTACAAAAACTATCTTTATTGGCAGTGTTATAACCTTTTGTTGTATCTGAACTTACAAGCAGTTTCTACTTATAATGATTTGTAAATGTAACTATCTCTATAGTGTTTTCATCAACATAAATAAAAATTGCTCTATATTTTTTGTCTAATCTAAATGAATAGATTAGTCTATCTTTTGGTTCTAATAATTCAGTATTTAAAGATGGGTAAAATGGATCTTTCTCAAAAAAGCCTTTGACTTTTTTATATTTCTTTTCTAAATTATGCTTTTTAAGATATTTATCTAAATCATCTCGTATTTGCTTAATTTTCATTGTAAGCAGAACTCTTTTTTAAGCCATTTTCTAAATCTTTTAGAAAATCATCTGAATAATCTTCTTTTTGAAAATCACTCATTACATCTTCAAGTTTATCTTTTTTAAATGTTTTAAAATAAAGCTCTTTTTCTACTATTTTATTTTTAACTTGCTCAATTTCATTTAATGACATTTGAGAAATCAAAGTTAAAATATTTGGTAATGATATATTTATTGCTAATCGCATAATCTTCTCCAATAATTTATTTATAGAATATTATAGCAAAACTCAAGTGAAAGTCACTTGAGTTTTTTTGCAACAAACTATGATATTTAAAATGGTATTACTTTGTTTTGTAAAATCTCTTTAGTTTCAATCATCTCTTCTTTATTTTTTACAAGATAATTTCTTCTAATTCTATAATCTCCATCTTTAAGAACTCCAGAAATAAAGCGAACATCACTCGCTACTTGAAAAATAGACTCATATGATTTATCACTATAATACTTATCCGCACCATTTATATTATTTAAAACGAATTTTAAAGCAATATTATTAGTTTTTGCTTTAGCATTATTTGTTTTGCTATATAGTATTGCCACCGTATTTTTTACGCTACTATCGTCGCATTCTGGTAAATTTTTAGAACACCCACCCAAGCCTAATAAACCAATTCCTAACGCTGTAGAATATATAATTCTTTTCATATTTATCCTTTAATTTGATAAGAACAGTTTAGCAAAAGAGCCTGCAGGGTTGTGTCGTTTAAATGCACCTTTATTAAATCAAAAATAATTGGAAATCTGTAAAAAGAGTTATAGAAAATTACCGTGATAGAAAACTAAACTACATACAATATTTCAAATCTTATGTTATAATAATGCAAGATTAAAATGTAAAAAGGATTCGTATGATTAATATGACACTTACAAGTTTACGAAACACTACTAATTTTTTTGATATAGATGATGTAGCTACTATTATAAATGGTAGAAAAAAAGAGGAGATAGGGTATTTTGTGCCTAAGATTTTCAAAGAAGAGTTTGAAAAATTTAGTTCAGAGTTGCAAAAAAAAAGAAAAAGAAAACTGTTGCAAAAAGTATTGATGGCATCAAGAAAAGATACTATCAGTGATGGGGCGGTATCTGATGGAATTGCATAGAGGAGATATCTGCTTGGTTAATTTCAATCCTGCTAAAGGTGGTGAAATAGGCAAGCTAAGACCGGCTGTTGTCTTAAGCAGTAAAGATGATAATGATATTTTGGACACAGTTATAGTCATACCTCTTTCAACTGTAGTAGAGCCAAATACTATGCCTTATAGATTTCATATCACTTCAAGGGATAAGTTGAAAAAAAACAGTGATGCTTGCGTATATGAGATAAGAGCATTAAGTAAAATACGAATAAAAGAAAAACTATCTAAGCTAAATGTTCATGAGATAAAATCTATTCAAAAATGTCTATGTGAAATAGTTGGACAATAAATGGAAAAGGTACAGCAGTATTTGAAAAATGGGACTTATATCCTGCTGATATGGGGCTTAATAAAATAGCACTGGAGACTTTTTTGCTTTTCAAAATCTAAAATTAAAAGTAGTAAAAACTATGAAAGAGCATAATATAAAAAGACTTTTAAGATATGGTTTATTGGTTACTGTAAACTCAGATGACCCTGCATATTTTGGTGGATATCTAAATGAAAATTATGAAGCGATAGCCAATGCTTTGGAATTAAGCAAAGAGGATATAAAAACTTTAGCGATAAATTCTTTTAAAGCCTCATTTCTGAGTGATTCGGAAAAATCATTTTATCTAAAAAGAGTATAATTTTATATGAGCAAATATAACCCAATTTTTATAACAGCTACTAATACAGATATAGGAAAAACCTATACAACTTTAAAACTCATAAAAGAGCTTGGCAAAAGAGGCTTACATGTAGGTGTGTTTAAACCCATAGAGACTGGTGTTGATGATTTGCCTGTTGATGGAAAGCTTTTATTGGAAGCTGCAAAATTGACAAATCCAAACTTAAAAAGTTTTACATGTGAAGATATTGTTCCAATCCAATATAAACTTCCAGCAGCACCTATTGTGTCCAAGCAAGATGATATTATTGATTTTAAAGCTTTACATGTAGCTTGCAAAAAGATAGAAAATGTGAGTGACATTGTGTTGATAGAAGGTGCTGGGGGATTGATGGTCCCAATCGAGAAAGATTTTTATATGTATGACTTTGCGAAAGAATTTAACGCCAAAGTACTACTTGTTACTCACTCAAATCTTGGTTGCATAAATGACACACTTTTGAATATCAGGTTACTAAAATCTTTGAACTTGGACTATGTTTGGTGTGTAAATATCAAAGGAAATGAAAGCGAATACAACAAAATAACCTTGCCTTTTTACAAAGAAAAATTTGGCAAGGTTTTAAGCATACAACACAATCTAGAGGAGATATTGCAAATTCTCACAACTCCTAGTTTATAAATGGTAAAATCAGTACACCGCTGTTATGTTTAGTCTGATTCTCCTAAGTGGTCTATCGCTGTATTTTACTATCGTCCTTCCCTTGTAATTTGCTATATTTTTATATCCAATAAATCTATCAGATGTTTTTTCATTATATTTTGTCACACATTTTCTTTGAGTTTGATATGTAGTTCCACTATTTTGGTTGCCTGATAAGTTTTTTCCAACAAGTGTTCCAATGATGGCTCCACCAACAGTTGCAGCTGTTTTACCGCTTCCTCCTCCTACTTGGTGACCCAAAATTCCACCCGCAACTCCTCCTATAAGAGCCCCTATAGTACCACTTCCATTGTTGTTTGAATTAACAGGAACTTGTTCATTCCAACACTCTTGATATGGCGTTCTTGTTGTTACTGTTCTGTATTGTGGTGAGCTTTTTATAACTCTGACACTATCGCTAAAAGATATAGTTTCAGCCAATAGTGGAATACTAATCATAATTACTAAAGCAGGTATAAATATTTTTTTCATTTTATTTCTCCTTTTTTGTTATTTTACCAAAACAAGGTTAATCAGACTTAAATGTAGAAGTTAATTTATATCTTGAGCTCGGGTAAAAAAGTTTCGAATAACTAGCTATTTGTTTTTGTGAAGTAACAATTCTAGATATTAGCAAACAAGGTTCATCTCTTGAAATTTCTAAATATTTTAGTAACATGTCGTTCGCCAAAACCGCCTCTATTACATTGCTTACTTGCTCAACAGGGCAAAATCGTTGTAGATATAAACTAGGTGTAATTGTGTCAAAGTCTTGCTTTAGATAATCTGGCACCAAAGAGGGTTTTACATATCTGATATCAAATCTTACAGGCACACCGTTTTCTTTATGAATCATTTCAGACATGTAAACTTTTTGGTCTTTCACTAAATTCATAATATTTGCTACCATATCATCTGCTTTTATCTCTTGTAATTTTAAGAGTTCACAGCTATATAAATTTCCTCTTTGCTGTACTTCTACCGCGATATTTTTAAGTTCCAATATAGATGTTTGTGCGATTTTTTGCTTCACAAAAGTTCCACTTCTTGGAAATCTTTCTACTAAGCCCTCAAGAACCAAATCTCTCAAGGCTTTATTTACTGTTTGCCTGCTTGTTTTAAACATTTTTGCAAACTCCGTTTCAGTTGGAATTTTTGTGTTTGGAAGATATTTTTGTTCAACTATTTGTTGTTTTATAAAATCTTGAATTTTTTTAAAAAGTGGTTGTTTCATCAAAAACTCGGTATCAATGAAGCATCTAAAAGTGCATTGAAAATGCCAGATTGCACGATAGACATAGATTTTTGTATATCATCGGTAAAATACCTGTCTTCATCATAAAAACTAACTTGTTCTCTTAGGGTTTTTTTAGCAAATTCTAGTTTTGGAGTTGATAGCTTTGGAGCTCTAAAATCCATGCCTTGAGCACAAGCCAACAGTTCTATACCGATTATGCCAGCTGAATTTTCTGCCATATCCTTGAGCCTTCTGCCCGCATAAGTTGCCATAGACACATGGTCTTCTTGGTTAGCAGATGTAGGCAGTGAATCTACACTGCTTGGATGAGCAAGAGATTTATTTTCGCTCGCAAGTGCCGCCGCGGTTACTTGAGCTATCATGAAACCAGAATTTATACCACCGTTATCGACTAAAAATGGTGGTAATTGACTAAGGTGTTTATCAACCAAAAGTGCCACTCTTCTCTCACTTAATGCTCCGATCTCACTGATGGCAAGTGCTAGATTATCACTAGCAAAAGCGATAGGTTCAGCATGAAAATTACCTCCTGAGATGACATCTTGTTCATCTACAAATATCAGTGGATTGTCTGTCACCCCATTTGCTTCTGTAATTAGGGTTTGAGCAGAGTTTCTTATCTGCATCAAGCAAGCTCCCATTACTTGAGGCTGGCATCTTATGGAGTATGGGTCTTGCACTCTATCACAATTTTTATGCGATATTGAAATCTCACTTTCATCTTCGAGTAAATTTCTATATAATTTGGCTGTATCAATCTGAGTTTGATGCCCTCTTATGGTATGCACTCGCTCATCAAAAGGAGCCCTGCTTCCAAGCACTGCTTCAACACACATGGAACCTGTGACAATCGCACTTGCAAATAAATCTTCAGCGAAAAAAAGTCCTTCAAGTCCAAAAGTTGTGGAAAGTTGAGTGCCATTTAAAAGAGCCAAACCCTCTTTTGCACCCAAAACCAATGGTTTCATGTTTGCTATAGCCAAACCCTCTTTTGCACTAAGTATCTCTCCTTTGTAATTAACATAACCATATCCAAGTAAAATTGAACTCATATGGGCCAATGGAGCTAAATCCCCACTTGCTCCGACTGAGCCTTTTTTTGGTATGCAAGGGTAAACTTGAGTATTTATCAAGTTAATCAAAGCTTCTATGACTTTCAATCTGATGCCAGAATATCCAAGACTAAGCGAATTTACTTTTAAAAGCATCACAAGGCGAACTGTAGAATTAGATACATACTCACCTATGCCAGCAGAGTGTGAAAGAACGATTCTTCTTTGTAAATCTTCCAAATCCTCTTTTTTGATTTTAGTATTTGCTAAAAGACCAAATCCAGTATTTACGCCATAAACTGTTTTGTCTTCATCTAGGATTTTAAGTATGGTTTTGTTTGCTCTATCTATCTTTGCTTTAGCACTCTCATCCAAAGTGACAAAAGTCTCTTCTTTTTCAACCCTTCTTATATCTTGAAGAGTTAATTTTCCAGGAATCAAGTGTAATTTAAACATTTTGTGTTTCCTTTATCATGGGAAGATCTAGTTTTTGTTCTTTTGCTTTGTTTATCGCTATCTCATAGCCTGCATCTGCGTGCCTCATAACTCCACTTGCTGGGTCATTTGTAAGCACTCTTTTTAATCTTTGTTTTGCCACTTCTGTTCCATCAGCTACGACAACTAAGCCAGCATGTTGAGAAAATCCCATTCCAACACCTCCACCGTGATGTATGCTAACCCAAGTAGCTCCACTAGCGGTACTTAGAAGTGCATTTAAAAGTGGCCAATCAGATACAGCGTCACTTCCATCTCGCATGCCTTCGGTTTCTCTGTTTGGACTAGCAACTGAGCCAGCATCCAAATGGTCCCTGCCTATAACTATGGGAGCTTTAAGCTCGCCACTTTTTACCATCTCGTTAAAGGCAAGTCCTGCCTTATCTCTTTCACCAGCTCCTAACCAGCAAATTCTAGCAGGCAAGCCTTGAAAATGTATCTTTTGTTCTGCTTGGTCTAGCCAATTATGCAACGCTTTGTTTTTTGGAAACAGTTCTTTGATTTTGGCATCAGTTTTGAAGATATCTTCTTTATCTCCAGAGAGAGCTACCCATCTAAAAGGCCCAATTCCCTCACAAAACAAATCTCTTATATATAGTGGTACAAACCCATGAAAGTCAAAAGCATTTTTAAAACCAGCTTCAAAGGCCATTTGCCTGATATTATTTCCATAATCAAATGTAGGAATTCCAAGTTTTTGAAATCCAACCATCGCTTCAACTTGTTTTGCCATTGATTGCTTCGCTTCATTTACGACTAAAGCAGGATTTTCTTTTCTTAATTTTTGAGCCTTTTGTAAGCTCCACCCACTTGGTAAATATCCATTTAATGGATCATGTGCACTTGTTTGGTCAGTGACGCAATGAGGCAGAAAATCTCCTTTTAAAATCTCAGGAAAAATCTCAGAAGCATTTCCAAGAAGCCCTACTGATATAGTTTTATTTTCATTCTTTGCCTCTTTTATCATCTCTATCGCACTTTTGAGTGAATGTGCTTTAAAATCACAATACCCAGTTTCGATTCTCTTGTCTATTCGGCTTTCATCACATTCAACTGCAAGCATTGAAGCACCAGCCATAGTAGCCGCTAGGGGTTGAGCACCTCCCATACCACCAAGTCCAGCAGTTAATATCCATTTTCGGCTTAAATCGCCATCATAATTTTTCTTTGCCATCGCCATAAAAGTTTCATAAGTTCCTTGTACGATTCCTTGTGAGCCTATATATATCCAAGACCCAGCCGTCATTTGACCATACATCATCAAACCTTTTTTGTCTAATTCGTTAAAAGTCTCCCAAGTTGCAAGATATGGCACAAGATTTGAGTTTGCTATCAAAACTCTTGGTGCGTTTTCGCTAGTTTTAAAAACTCCCACTGGTTTTCCAGATTGCACCAATAGGGTTTCATCGCTTTCTAATCTTTTTAAGGTTTCTACGATTTTGTCATAACACTCCCAATTTCTCGCAGCTTTTCCAAGACCTCCATAGATAATCAAATCTTGTGGTCTTTCCGCAACATCGGGGTCAAGATTGTTCATAAGCATCCTAAGCGGAGCTTCAGTTAGCCAAGATTTTGCATTTAATTTGGTACCAGTTGGTGCTTTTATAACTCTTTTTGAATCCATAATTTTTGCCTTTTTATATTTTTGTGATATAATTATATAGACAATTAGTTTAATTGTCAATACTAATAAATAAAAAGATGTAAAATGAGATATGATAAAGTTTGGATAAATGCCGATATAGCTGTATTTGATAAAGATAAAAAGATAATTATACTAAAAGATAGTTTTTTAGCTATAAAAGATAAAAAGATAAAATACATAGGAGATATGAGCGATTTTGATGAGGGTAAAGCAGCTCAGATTATAGATACAAAAGGAAAATTAATCACAACTTCTCTTATAGATTGCCATACGCATTTGATTTATGCAGGGGAAAGAAATGATGAAATTGAGCAGATACGAGAAGGAGCAACATATGCACAAATTGCAAAAGATGGAGGCGGTATAAATTCGACTATAAAAAGCACAAGAGAAGAGTCATTTGAAAGTATTTATAAAAAATCAGCTAAGAGATTAGAGGCTCTTATGAGAGATGGTGTTGGAGTAGTCGAGATTAAAACAGGATATGGGTTAGAGATAAAAACAGAGATAAAGATGTTAGAAATCGCAAAAAAATTAGAACTTAATTATCCAGTGAAGATTATAAAAACATTCTTGGGAGCTCACGCGATTCCAAATGAATATAAAAATGATGCTGATTCTTATGTAAGTTATATTTGTGATTATATGCTTGATGCGGTAAATGAGCTTGGTTTGATTGATTGTGTTGATGCGTATTGTGAGCATTTGGCTTTTAGTGTTTCTCAAGTAAAACGAGTTTTTGAAAAAGCTAAGAGCTTAGGGTTACATGTAAGGATTCATGCAGAGCAGTTTTCGCTAATGGGTGCTACAAAATTGGCTGCTAAATTTCATGCACTTTCAAGTGATCACTTAGAACATATAGATGAAGCTTCTATAAAAGAGATGGCAAAAGTAGATATGGTTGCAGTTTTACTTCCTGGGGCATACTATTTTTTGAAAGAGACTAAACTGCCACCGATTGAGCTTTTTAGAAAATACGGGGTAAAGATGGCAATCGCTACTGATTTAAATCCAGGTACTTCACCTTTGGCTTCTTTGTTGCTTATGCTAAATATGAGCAATGTTATATTTGGATTGAGTGTTGATGAAGCATTTTTGGCAGTTACTAAAAATGCGGCATTTGCACTTGATTTACAAAATTCTAAAGGTAGCTTGAAAGTAGGGTTTGATGCTGATTTTTGTGTGTGGGATGTATCTCATCCAAGGGATTTGGTTTGTTCATATCTTCCAAATGCCTTAGATTATAGAGTGTACAATGCAGATGTATATTGAAGCTAATATGGATCTATGGGGCGGTAGGATTGACGCTGAAGATAAAGAGTTGGGCAAAAGGTGGCATCAAAAGATAAAAGCTTTGCCGTATCCTTATAAAGATAAAAAAGGTGTAGCTTTTTTAGGATTTGAATGTGATGAGGGTGTCAAAAGAAATAAAGGCAGAGTTGGTGCTAGATTTGGTGGGGATGAGCTAAAAAAATCTATGGGAAATTTTGCGTATCACTTATATGATACTAGGCTTTACGATTGCGGGAAAATCACAACAGATACTCACCTAGAAGAGGCACAGATAAATCTGGCAATGCACATAAAAATACTTTTGAGTAACAATCATTTTCCTGTTATTCTAGGCGGTGGACACGAAGTAGCTTATGGAAGTTTTTTGGGTTTGTTTGATTTTGCTAAAAAAGGTGAAGATATAGCTATCATCAACTTTGATGCTCATTTTGATTTAAGGCAAAGTGAGCTTGCAACATCTGGTACTCCTTTTAACCAAATGGCGAGAATATGTCAAAAAAATGGTGAAGATTTTAACTATATGTGCTTAGGGATATCAAAAGCTTCAAATACACAAGCACTTTTCAAAAGAGCAGATGAATTGGATGTAAAATATATCTTAGATACGGATATGAATTATCTAAATATCAAAAAGATAAAAAGAAAGATAAAAGCATTTTTGAAAGACAAAAAATATATCTATATAAGTATAGACACAGATGCTTTTTGCCCATATCTAGTGCCTGCAGTTAGTGCAGTTTCATCAAGAGGTATAGAGATAAGTCTGACTCATGAGATTTTAAAATATCTATTTAAAAAATATAATGACAAGATAAAGCTGATAGATATAGCAGAATTTAATCCAAAATATGACATCAATAATATAGCAAAAAAAACAATCTCAAGACTCATATATGATATAATATCAAAAAGATAAAGGAAGATGCTTTTGAAACATCTTATAAATACAAGAGATTTTACCTTAAAAGAGATTGATGAGCTTTGCCGTAGGGCAGAAGAGTTTTTAAATAACAAACAAAGAGACATACTTAGTGGACATATGATTATCACTATATTTTTTGAAAACTCAACTAGGACTAGAAGTAGCTTTGAGATTGCAGCGAAAAGATTGGGTGCTAGTGTAGTTAGCTTAGATGTTTCAAAAAGTTCATCTAGCAAGGGCGAGACACTGCTTGATACTGCTGCAAATCTTGATGCTATGGGCCCAGATGCTATCGTTGTCAGGCATAAGAGGGCAGGCGTTCCGCATATACTTTCAAAACATATAAATTGTCCGATTATCAACGGTGGAGATGGTTCTCATGCCCATCCTACACAAGCCTTACTTGATTTTTTTACTATAAGACGGCATTTTAATGACGACATAAAAGGCAAAAAGATAGCCATAGTCGGAGATATAAAAAATTCTCGCGTAGCAAATAGCAATATCGAGCTTTTAAATCGTGCTGGATTAGAGGTTATTTTAGTAGCACCTCCTCATTTTTTACCAAAAACACACTTGAGGGTTTCAAATGATATAAAAGAAGTGATAGATGAGGTGGATATAATCATGAGCTTGCGAACACAAACTGAGAGACATGCAAACCAGATTTATGCATCTTTGAAAGATTATTCTGAAGATTTTTGTATAACTTTAGAGTTGATGGGCGAGAGAGATATATTGCTTCTGCATCCTGGACCAGTACACAGAAATGTAGATATAGACGATGTGATGATGGAAGATAGCAGATGTAAAGTTTTAGAACAAGTTAGAAATGGAGTTGCCATGAGGATGGCAGTTTTGGAAAAACTTATTGATGTATAATGTGAAATTTGCTATAATATCTGATTTTAAACTATTAAAAAAGGAACATTAGATGTTGCACGATGCATTAAGTGACGCCAAATTTTGTGAAATTATGAATGACCATCTTTTGGATATTCTTGATTATTTATTAGAAAAAGGTGTAAATTTTTCCATACTTACCAATGTAAATGAGGTAAATTTTAATCCAGAGCTTCCTGCCCAAATCAAAGACTCTTTTAAACCAATTACGATGTTTGTTTTGGCTGGATATACATTTGAAAGCGTACTTGCAGATGAAGACAATATTAGTTTCGAAGCTGGATTTGGGCATGACAATTTTGGTTCTTTAGTTACAGTGCCATTGCTGTCAATTCTTCAGATTATCGTAGAAGATACACCTATTTTTATAAATTTAAGCATATCTACAAGTGCAAAACAAGAGAAGAAGCAAGAAAAAGGGGTTAAGAAATCCATGGAAATGTTACTTTCAAATCCTGAAAATGAAAAACTATTAAAAAAGCCTAAAAGCTAGATCTTTCACGCTTTTTTCTCGAAAAGTCCCACTTTTTGTGGCTTTAGGGGGTTGTAGGGACAAGGAGTCCTTGCCACTACAATGGGCTTTGCCCATTGTAGTGTGTAAAGATAGTTAGATTCTTTTTCTGCTTAAGAGATAATTAACTATACTGTCTATGATAGCGTCATGCTTTCTTTCTTTTAAGTAAGTGAGGTATAAAGTTCTTGATAGCTTATATCCTTTAATTCGAGAATAATATAGCTGGCCATTTTCTATCTCATCTTTAATCATATGTTTTGATATAAAAGAAACTGTTGGCGTGTCTAGTTCTGGAGTTTTTAGCACCATTTGTTTAACAGCAGTAGAGCCAGTCACTATACTTCTTAAATCAAAAGATTTACAATCAATTCCCATAGAATCAAATGCTACTTGTACGATTTTTCTTGTGTGCGATGTTTCTTCTCTGCAAATCCAGTGAAAATTATACAAATCTTCTTTTTTGACTAATTTTGGTAAAGGAGATTTGCTTACCAAAAATAGTTCGTCTTCAATCCATTCCCTAAAAATCAAATCATCATTAAAAATAGGTGTTTCCAATATGGCAAAATCTACTTTTTTGTCCATTAATTCTTGTGTGATATTCCTAGAATTAGCAATTTTTAACATAATGTCATTGCTTATCTCTTCTTGTATCTTATTTAATATGCCAGGTAAGATATAATTGCCAATCATCGTTGAGGCTCCCAATATAAAAACTATATCTTTGTTTAAAAGCTTTATCATCTCTTTTTCAGAATTAACTATGCACTTGTCAAGTTTTATGGCGATTTTGTGTAATTCTTCACCAATTTTTGTGAGCCTTATGCCATTTTTCTTTCTATCTACAACTTTTCCATCTATATAATCTTCCAAAAGCTTTATTTGCTGTGTAACTGCGGGTTGAGAAATGCCTAATTTCTTTGAAGCCTTTGAAAAACTTTTTTCTCTGACAACAGTTAGAAATGTCTCCATCTTGGTAAAATCTTTTAACATTAAATCTCCTTATAATACTTAAGTACCTAACCATAGATAAACCCAACTATCAGTTACATAAAAAAGTGACTAATATGAGGCAAAAACTCGCTTATGCACTTATTGTGCTTTAAGAGTTTTTAACGAAATAGTAGTTGCTTTTTTATGTAACCCTCTGGGCGATAAGGAAATAACCCTATTGCTTCGTTAGATTTTATTGACTTATCTCTTGATAAGCCTGCAAAAATCTGCCTTGCACTAGGATTATTTCCTTATCGCTGATAGTTGGGTTTATCTATGGTTAGGTACTTCAAATATATTATTTTTTATTTATTATAACTAAAAATGATAACTTATACAATAGCGATTTGTATAAAATTTGCAAGATTAATAAATTTTTTGGTATAATAGATATAATAAATTATAAATTTTTCAATAGAAAGCAAAAAATGAATAAAATACTAAGTGAATTAAACGAAGCACAAAGAGATGCTGTAAAGCACATAGATGGACCACTACTTATACTTGCAGGTGCAGGAAGTGGAAAAACAAAAACCATAACTACTAGAGTTGCATATTTGATTTCACTAGGGATTGACCCCGCTAGTATATTGACGCTAACATTTACAAATAAAGCAGCTAGTGAGATGCGAGAGAGAGCTCTTTCTTTGATAGAGTCAGTAAATTATCCACCTACTCTTTGTACTTTTCATAAGTTTGGTCTTCTATTTTTAAAATTTAATATAAATAAATTAGGCAGAAACAATAACTTTGTAGTGATTGATACAGATGATAAGAAAAGAATCATAAAAAGTTTTGGAATTGACTTGCCTATCTCTATGATAGCAAGTGAAATATCAAGATACAAAAATTCTCTCATATCCCCAAAAGAGGTTTTTGAAAAAGCGGAGAGAAAAAATTATAAAACCATAGCAAAACTTTATGAACAATATGAAAATTATATAGCAAGTAATAATCTAGTAGATTTTGATGATTTACTTGTGCTTACTTATAAAATTTTAGAGCAAGACATTGAGCTATGCAAGCAGACAAGTGATAGGTACAGATATATAATGGTGGACGAATACCAAGATACAAATGAACTCCAATATAGGCTTTTGCGAAAACTATGCGAAAACCACGAAAACCTTTGTGTCGTTGGTGATGATGACCAGAGTATCTACGGATGGCGGGGAGCAAATATAAAAAATATTTTGGAATTTCATGAATCTTTTGATGAAGTTAAAATTACAAAATTAGAAGTGAATTATAGATCAACAAATCAAATCCTAAAAACAGCAAATGCTTTGATAGAGCACAATAGAGAGAGAATAGGAAAAAATCTAACTAGTGACTTTGGAGATGGAAAAGAGATAGCATTTATAGAGTCAGCTGACGAAAATCAAGAATCTCAAACGATAGCTAGAAAAATAAGAAAACTGATAGATACTGGAGCAGACCCAAGGAGTATAGCCGTGCTTTACAGGGTAAATGCACTAAGCCGGTCACTAGAAGAAGGATTAAATAAAGAGCATGTCTCTTACAATATGGTTGGCGGTATAAAATTTTACGAAAGAGCTGAGATAAAAGACCTTATAAGTTACCTTAGGATAATCGCAAATGAGCATGATGATTATTCTATGAAGAGAATCATAAACAAGCCAAAAAGAGGCTTGGGTAAGGTGACAATAGATAAATTTTTAAAAGCAGCTTATGAGTCAAAGATGTCACTTTTTGAGTATATTTCCACTCATGAGGCAGAAGTTAAAAGTATCGCTAGCAAAAAGAGTTTTGTGGCATTGTATGAATTTATAGAAAATATCATAAAGTTAAAAGAGTTAAGCTCTGATAATTCATATGATTTTATCTTTGAACTTGAGGATACATTTAAGATAAGAGATTATTATTCCACTCTTCCTGATGCGGTTGATAGAGTTTCAAATATTGACGAATTTTATGGCTTATACAGGGATTATGTAAAGCAAAATCTAGAGATGAGCGTGGATGAGTTTTTAAATGATTTGGCACTTCAAAGCGATCAAGACCAGATTGATTATGAACATATATCTATCATGAGCGTACATGCAAGTAAAGGTTTAGAGTTTGAATACTTGTTTGTTATAGGCTTAGAAGAAGGGTTTTTTCCGCTCATTGGTGATGGAAGCGATATAGAAGAGGAGAGAAGACTAGGATATGTGGCTATAACTAGGGCTAAGAGAGAGTTGTGGCTTAGTTGTGTTGGAAGTAGATTTTACAAAGGAAGAAGAGCTACCCTTAAAAAGAGTAGATTTTTAAAAGAATGCGGTGTTTGCAAGGGAAGTTTGGTGTTGGAGAAAACGACTTCATTTAAAAAAGGTGATTTGGTTAAACATAAAATTTTCGGAATTGGAAGAATTTTTGAGATAAGTAAAGTAAAAAGAGAGTTCAAGCTCAAAATCAATTTTAGCGGTACAAAAAGAGATATATTGGCATCGTTCGTCGAGAAGATATGAACCAACTATTTGTTGCAAATAAGCCAAAAGGTATATCTTCAAACTTCTTCTTAAAAAAGATAAAAAGAAAGTATGGCGTAAAAAAAGCAGGTTTTTCTGGGACGCTTGACCCTTTTGCAAGTGGAGTTCTTATCATGGCCTTTGGACAATTTACGAAACTTTTTAGGTTTTTGGATATCGCTCCTAAAAGATATAGAGCAACTTTGTGGATTGGGGCTTATAGCGAAACTTTGGACACAGAAAAGATAAGCAAAGTCAAATCCTTAGCTCCTTTTTCGCAACAATCAATAGAGATTATAGCAAAGAGCTTTAAAGGAGATATCGAGTATCTTCCACCAAAATATTGT
Source organism: Campylobacteraceae bacterium (assembly GCA_027013245.1). Classification (GTDB taxonomy): domain Bacteria; phylum Campylobacterota; class Campylobacteria; order Campylobacterales; family Sulfurospirillaceae; genus JAADIZ01. Next base: position 21,902 of record JALUXT010000007.1, read on the forward strand.
GCTAAAAAAGTGGATGGAAAAAGGGCTTATGATTTGGCGAGAGATGGAAAAGAGTTTGAACTTAAAAAGATAAAAAGCACCATCTTTGACTTTGAAATTATTCATTATTTTCACCCTTTTTTGACATTTGAGATAAGTATCAGCGAGGGCGGGTATATAAGAAGCATAGGCGATTTATTTGCAAGAAAACTTGGTTTTGATGGAGCTTTAAGTTCTTTGGAGAGATTAAGCGAGGGTGCATTTGTTTTTGAACATGAAAAAGCACTAAATCCGCTTGAGTTTTTGTCTATGCAGGAAAATCAATATTTAGGCGATATAAGTGATATAGAACTTGGGAGAAAGTTGCAAAAGAGTTCATTTGAAAATCAAGAAAACGGTATCTATAAGTTTGTAGATGACAAATATCTAGCTCTCATCGAGATCAAAGACGATGAGGTAAAGTATCTATTAAATAAGGTAAAATTGTGTTAGTATTATCAAGAAAAATCGGTGAATCAATACTGTTAGGCGACAAAGTAACTATCACTGTAATGGAAGTATCAAAAGGTGTCGTAAAACTAGGAATTGACGCTCCAAAAGAGATGTTGATTTTAAGAAAAGAGTTAGAAGAGATAGTGAAAGATACCAATATAAAAGCATCTGAGTTGAGTGGACTTAGTGAGCTTAGTAAATTAAGTGAAAAATTAAAAAAATGATTTACAGGGCATTTGCCAAAGTAAATGTATTTTTAAAGATAGTTGGCACAAGAGGTAATTATCATGAGATTTGTTCAAGATTTGTATTGGTTGAATCTCTTTTTGATGAACTGTTTTTAGCTTCAAAAAAAACCAAAGATGAATTTGAATTATATGGAGATTTTGGCTGTCAGTTAGAGCAAAACACGATATATAAAACTTACGAAGCTCTAAAAACTGCTGGTTATAAAAAAGAGCTTGAAAAACTATTTTCGAAATATTCTTTACATGTAAGAAAAAATATCCCATCATTTGCAGGCTTAGGCGGTGGAAGTAGCGATGCCGCTACATTTTTGCTTATGGTGAATGTTAAAGCTAACTTAGGATTAAGAGTAGAGGAACTTGCAAATATGGGCTCACGAGTAGGAGCAGATATTCCATTTTTTGTTTATGGATACAAAAGTGCAAATGTAAGTGGTATTGGTGAAGTGGTGCAAGAGTTCAGTGAAAATCCTCTACATGTAGAGATATTTACTCCTGATATAAAATGCGATACAACAAAAGTCTATAAAGCTTTTAGGCAAAATTATAAAATTGATTTAAAATTAGCTGATACAATGTCAAAGATGAAAAGCCAAGAGTTGTTAAAAGCTTATAGCGACATAGAGTTAAATGACCTTTTGCAACCAGCG
>JALUXT010000008.1 GCA_027013245.1 Campylobacteraceae bacterium
AATTTTACCTGCCTCACGCACTGTCTGCATTACTGTAAAAAAGTGAAGTCCAAGACCTTTATCTGCAGCACTTACACTATCTCGAAATACATAGCCTTTTAATTGTGTCCAAATAGGAGAAAGTCCACCTGTGATGAAAAATGCTGCGATGGAAAGGGCTAAAATATAATAAATGTATTTGTCAAATTTCTTCTGCGTGAAAATATAAAAAATTGCGAGAACTGCACCTAAGCGAATAAAGCCATCTGTATTCATCATCGCAAACATCATAATAGCTAAAAGCTTATAGTTAAAAATGTTTTTTCTGTCAAAAATGAGCGTATAGAGAAGAATAAGTCCAAAAAATGAAAACTCTAAAGAGTAGGACTGCGGATACCACCATCTATAGATTAAAATATCTACAGCAGTAATGATTAAGTAGATGTTTTTATTGGTATCAATCGCCCAGATTATCGACCAGAGAAGAAACATTGGAAGTACAATATTGAGCATATCGGTGTCATAATACCCTGCCATTGTGCGGTTATAATAGCTCCACGCAACAGACGCTAAAAGTGCAGCAATGAAACCCATCTCCAAGTTTTTCAAATCTTTTGCAATAAGGATGATAGGAACTACCACTAAAGAAGCCAGAAAAACCGGCAAGTAAAGAATGACACTTTCAAAAGAAAAAGGTAAGATCTTGGCAAAAAAAGCGGTAAGTTGTGAAGCAGCAGATGTAACAGGAGAGAGGTCATTAAACTGATGGGACTTATCAAAGTACTCTTTTGCATCTGGATTGGTCGCTGTACCTGAGAGTAAATCTCTTGCTCCCTCAGCCCAGATATAGCCATCATTGGTATTTATCATCAACTGACCGTTAAAATGAAACGGTGCAAAATCATGAAACTGATAGACCCAAATAAGACGCATTACAACTGAAAAAGCAAAAGCTATGGCAATATATATAAGTGTTTTTCTACTCTCTACATTCAAATCTATCAATCTGTTTCCTATTGTTTAAAATTTTAAAGCTTATTATACTACAGTTAGTTTGGCTGATGGTTAAACTCAGGCACTATTTCTTTTAGTTTTTGGAGTTTATCTTCACAAAGCAGTAGCTCTTCTATATCACTGTTAAGTTTTTCCAAGTCATACTTTGTCGGTTTTGCAACAGTGATGGATTCATAATCCGTTTTTGCATCACTTTCATCAATGAGTAACTCTTCATAAAGTTTTTCACCAGGGCGCAGACCTGTAAATTCTATTTTCACTTCATCTCTACCGCTCAATTCTATCATTTTTTGCGCCAAGTCTGCTATTTTTATAGGCTCTCCCATATCAAGTATAAATATCTCGCCGCCACTGCCAATGGCTCCAGCTTGCAAAACAAGCTCACACGCTTCTGGAATGAGCATAAAGTAGCGGGTAATATTAGGATGTGTCACCGTTATCGGTCCGCCTGCTTCTATCTGCTTTTTAAACTTCGGTATCACGCTGCCACTCGAACCTAAAACGTTACCAAATCGTACAGCAACAATGTCTGTTCCCTGTCCGTTTGAATTTTGCGCATAGAGTTCACAGATGCGTTTTGTTGTTCCCATCACGTTTGTAGGTCGAACTGCTTTATCTGTCGAAATCATTACAAATTTTTTCACACCATGTTCAATGGCAGTGTCAATGACATTCTTGGTTCCTAGTACATTATTATATATACCTTCATAAATATTTGCTTCCACCAATGGCACATGCTTATAAGCGGCTGCGTGAATGACAATATCTGGTTGATACTTAGCAAAAGTTCTCTCTAGTGCATCTTTGTCAGTAATACTTTGCATCACAGTAGCAGTAGGCACCTTTTTTATCTCTTCGTTAATAGCATAAAGATTGTACTCACTATGATCAAGCATAATGAGCTTCTTTGCCCCATACTTCTCACATTGGCGGCATATCTCGCTCCCTATGCTCCCGCCAGCACCGGTAACTAAGATAGTTTTGTCAGATATAAATTTAGCGATTTTCTCTTTATCGAGATCTTTTGGGTGGCGCGCTAAAAGATCTTCAACCGAAATATCTTTTAACTGTTGCGAAAAATCTTTGTCTTGTAAGATTTCACTCAGCGACGGTAAAACCTGAATCTCTAAAAAACAATCATTCAACTCTTCATAAATCTCTTTTATGCGTGATTTTTTTGTAGAAGGCATAGCAATAACAAGAAGGTCAAACTTATCTTTACATCTCTTTTTCAGTTCATCAACAGAAAGCACTTTTACAGAATCAATAGAACGATTTTGAATAACTTTGTCATCATCTACAAAATACTTTACTTTGTACTCACTATCTGAAAACTCTGACTCAAGCTTAATGCCCGCACGTCCCGCTCCATAGATAACAACATTTTTTGTTTTTTGCACTCTGCTTTTGTTTATGAAATAATAATATGCATACATAAAAAAGTTGATTGAAAAAATATAAAGAAAAAGCTCAGAGACTAAAAATGAAAAACGCACTTCTCCATAAAAGTATGGCATATAAACTAAAAAAGCGACCAAATAAACAAAACTTTTGATTAAAAATGTCTTTTGAGAAGACTTGGACCAGGAGAGAGAATAGTCTTGCAGAATAAACCGAGAAGCTATCATACGGACTAAAATAACTCCGATAATCACTTTATAATCAACAGGTATATGAAAGATAAAAAAGGTCCATATAAAAGTAATACATGAAAGTACCATAATTACTAAAAAATTTAAAATTCGTTTATCTACTCGAAACACTAAAAGGCCTTTTTATAATCTACAAATTTTATAATACCATACAGAAGTATCAAAGCCAGTAAAAATGCAATCCAAATTGACTTCAAAAAATAGACTGAGCAAAAAAGTACAATATTGACACCCATGGAAGACAGAACAACTTTATCATGAGGCCACCCTGCTTGCGTGAGGCGTTGATAAGCATGCTTTTTATGTGCTTGAGAGAGTTTTTCACCGTTTTTGTATCTTCGAAAAAGTGTCAATGTAGCATCAAACCAAAAGAGTCCAAACAAAATAATCCATACCCATAAATTTACTCCATCTTGATTTGCATAATAGATGGTGAATATGGCAACATTATACCCTAAAAGTGTACTGCCGACATCTCCCATAAATATCTTAGCTCTATGCCAGTTCCAAACTAAGAACCCAAGCACTGAGACAACTAAAACTAAAAAATGCGCTCCACCAAAGAGAACAAAACCTGCAAGACCAAGAAACAGAGCTTCACTTCCTGCATATCCATCGATGCCATCTAAAAAGTTATAGAGATTTATAAACCAAATAATCATAAAAAAAGCAAAAAGATTTGTAACAACTTGATTTTCGATGCTGAACAATCCAAAGTCAATAACTTGCAAACCACCAAGAGCCCACATTCCGCCCAGAGCAACACAAGCCTGCGTGAGAAGTCGCAATTTCGGTGAGAGTTCATACAAATCATCCAAATAACTCACGACAGAAATAATGACACCAAACATCAAAGCATAATACAAAGAGCTACTTATTTCACCTACAAAAAATAGGTAAGAAAGACCTATAAACCAAGTAACAGCAATAGCAATCCCTCCACCATGAGGCGTAGGCACAGTATGGGAACTTCTCTCATTCACCTTAGCAACAAGTGATTTTTTGATAGCATAATTTTTTATGAAGTATGTCAAAGCAAATGACAATAGAAATAAAACAATATAAATCATAACAAAAGTAAACCTTATAGTGTTATTTCTTCAAAGTCACTGAACTCTTTTTTGTCTAATCGAACAGTTGCAGCCATACGCTACTTCTTTGTAAATCGTATTACAGTATTATAGCATACAAACCCTGTCACTAGAACCCGCATTATGTTAATCAGGGTGGAAGCTTAAAGAGATTTTACGATAAAATACTTTAAGAGGTCAAAAATGATTTTATTGCGGAAAGATATATATATAGGTATTTTAGTATCTATAATACTAATTAATTGTGGAGGAAATAAAACATCTGATACGAGTACAAACAAAAATCAAGTATTTGATTCTTCAGTAGCTCCATACACTACAGGTCTGTGGTATAAACCAAATATTAATACATCTTGGCAATGGCAACTGCAAGGTAATATTGATACATCGTATAATGCGGAAGTTTATGATATTGATTTATTTGATACAAATGCAACTGTAATCCAATCATTAAAAAATAATGGGAAGAAAGTGATTTGCTATTTTAGCGCAGGAAGTTATGAAAACTGGAGAAGCGATAAAGATAAATTTCCTTTAAGTGTATTAGGTAACGATATGGATGGATGGACAGGTGAAAAATGGCTTGATATTTCAAATGACAATATAGCTCATATAATGGAATCAAGGTTAGATTTAGCAGTGCAAAAAGGATGTGATGGAGTTGAACCTGACAATATGGATGGATATGATAATAATACAGGTTTTGATTTGAGTGCAAATGATCAATTGGC
>JALUXT010000009.1 GCA_027013245.1 Campylobacteraceae bacterium
AATTAGTTGGACAAAGAAAAAGACTTTTGAGATATCTTAAAAAAACAAATTTTGAGAAATACACTGAAGTTATAAAAGAATTATCTATTAGAGATAAATAACCGACCTTACACGCTTTTTTCTCGGAAAGTCCTACTTTTTGTAGCTTTAGGGGGTTGTAGGGACTTTTAGTCCCTGCCACTATAATGGGCTTTGCTCATTATAGTGCGTTAAGATTAAATAAATAATCTTTTTAGGCTTGCTAATCTTAGTAAGCCTTTTTCCTTTTTCATATATATAAAATCTTCTTAAAATTCAATACTTACACATTAAATCGTATAAAAAACAAATAAAAACAAATAAAAACACAATAAATTCACTATAAAAACTCAATTTTATGTCAAATTGCATATAGAATCATGATATTTTAGGTATAATAATTTATATTTTATAAGTTTTAGGTGGTATTAATTTTGTCTTGGTTACAATTAACCTCATGAAAACAAATGATATTTTTAATCTTCTCCATAATGCTGTAGAATCAAAATTTTTTGGAAAAAAAATTAGTCAAAGAGAGATGGCTGAACGATTAGGGATTTCCATGAGGACATATCAAGATTGGAAACTTGGTAATTCACAACCTCAATCTGCGATAGCAATCTTTAAAATGTTGAGCGAGCTAGAAGATGATGAAGTTTTAAGGGTTACAAAACGCATAAGAAATGGTTTAAAAGGAAACAAATGAGCACTTTAACCAAAACTGAAAAAAAAGCTTTAAATGAACTATTTTTTTCTTTAAAAGTAAAAAAAAATCTACTGCAAAGATTGTTTTTTTCTTTAAAAGAAATATTTTTATTTGCAAAAAATTCATTTAAAAAACTATAATATCTACATACATTCAAACCATTTTACTCCCATTATATCGCGATAACAATTATAAAATCTATTATTTTTATATCTAATTTATTACACTAAATATACTTGAGTCTATCAGACTAAAGAAAACTACTTGACAAAACAACACTCAATGTTGTATAATTACATCAGCAATTAAAAGTTTAGAGTGCTAATAAAGAGGAAGATATGTCTAAAAGAGAAGTAATCTTAGAATCAATCATAAGAGAATACTTGAAATCAAATGAACCGATTGGTTCATTTGAACTACAAGAAAGAATGACTCTAGATATTTCTCCTTCAACCATAAGGATATATTTCAAACAACTCTCGTTAGAAGGTGCACTTATACAGTTACATGTAAGCAGTGGCAGAGTTCCTACTCGCAAAGCCTTGATGGATTATTGGATAAACAGACTTGATATCCAAAATCCTATTGCGATATATGATATAGATAAAGTGCAAGATTCTATCCGAGATTATGGTATATATTGTGCATTGCAAAAAAGTATAAATCCAGTATTTGCTGAGCTTTTAAGAGTAGGTGAGAGATTTTTAATTTTAGTTTTTGATGACCAAGAAGTAGTTCTTAAGTATCATAAAAAAGTTGAAATATTTTTAAATACTCTTATAGGCTCTAGTATGAAGGATTTGAAGCGGGTATCAGCTTCTGTTGGTTTGTATGAGCTGCATAATAAGCTAGAGAGTATATTTATGCAAACAGCACTTCTAAATGAAGGCAAAAATGAGCTGTATAAAATTGCAAAAGAGATAGATAGCGAAGAGTTTATAGAAAAGATAGAAGAGCCACAATTTTTAGACACATTAAATACGGGAATGTATTTTGATGATTTTGTTCCTGAGGGGTGTATGGCGGTAAAACAACATGCTACTATAGACAATGATGAAGTAGAAATGTTTTGTTTAGGCAAATTAGATAAAGACTTTGAAAGTTTTTTCAATCAAGCAAAGGAGTAAAAATGAGTATAAAAGAAAAAAAAGATATAAAAGAAAAAGATAATATAAAAGAAGATGAGGCATCAAATAATGAGTGTGAGTCTTGCGAAGAAGAGGTTGAAGAAATTAGCGAAGTAGATGAGCTAAAAGCGCAACTAAATGCTTTAGAAGATAAATATTTACGAAATAATGCTGACTTTGAAAATATCAAAAAGAGAATGGAAAAAGAAAAAATGATGGCTATCAGCTATGCTCATGAACAATTTGCAAGAGACATGCTGCCCATCATAGATGCATTGGAGATGGCATCAAATACTCCTGAAATCGATGAAGGAGTTAGCACGGAAGAGTTACTAAAAAAAGTAAAGGAGGGAGTAAATCTAACCATAGAACAGTTTAGAAAAACTTTCGAGAAACACGGAATAGAATTAGTAGATATAGATGGAGTTTTTGATCCAAATTTTCATGAAGCTGTGATGCAACTTGAAAGTGATGAAAAACCAGCTGGAGATATATTACAAGTATTTCAAAAAGGCTATAAGATAAAAGACAGAGTGCTAAGACCAGCTATGGTAAGCATAGCAAAATAAGGCAAAACTTTAGTTGAGATGAATTTTTTGAGAGCTTTGCTCTTAAAAAAGAAGAAATAAAATAAAATAAACAATAAAGGATATAAGATGGGAAAAGTAATAGGAATTGACTTAGGAACAACAAATTCATGTGTAGCTGTATATGAGCATGGCGAGAGTAAAGTTATTCAAAACAAAGAAGGAAGAAATACAACACCTTCAATAGTAGCTTATACAGATAAAGGTGAGATTTTAGTTGGAGAAACAGCTAAAAGACAAGCTGTAACAAACCCAAAAAGAACTATATATTCTATCAAAAGAATTATGGGTTTAATGTGTGAAGAAGATAAAGCTAAACAAGCAAAAGAGAGACTTCCTTATGAGGTAGTTGATAGAAATGGTGCATGTGCAATTGAGATAGATGGCAAGGTATATACACCTCAAGAAATAAGTGCAAAAGTACTAATGAAACTAAAAGAAGATGCAGAAGCATTTTTTGGTGAAGATGTAACAGATGCAGTTATCACAGTGCCAGCTTATTTTAACGACTCTCAGAGAAAAGCAACAAAAGAGGCTGGTGTAATCGCAGGATTAAATGTCCTAAGAATTATAAATGAGCCAACAAGTGCAGCGCTTTCTTATGGTTTAGAGAAAAAAGAAGCAGAAAAAATCGTGGTTTATGACTTAGGTGGTGGTACATTTGATGTTACAGTTCTTGAAACTGGAGACAGCGTAGTAGAAGTACTCTCAACTGGTGGTGACGCATTTTTAGGTGGTGATGATTTTGATAATAGGCTTATAGATTATCTTGCAGCTGAATTTAAAAATGAGAGTGGAATTGATCTTAAAAATGATGTTATGGCTCTTCAAAGATTAAAAGAAGCAGCTGAAAATGCAAAAAAAGAGCTTTCTAGCTCAACTGAAACAGAAGTAAATCTTCCGTTTATAACTGCAGATGCATCTGGTCCTAAACACTTAGTTAAAAAAGTAACTAGAGCTAAATTTGAATCATTGATAGAAGATTTAGTTGAAAAAACTATCACAAAAATTAAAGAAGTTGTGAAAGACTCTGACCTTGATAAAAACGAGATTAAAGAGATAGTTATGGTTGGTGGAAGCACAAGAGTACCACTTGTTCAAGAAAAAGTTAAAGCATTTTTTGGCAAAGACTTAAACAAATCAGTTAACCCTGATGAAGTTGTAGCAATTGGTGCAGCAATACAAGGTGCGGTTATCAAAGGTGATGTGAAAGATGTACTTTTGCTTGATGTTACTCCACTTAGCTTAGGAATCGAAACTCTTGGAGGAGTTACAACTAAACTCATCGAAAAAGGCACAACCATACCTGTTAAGAAAACACAAGTATTTTCAACTGCTGAAGATAATCAAGCCGCAGTTACTATACATGCACTTCAAGGTGAGCGAGAATTTGCTAAAGATAACAAATCTCTAGGACAATTTAACCTTGAAAATATCTCACCAGCGCCAAGAGGTGTACCTCAAATTGAAGTTGCTTTTGATATTGATGCAAATGGTATTTTAACTGTTAGTGCTACTGATAAGGGAACTGGCAAGCAACAAGAAATCAAGATTTCAGGAAGCAGTGGGCTTGATGAGAAAGAGATAGAAAAAATGGTAAAAGATGCTGAGCTTCATAAAGCAGACGATGAAAAAAGGAAACAAGCTGTAGAGGCAAGAAATCAAGCTGATGCACTTGCTCATCAAACAGAAAAATCACTAGAAGAGATGGGTGATAAAGTTGATGCAGGTGAAAAAAGTAAGATTGAAGATGCATTAAAAGAGCTAAAAGATGTACTTGCAAATGATAGTGCCACAAAAGAGCAAATAGATGAAAAAGTAAAAGCTTTAACTGAAGTTAGCCATAAATTAGCAGAAGCTATGTATAAAAAAGATGAAGGTGCAAAAGAGGGTGCAAAAGCAGCTGATTCTAAACAAGATGACGATGTCATAGATGCTGAAGTAGAATAAATCTTATAGGGGATAGCAATACCCCCTATTAAGTTACATTATATTTACTTATTTTTGATAGAATAACGAAATTTTATCAAAAGGTCCAATATGAAAAACGCGTGGTCTAAACTATTTATAAAACTATTTTCCATACTACTTCTTGCAAATATCGCTTTATATGCGGCATTTCCTCAGCAAAAATTTTTATCACCAGATGAGGCTTTTAAAGTAAGCTCTAATCAGACAAATAATGCCGTGCAAATAAAGATAAAACTCGGAAACAAAATGTATGAATATGACGATAAACTACATGTAAATCTCATATCCCCAAAAAAAGTTTTGCTTGATAAAGAATCAACTAGGCCAAAGCCAGTAAAATTTCATGATTTTATAGTTCACAGAAAAGATATACTTATAACTATACCATTAGATGTAATAAGAAAATATGTCAAAAGTGGTAAATACAAATTAAAAGTTTCATATCAAGGCTGTTCAGAAGATGGACTCTGCTACCAGCCTATGGAAAATGATTTTGGATACACTCTTGCAAATAAAATAGTCAAAACAGTTACTCCAACAACACAAACTCCACAAGCATCAGAAGAAGATAAAATAGCTAACACCATAAAAAATAGTAGTTTTTTAATAGTGCTTCTAACATTTTTTGGGTTTGGATTGTTGTTGGCATTAACACCTTGCGTATTTCCTATGATTCCCATACTCTCTTCTATTATAGTATCTCAGTCTGACGAAAATATGAATACTAAGAAAGCTTTTTTTCTCTCGTTGGTATATGTTATATCTATGTCATTAGCTTATACGATTGCTGGTATTTTAGCAGGTTTATTTGGTGCAAATATACAAACTGCTTTGCAAGATCCTTGGATTATATCTACATTTAGTCTTATCTTTGTTTTGCTATCATTTTCTATGTTTGGATTCTATGAGATACAAATGCCTAGCTTTATACAATCAAAGTTATCAAAAACAAGCGACAATGCTAAAAGTAGTGGTGTTTTAGGCGTGGCCATCATGGGATTTTTGTCTGCTTTGATTGTAGGACCTTGTGTAGCCGCTCCGTTAGCAGGAGCTTTAGTGTATATTGGACAAAGTGGTGATGCTGTTCTTGGGGGAGCTGCTTTATTTGTTATGAGTATAGGGATGGGGATTCCTTTATTAATCATTGGTGCAGGTGCAGGTAAATTTATGCCAAAGCCTGGTAAATGGATGGACAATATAAAAGCAGTTTTTGGCGTTTTAATGTTAGCCGTTGCTATTTGGATGCTTGATCGAATTTTACCTCCACAAATAACAATGCTACTTTGGATGGCACTTTTCCTTATATCATCTATATATATGGGGGCACTCGAACCACAGGGTAAAGATGCTAGTGGCTGGTTAAAGTTTCTTAAAGGCATAGGTATTATAGTGCTAATTTATTCAATCTTTTTGTTTATTGGTGCTATGAGAGGAGTAACAAACCCATTAAATCCACTTGAACAATCACAGGTTCAAGTATTAACACAAAATCAGACAAAGGGTACAATAACACAAAAAGAAAATAAATTTAAAGTTATAAAAACTTTGGAAAAACTCAATCTCTTTATAAAAAACTCAAACAGACCTGTTATGATTGATTTTTATGCCGATTGGTGTGTGAGTTGCAAGGAGCTTGATAAGATTACTTTTCAAGACCCTAGAGTTAAAGCACAAATGTCTAAATTTAATTTAGTTAGAATTGATGTTACAAAAAATGATGCAGAAGATAAAAAATTATTAAAAAGATTTAATCTTTTTGGACCTCCAGGTATCATGTTTTTTAGAAATCAAAAAGAGTTAAAATCATTAAAGACTATTGGATATAAGGATGCAAATGAATTTACAACAATTCTAGATAAAGTTCTTAAGTGAAAGTTTTGTTGATTATGGATGTTCAAGGTCTAAAAGATAAAACAAAATTCGATAAGCATCTAAAAAAAGAAGGTTTTTTACCAATAAAAAATGAAAATTTTGCATATGAAGGAGAGGCGCATACACACCTTTATAACACAAGAGCATACATAATGGATGTAATATCCAAAAGTTTAGAAAAATCTGATTTTAATAGCTGTAAATTAATGTTCCAAGTTGGTGAAAATCCCATGGAAGCTTATGTGTATAATTACAAAAAAAAGAATTTTTCATGAAATATAGCCAATGGAACTTTTATTGCTTGTTGTAAAATATAAATCAAATTGAGGTGAAAATGAGAAACTTTTTTATATTATCTTTTATAATTTTTTTATTTGCTGGATGCTCCACTCATCCTGCTGATCCAAAAATGACAATGAAACCACCTAAATATGTTGACCAGTTACCACCAAAAGTAAACGATACACCAAGATCCAATCCTGGTAGTCTTTTTGGACAAGGAGACAATCCTCTCTTTTCTGATTTAAAAGCTATGAATATAAATGACATTGTGACAGTTACAATAAGTGAAACTATTGCTCAAAGTTCATCTGCAAAAAAAACACTATCTAAAGATAGCAAAGATTCTCTTGGTGGCGGTCTAGTAACCAATAATGGAAATAATAGTAAACTAAAAAAAATAACAGATACTATAAATGGCGTTGCAAATATAGGATTTCAGACTGGCTCTACTAATTCTTTTGCGGGAACTGGTTCAAACACTAGAGATGAAAAATTTACAACAACAATCTCAGCAAGAATTATAAAAATCTTAAATAATGGTAATTATTTTATAGCAGGCAGTAGAGAATTACTTTTAAACGGGGAGAAGCAAATTATACAAATAAGTGGGGTCATAAGGCCATATGATATAGACCAAACAAATACCATAAATTCAAAATATATTGCAGATGCTAAGATTTTATATAAGACACAAGGTGATATTAATAGAAATATGCAGAAACCTTGGGGATCAAAGTTCATGGAATCAATTTGGCCTTTTTAGAATAAATTTTGCATAATAGTTATTTCATTAGTCCTGCTAGATAACCGCTAGAAAAGGACCATTGAAGATTATAGCCACCACATGGCCCATCCAAATCTACTACTTCACCGCAAAAATACAAACCTTCTACTAATTTACTCTGCATTGACTTTGGGTTAATCTCTTTTAGAGGCACCCCTCCTCTTGTTATCATGGCTTTTTCAAAGCCATCATGTCCGTTTACATGTAGAGGTGTCCACGCAAGTATTTTGATTAGTTTATCCTTTTTTATCCTTTGTATTTTGGAAAATTTATCTTTAAAATTTATTTTAGACATTATGCACAACTCTTTTGAAATTGCAGTAGGAAGTAGTGAAGAAATATGCTCTAAAATAGACTTATCTGGATTTTCTATAGCTTGGTTTTTTATATAAACTCTGATTTGTTCTTCGTTCATACCTTTTGTAAGATTGATTAAAATTGGCACTTTAGCGTATTTTTTCAGTAATGGTGTTATGTATCTAGCAACATCCAAAACAACAGGCCCTCTTATCCCGTTTTTTGTAAATATTAAATCCCCACTTGCTTTAAGTTTCTTAAATTTTGGTAAATCTACTTTTATTGTAACTTTTGGGATTGTATCGGCTCTGCAATTTTGTACCCAAGTTTCGTTTACATGTAGAGGCATCATGGCAGGACTTAATTCAGATATATTGTGCCCTAATTTCTTTGCAAAATTATATCCATCTCCATTTGCTCCTAATGTTGAATAACCCAAGCCTCCCGTTGCTATTATGATGTTTTTTGCAAAATATTGATTTGAATCTGTGATTACACTCTTGGTACATGGTTTTCTAATATCAATTTTTTTCACACTACTTGAGCATTTAATTAGGATATTAAGCTTTAGCATCTCTTTTTCAAGAGCAGATATTATACTTGTTGATTTGTGCGTGATAGGAAACACTCTGTATCCATCAGGTGCATGTGTCGCAACGCCTAGCTTAGTAAAAAATTCTATAAGTTGATTATGGTCAAACAGACTTAAAGCATCTCTCATAAAACGACCATTTTTTCCAAATCGTTTCATAAAATCTTCATTATCTAAAGTATTTGTAAGATTACACCGTCCGCCACCAGTCGCTTTGAGTTTTGCTCCTATTTTGGGTAATTTCTCTAATAGTAAAACTTTTTTACCTAGTCTTGCAGAAGTTATAGCACTCATCATGCCAGCAGCTCCAGAGCCTATAATTATAACATCAAATTCTTTTTGTTTATTCAATTTTGTAGTGTATAGTCGCAAAAATTGCTTCTTGCGACTATGATTTTAAGCCAATGCTTCTTTGGCGTATTTTATACCTAATTCATAAGCTTTTTTATTTACCTCATGAACTTTTGCAGGAACTTTTTCAAGAGTAACTTCCATAACTAAGTCAAAATCTAGAACTTTCGTCATCTCCATTGTAATTCCAAGTGCCACAACAGATTGAGTGATAACATTTCCTACTTCTTCTTTAGCTATAGTGATAAGTGGAATTTCATATATATTCCACTTTTTTCTATCTTCATCAGTAGGAGTAACTAGATTTGGTTCAACTACTATATTACAACCTTCTTTTACACCATCTTTAAATTGGTCATAGCTAACTTGTGCAGTTGCTATCATAAATTCTATTTCACCTTCGTTTGCATAGGGATATAAAATTTCTGTATCATCAAGTAAAATATCAACTTTTGTAGGCCCACCTCTTACTTGAGATGTATAAGTTGCAGATTTTACACCATATCCACCAGCTTTTATCTTTGCTTCTGCCAAAATTTCACCTGCTAGGATAACACCTTGACCACCAACACCAACAAATCTTAATTGTCTTCTCATTTAGGCTCTCCTTACAGTTTTACTTTTGTTTTATTTTGTGCAGCTTCTATAACTTTATTATAAGCTTCACAATACTCTATTGCTTCTTCATCTTTTTTCAATATTCCAATTGGAAATTTTCCAACTCTTTCCTCTTTGCTCATTGCATCAAATTTTTTCTTAGAAATTATCATGTCTTCTATCCAATTTAATGTTTGAATTGCTTCACCCATTTTATTTTTTCTACCAAGGTTTATA
Organism: Campylobacteraceae bacterium; assembly: GCA_027013245.1. Classification (GTDB taxonomy): domain Bacteria; phylum Campylobacterota; class Campylobacteria; order Campylobacterales; family Sulfurospirillaceae; genus JAADIZ01. The sequence continues at coordinate 9,422 of JALUXT010000009.1, forward strand.
TGGCAATTTGAAAAAATATCAAAGAAAGAGTAGCCTTTATGTTTAAAACCTTCAACTAAAACTTTTTCCATCTTTTTAGAATCCAATACAGATTCTCGCGCAACAAAAGATGCACCAGCTGCATCTGCTAGCTTCGCAGCATCAAAAGTTGGGTCAATATTTCCATACTGTGCCGTAACTGTCCACATGCCTTTTGGAGTAGTAGGACTTGTTTGTGAATTTGTTAAGCCATAGATAAAGTTATTTATGACGATATGATTTAAATCAATATTTCTTCTACAACCATGGATAGTGTGATTTCCACCAATCGCAAGACCGTCACCATCACCAGTTACGACGATTACATGTTTCTCAGGATTTGCCATTTTTATACCAGTAGCATAAGCGATAGCACGACCGTGAGTTGTATGAACTGTGTTGCAATCTACATATGAGCTAAATCTTCCACTACAACCAATTCCTGCAACTATACATACATCATTCATATCCCATCCCATTTTATCAATAGCACGAATAACTGATTTTAAAATAACTCCATCTCCACAACCCCAGCACCAAAGTGTTGGTAGTTTGTCTGTTCTTAAGTATTTTTCATAATTAAAAGCCATATTACATCATCTCCTTAACTTTTGCTACCATTTCTACAGGTGCGATAGGACGACCATTTGCTTTGTGAAGAGTTGTAAAATTATCTCTTCCCATAACTCTTTGAATCTCTTCAAGGTATTGACCCATATTTAACTCTGTAACCATAATTTTGTCAAATTTTTTACCAATTTCTTTTAGCTTTTCTACAGGACTTGGCCAAATAGTAGTTGGTCTAAAAAGACCAGCTTTTATGCCGTCTTTTCTTAGTTTAACAACTGCTTCTTTTGCACCTCTACTTATACTTCCATATGCTATTATGCAAACTTCAGCGTCATCAAGCATAAATTCTTCATATTCTAGTAAATCATCTGCATGATTGATTTTACCCATAAGTCTTTCTATATTGTATTCACACATCTTTCCATCTTCAGTAGGAAATCCAGTTGGACCATGATGAAGACCAGTAATGTGATAATGATATCCCTTAAAGAAAGGATTTAAAACTGCTGGAGTATTTGGCGCTGCATCATAAGGCTTATAGTCTTTTGGATCGCCAGTAAATTCTTTTCTATTTACAATCGTTAAGTCTTCTATCTCTGGAATAATTGCTTTTCCAACCATATGACCTAGCGTTTCATCTAATAGTAAAAAAACAGGTGTCATATACTCTTCGGCTAAATTAAAAGCTCTTACAGTTTCAGTATAACACTCTTCTAAGCTACCAGGACAAAGAGTAATAGAAGCAAAATCACCGTGAGTTGGATGTTTTGCTTGACCGATATCTGCTTGAGATACCCTTGTTGGAAGACCAGTACTAGGCCCACCTCTCATAACATTTACAATCACCAAAGGAACTTCAGTTATAAATGAAAAACCAATTTGCTCTGATTTTAGAGACATCCCAGGACCGCTAGTTGCCGTCATAGATTTTACACCACTCATCGAAGCACCAAGTGCTACGCTTATACCGCCTATTTCATCTTCCATTTGTATAAAATGTCCACCAACTCTTGGTAGTAAAACACTAGTTTCATGTGCAATTTCACTAGAAGGTGTAAGTGGATAACCTCCGAAAAACTTACAACCGCATTCGATTGCAGCTTTTGCTACAAGTCCATTACCATTTGAGATTACTTCTCTTGCCATTTATTCTCCTTATGCACTTAATTTTCTATAATGATTATTCTTAACTGCTTCGGCTCTTTGCTTTGCCTCATCAGTTATCCTTGAAAATTTAAATTCTCCACGATCAGCTACATATATAGCAAAATCTGGACAATGTAATTCACAATCTCTACATCCTATGCAAGCATCTGGAACTTCAACTTCTATCATTGAACCAAGCACAGAGTTTGGTGCTTGAACCATTGCCAGTACGCCTGCTGGACACAAACTAACGCAAATATCACAAGCTTTACATCTTTTTGTATCTACCCATACAGGGGTATTTTTTGGAGCTGTCATACTACTCATATCTTATTCTCCTTTAAAATTTATATTTCGTTTTCAAGCATATACTTTACTAAAGCGTTACTTAAAATTTGTTTATTTACTCAATACTTCTTTTACTTTGTGACCTATCTCAGCTGGAGATTTTACAACTGCAACTCCTGCTGCTTCTAATGCTTCCATCTTTTCTGCTGCTGTTCCAGCACTTCCGCTGATGATTGCACCTGCATGACCCATTCTTTTTCCTTTTGGTGCAGTTTGACCTGCTATAAAGGCAACAACTGGTTTTGTTACATTTTCTTTTATGTATTTAGCCGCTTGAATTTCCAAGTCACCACCAATTTCACCAATCATCACGATAGCTTCAGTTTCACTATCTTCTTGAAACATTTTTAGAAGCTGTATATAGGATAAGCCGATGATTGGGTCACCACCAATTCCTATAGCTGTTGATATGCCATATCCAACATTGCATACTTGATTCGCACCTTCATAAGTAAGTGTTCCTGACTTTGAGATAAGACCAACGCTTCCTTTTTTAAATATCATGCCTGGCATGATACCAATCTTGCATTCTTGGGCTGTAATAATACCAGGACAATTTGGTCCAAGTGTTTTCATATTGTTTTTAACTGCATATGCTTTTGCCATCATCATGTCTTTTACAGGAGCACCTTCAGTGATGATAACTGCTAGTTCTATTCCTGCGTCAGCTGCTTCCATAACTGCATCTCCAACAAAGGCAGGTGGAACAAAAATCATACTGACTGTTGCACCAGTTGTGGCAACTGCTTCACTTACGGTATTAAAAACCGGAAGTCCAAGATGAATTTGACCACCTTTGTTTGGAGTAACACCACCAAGTATTTTTGTGCCATATGCTATGCATTGTTCTGAATGAAAAGTACCTTCTTTACCAGTAAAACCTTGAACTATAACTTTTGTATTTTTATTTACTAATATACTCATCTTACTCTCCCTTTGCCGCTGCGACTGCTTTTTTAGCACCGTCACCTAAATCTGTTGCTGCTATTACATTGCCTATATTTGCATTTTTTAATATCTCTGCTGCTTCTGGTGCATTTGTACCATCAAGTCTTACGATTACTGGAACACTTACATTTACTAATTTTGTAGCTTCTAATATACCATTTGCTATTCTATCACATCTTACGATTCCACCAAAAATATTAACAAAAATTGATTTTACATTCGGATCTCTTAAGATTATCTCAAAACCTTTTGCAACAGTCTTAGCACTAGCAGCTCCTCCAACATCTAAGAAGTTAGCTGGAGTTCCTCCAACATAGTTGATAGTGTCCATCGTACCCATAGCGAGTCCAGCTCCATTTACCATGCAGCCTACATTTCCATCAAGTTTTACATAGCTAAGACCATATTTTCCAGCTTCCATCTCAGCCGGGTCTTCTTCACTTACATCTCTCATGGCTTCTATGTCAGGATGGCGTCCTAGCGCACTATCATCAAAACCCATTTTACCATCAATTGCTATAAAATCTCCAGCACTTGTTTTTACAAGTGGATTTATCTCTATCAAACTTGCATCATTGTCCATATAAACTCTATAAAGTGCTGCTGCAAATTTGATAAATTTGCCAATTTGTTCTTTTGGTAAACCTAAACCAAAAGCTAATTTTCTACCGTGAAATCCTTGAAAACCAATAGATGGATCAACTGCTACTTTTACAATCTTTTCTGGAGTTTCATTTGCAACTTTTTCTATCTCCATACCACCTTCAGTTGAAGCCATTATAACAGGCATCTCTTTGGCTCGGTCAAGAACAACACCAAGATAGAGTTCATCGGCGATATCAGCACCTTCTTCTATATAAATTTTCTGAACAAGTTTTCCTTCAGGTCCTGTTTGATGAGTAACTAATGTCATACCAAGTATTTCAGTAGCAAATTGCTTTACTTCATCTATGCTTTTAGCAAGCTTTACTCCTCCGCCTAATCCTCTTCCTCCTGCATGTATTTGAGCTTTTACCACCCAAATATTTCCGCCAAGTTCTTTAGCATTTGCAACTGCTTCGTCAACACTAAATGCTACTTTGCCCTTAGGGACAGGTACATTGTATTTTGCAAAAATTTGTTTTGCTTGATATTCATGAATATTCACATAGTCTCCTTGTTAAATTAATAAATCAATAAATACTTTTATATCTATTGATTTGTCAATTATATTTTTAATCGTGTAACTGTATTGTAAATTTTATATATATTACGATAAAAAATAATTTTATAAAACTTTAAGTTTCTGTGAGCGATTTTAATCGCCCACAGACAAGATATCTAGTCGGCTATTTCATACTTAGCACGACCTATTTTATATAAATCATCTCCATAAGTATCATTTACAACAGTTAATGGAAAATCAACCACCTCAAGTCTTCTTATAGCTTCAGGACCAAGTTCTGGATACGCTATAACTTCCGCACTCTTTATTTGACGAGCCAAAAGTGCTCCCGCACCACCAGTAGCTCCAAAATATATAGCTTTTGATTTAACACAAGCATCTATAACTTCTTGATTTCTTTTACCTTTTCCAATCATACCTTTTTGCCCCATTTCATTTATGAGCCTTGGAGAGTATGAATCCATCCTGTAACTTGTAGTTGGTCCCGCACTTCCGATTGGATCACCAGGTTTTGGAGGAGTTGGTCCAACAAAGTATATAACTGAGCCTTTAACATCAAAAGGAAGTTCTTTTCCTTCGTCCATCAAATCAATCAACTTTTTATGTGCAGTATCTCTTGCTGTGTATATAATTCCACTTAGATATACAATATCGCCTGCTTTTAATTGTATCGTATCTTCGTCACTCAAAGGTGCTGTTAAATGATATGTTTTACTCATCTTGCCCTCCTTAAAGTTTAAAAGATGTGTGTCTGCTACTGTGACATTGCACATTGACACTAACAGGTAATGAAGCTATATGGCAAGGGTTTGCTTCGATATGAACTGCTAATGCTGTTTCTCTTCCACCCATGCCCATAGCACCAATTCCAAGGTTGTTAATCTTAGTCATAAGCTCACCTTCCATGTCATTTAGAACGGCATCTTTATTTGTCGTACCAACTGTTCTAAAAAGTGCATGTTTGCTTGAAATTGCAGCATTTTCAAATGTTCCACCAATTCCAACACCTACTATGATAGGAGGGCAAGGGTTCGGTCCTGCATTTGAGATAACTTCTTTTACAAAGCTTATTATTCCATCTCGTCCAGCAGCTGGTGGCAATACAGTGGCACGACTTACATTTTCACTCCCACCACCTTTTGCAGCATATTCTATCTCAAGTCCATCACCTGCGACTAAGTCAAAATGAACAATAGCAGGAAGATTGTATCCGATTTTATCTTTTAGATTTTCTCTAGTGTTCCAAACACAAGTTGAAGCTCTAAAATATCCTTCTTCATATCCTTTTGCTGTACCTTCATTAATAGCATCCTTAAGAGTGCCACCAACAACTTTAAGATCTTCACCAACTTTTACAAAAAAGACTGCCAACCCTGTATCTTGACATAATGGCCTAGCTTCACTTGATGCAATATCTGCATTTTCTAAAAGTTGTTTAAGAACCTCTTTACATACAGGGCTCTCTTCTTCGTCGTAAGCTTTATTAAGAGCTGCGAGTGCATCTTTGGGTAAGTTTGTTCCGCTATATATAATATGGTCTTTAACGGCTTTTACTATATCCTCATATTTAATTTCTCTCATATTTTTCCTCCCCGAAAAATTTATTGTCATACAGTACCTCGATTGCTTTTTGAACTGAAGAGATACTGTGTTCAAATTGTTTTTTTTCGCAGTCATCTAGTGAAACAGTGAGAATTTTCTCTGCTCCATTTGCTCCAAGCATAACAGGTACACCTCCTACTACATTATTATGTTCATATTCACCCTCAAGCAGCGTGGCACATGAGTATATATTTTTCGAATCTCTTAAAATCGCATCTACCATAATTGCCGTTGCTTTGCCAGGTGCTAGATAAGCTGAAGTTCCAAGATATTTTACAATTTCAGCTCCACCATGTTTTGTTTTTTCAACTATTTCATCAATCTCTTCATTACTTAACAAATCATGCAAAGGAACACCTGCTACTGTTGAAAACCTAGGAAGGGCTACCATATCATTGCCATGCCCGCCTATAACAGTTGAGCGTATTTGACCTGCTCCAAATCCTAATTTTTCTTGTATGAAGTGTGTCATCCTTGCGCTATCTAAGATGCCAGCCATCCCTAAAACTCTATTTTTAGGAAACCCAGACTCTTTTAAAGCTACATAAGTCATGGTATCAAGCGGATTAGAAACAATAATCAAAATAGATTCAGGTGCAACAACTTTTACTTGTCCTACAACATCTCTCATGATTTGGGCATTTTTTATCAATAAATCTTCTCTACTCATTCCTTCTTTTCTAGGAAATCCTGCTGTAATAACAACTATCTTACTATCTCTTACATCCTCATAGCTATCAGCCACCGTAACACATGTGTGCGACCTCATGGCAGCTGCCGCTTGGTTCATATCAAGTGCTTTTCCTCTAGCTCTATCAATATCTCTGTCAACTAAAACAACTGAATGAGCCATTCCATGCATAGCAATAGAATACGCTACAATGCCACCTACATTTCCGCCAGCTCCTACAATCGATACTTTACTTTTTGCACTCATTTTATATACTCCATAAATTTTGCTTTCCCCTGCACCTATAATTATATAGAATTTATAATTTTATTTAATGTCAAACTTGGTCTCATGGCTTTACTAGCAAGCTTATCGTTTGGTTTATAGTATCCTCCGATGTCTTGCTCTTTTCCTTCTACACTAAGTAATTCTTCTATTATTTTTTCTTCGTTTTCACTCAATGCTTCAGCTATCGGAGAAAATTTTTCTGCTAAGTCTGAAATATCTGAATTTGCCAATGCTTTTGCCCAATACATAGCTAGATAAAAATGACTTGCTTTATTGTCAGGTTCACCAACTTTTCTGCTAGGAGATTTATCATGCTCTAGATAATCTGCATTTGCCTTGTCTAGTGCCTTAACAAGTGCATCTAACTCTTTTGAGCTATGTTTTTGACTTATGTATCTGAGTGATTCAGCAAGTGCTAAAATCTCTCCTAGACTATCCCATCTAAGATGACCCTCTTTTAAAAATTGATCTACATGTTTTGGAGCAGATCCACCAGCCCCTGTTTCAAAAAGTCCACCACCAGCAAGCAATGGAACTATAGAGAGCATTTTTGCACTAGTTCCAAGCTCAAGTATAGGAAACAGGTCAGTTAAATAATCTCTTATGATATTTCCTGTGGCACTGATTGTATTTAATCCAAGTCTAACTCTTTTTAGTGAAAATCTCATAGCAAGTTCAGGTGCCATTATATGATATTCTATAGGTTCTTTTTCTAGATATTGAGGAAGGTATTGGAATACTTTTTCCATTATATTTGCGTCATGTGCACGATTTGAATCTAACCAAAATACGACTGGTTCACCCGTTAGTTTCCCTCGTTCATGAGCTAATCTCACCCAGTCTTTTATAGGAATATCTTTTGCCCTACTCATTCTCCATATATCGCCTTTTTCAACATCAAAACTCATGAGAACCATACCATCGCTATCTTTTACTTCAAGATTTCCATTTTCTTTCATTATAAAAGTAGTTGGATGCGAACCATACTCTTCAGCTTTTTGTGCCATAAGACCTACATTTGATACACTACCCATAGTAGTTACATCAAATTGACCATTTTTAACACAATCTTTTATAGTTTCTTTATACAGCGTTGCATAACTTCTATCTGGTATCACAGCTGCACACTCTTGAAGATTTCCATCTTTATTCCACATCTGTCCGCCGTCTCGTATGACAACCGGCATAGAAGCATCTATGATGATGTCATTTGATGCATGTAAGTTTGTGATATCGTTGTCACTGTCAACCATGGCTATATTTGGTCTAGTTTCATACTGTTTTGTGATTGCATACTCTATCTCTGCCCTTTTATCTGCCGGTAAGGAATCTAATTTTTTATACAAATCTCCAAGTCCTAGATTTGGATTAACTCCAATTTGGGCAAATTCAGGTGCATATTTTTTAAATACATCATTAAAAAATACTTCAACAGCATGACCGAACATAACAGGATCACTTACTTTCATCATAGTAGCTTTTAGATGTAGTGACCATAAAAGTCCCTCTTCTTTCGCATCATTTATGGTTTTAGCAAGAAATTTGTTTAGAGCAGAAACTGACATGAATGCACCATCTAGTATCTCACGATCTAGTGCATCTATCTCTTTTAAAACTTTCCCATTCAATACTATGGTAACTTTTCCATCTCCATTTTTAATGATAGACTGCTCATTGCCGTAAAAGTCCCCCTCTTCCATGTGTGCTACATAAGTTTTGACATCTTTAGATATTGCTCGTAATCTGTGTGGGTGTTTTTTCGCGTAGCTTTTAACAGCAAGTGCTACCCTTCTGTCTGAATTTCCCTCACGCAGAACAGGATTTACAGCGCTTCCTAGGCAATGTGCATATTTAAGTTGTAACTCTTTTTCTTCTTTATTAGTTGGGTTTTCAGGATAATTAGGTAAGTCATATCCCTTGCTTTGTAATTCACTTATGCAAGCTTTTAACTGAGGTATTGAAGCAGATATATTTGGGAGCTTAATTATATTTCCCTCAGGTTCTTGAACGACTGAACCAAGATATTTTAAATCATCGGCTATTTTTTGCTCATCTTTTAATATGTTATTAAATGTTGAAATAACTCTTGTTGAAATTGAGATATCTCTATATTCGACATCAACATTTGCATATTTTGCAAATGACTTTATAATAGGAAGAAGCGAATATGTAGCAAGTGCTGGTGCTTCATCTACTTTTGTGTATATGATTTTTGGATTAACCTGACTCATTTATTCTCCTTGTTTTTATATATCCAAAATATAAGTATGTGCACTTTGGATATATTATCGCTTTACTATATAAAAAATATTATAAAAAACTAATTAATTGCAAAATATTATAAAATAATAATAAACACTACTTTCTTAATTTGTTTATATTCTTTTTGTGTGCAGAGTATGTTTTAGAAAAGCTATGAACACCTTTTTTATTTTTCACAAAATAAAGATATTTGCTTTTTTTTGGAAAAATTGCTGCTACAATAGCTTTTTTACTGACATTACATACAGGAGCATCTGGCAAACCAAAGAACTTATAAGTATTATACTTTGTTTTGTCTTTTTTTATCCTTTTGGATGTTATTCTTATATGTGAATATAAGCCATAGTTTAGTGCACCGTCCATTTGCAATTTCATATGTTTTTTTAATCTGTTGTATATTACCGAGGAGACTGTTGACATCTCTTTTTTATTTGCAGATTCTTTTTGTATTATTGAAGCTATCGTGATATATCGAAACCATCTTTTTTGATTATATTCTCCAAAAATTTTCATAGAATTTTCTTTGTGAACTCTGAGTGAATTATTTACTAAATAATAAATCAAATGTCGCTCACTTATGCCCATAGGGATATTGTAAGTTTCTGGGATTAACAAACCTTCTTTAAAAGGAGAGATTTTATAAAATGTGTTATATAATTTTGTATAATCTAGACTAAATTTTTGTGAAACTTCTTTAAGAAATATTTTAGTAGTTTCTCCTGGAATCAAAGTAAGAGCCTGTATGGCTGCTTTAGAGTGAGAAAGCTTGTATAAAAAATCTCCTCTGCTTAGATGTTTTTGCCCTATGTTAATCCATCCATATTGTGGTTTTCCTATAAAATACAGCATGTATTTATCAATTTGTTTGATAACTTCAAAATTATTAGTCTGCAAATATGATATAATATAGGTTACAGAACCTTTAGGAACATAAACTACTTTACTCGACTCTATGGGTTTAACTAAATGAAAAATAAGAGACAACATGATAATCAAAGCAACATCACATGTAATTAAAAAAGTTTGGATATTTTTCTTAGTTATCATTATAATCCTTGTATCTTTTATAGCTCTTTTGGTGCACGGCGTAAATATAAACAATCTAGTGCTTCCAAAAGTAAAAATTGATAGATTATATATAAAATTAGATAAAAAACTAATTGTTAGCGCACACAAAATTGTGATAAAAAGAGTATCGAGGGCAAATACTTCTTCTTATGAGATTGATAAAGCTATAAAGTATCTAAAATATCTACCGCCATTCTTTGATTCAATATCACTAAAAAATATCACTTATAATGATGAAGTGGTAAATATTTTATACAAAGATGAGGTTTTTTATGTAGATAGTAAGTATTTGACTATCGATGCAAAAGTTTCAAAAGTTGGCAAAAATATACACTTAGATTTGAAACAGATGATTTTAAAAGACTATGACTTAGAATTGCAAGGAAGCTTAGATTTAGACACTAGAAATAATGTTTATAAATATAATGGTAAATATAGTATTTTAAATATCAACGGTGGATTAACTGCCAAAATCAAAGGCGATAAACTTTACTATGATGTTAATAGCTCCAGCTTTAATTCACTCGCCCCAATAATGAAATATCTAAAGAAAAAAGTTTTTATTGAACCGTTAGCAAGAGAGTGGATATATAAAAAGATTGTTGCTAAAAAATATAAACTAAACTTTCTTCAAGGTATGTTTGATTTTAAAACAAAAGACTTTTTTCCAAAACTTATGAAAGCTAGTGCGATAGCAAATGATGTTTTGATAAAATTTGCTCCACATGTAAAAGCGGCTTATGCTAGCTCTGTAAAGGTTGAATTAAAAAATAATACACTTATATTTCACCCAAAAGAACCTACTTATGAGAAGAAAAAAGTAGGTATAAATGATATACATATTTACAATCTATTGACTACTAAAAATGGAATAGTTGTGGATATTAAATCTACTACACTCCTTGATTCTTATATTCACAATATCCTCCATGCTTTTCATATAAATATCCCAATAATTCAAACTAGTGGGAAAAACAGTTCTAATTTATTGTTAAATGTGCGATTTAGGCCTTATTCAATCCAATCAAAAGGAAATTTTGAGATATATGATTCTAATTTTACTATAGCTGGAATCGATTTTTTTACGAAACATGCAAATATGAGGCTAGAAAATGATAAGGTTTTTTTGGACAATAGTAACCTAAAATATAAAAATATTTTTGATATCAACACTACGGGAAAATTTAATACAAAAAACAGTGATTATAAAGGAAAAGTTGATATAAATAGTGTTCTTGCTGATATAAAAAATACTCATCTACTAAGTATCCACAATTTAAAAAATCAAAATATTAAATTAAATTTTAGTACAGATAGGACTTCTGTTTTGCTGAGAGATTTAGAAACGAAGTTGATTCTTCAAAATAATCACAATATCTTTAAAATCAATAATTTGCTTAAATATCGATCTTTTTTATCGCTTTTGAAAAAGCAAAAGTTTAGTAAAGGCAAATTAAAAATTTATACTAAGCATTTCGACACTTTTGATGCAGATTTAAATATCTCTGGCATAAACACGCCTTTTGTCGATAACAACAAAACACTCAAAGATTTTAATATCAAAATAGATATAAACGGCTCTGTAATTAAAGCCAAAACAAATGATGATAAAATTAAATTTATTTATGATAAAAATATCATATTGAATCTAAAAGATATTGATATTTTACTTGATTCAAATCAGACAAAAACACAAACAAATCAACTAGTTTCAATAAATGGGAAAAATGTAAAATTTGTAAGTAATGACCTTAATATTACAGTTTTTAGTGATAATTTTACACTCAATTTTGATAAAAATGAATCTAGATTTATCAGCATATATAAAAATTCACAACTTGGCTATGAGCGAAATGCTACTATATTTTCTGCAAAAGGCTCCAAATTTGATGATAATTTTGTCAACAATATCTTAAATAAAAAAATGTTCAAAGGAGGTGCTTTTAGCTTTTATGCAAATGGCAAGGACAATAATGTATTTGATGGAAAAGTTTTCATAAAAAATTCTATTTTGAAAGATTTTGCACTTTTCAATAATATCATAGCGGCTATAAACGCTATTCCTTCTCTATTTTTATTTAAAGATCCAAATTTTAATGAAAAAGGCTATGCAATTAAAGAAGGTGTTATTGAAATAAAAAGAATAAACAATATTGTGGCATTTAAAAGTATAAAATTAAATGGTTTTAGTGCAAACATAAGTGGTTCTGGTTATATAAATTTAGCAACCAAAGATATTGATTTGGAGTTAGACATCAAAACTTTAAAAGATATTAGTAAATTTATCAGTAAAATTCCACTTGTTGGCTATATAGCCTTAGGAGAGGACAAAAGTATATCTACTCATGTCAATATAGTTGGAAAAATTGATAATCCAATAGTTAAAACACAAATACTTCGAGATTCGCTAAGTAGCCCTTTAAATATTTTAAAGCGTGCTATACAATCACCATTGAAACTTTTTCAGTAGATTGATTTTTAGCTTTGTGCAGAATGTTTTAATTGGCGTTTGTTAAATTTTGGATTTTTTCTTTCTTTGTTTTTGTATTCATTGTCCATTCTTAGGAACTTAGGTAGCTTTCTTCCTTTGACCACATTTATATCATCTATCATGCACTCTTTCGCTTCTTCTTCGCCTACATGTAGCTTTATTGTTATGTAATCGTATAAAAGTCCTGCGAGCCTATCTAGCGAGATTTGCCAAGTTGATAGGGTTTGTGAGTATATCCATTCGCTAAAAGCAAAAAAACCATCATAAACTTTTCCATCTTTAAAACGATAGAGTACACTTTTTCTAAAGTTTCCACTATTATAAACCAAATCCCAAAATCTTGCAAATCTTTTCATCTTTTGCATCATCTCGTATGGAATCAAGTCATTTTAAAGTATGTCGTAAGGCGGTTTATCGCTATATATCATGCCATGCATCTTATCGTGCCTATCTATCGTGGTACCCGAGAGTTTTTTGAGTATTCCTAGCTGAATTTCGCATTTTGTCATGGCATAGAGTTGGTCTAAATTTTGACCAAACCCTTCTAAGCTTTCACCAGGAAGTCCGATTATTAAATCTACATGTAGATGTGCTTTTGTTTCGTTGTCTAAAAAGTTGAGGTTTTTTTCAATTTTTTCAATGTTTAGTTTCCTGTATATATTTGCTGAAACTTGAGGATTTAGGGTTTGAATTCCGACTTCAAGCTGCAAAGAAGCTGGTGGAAACTGTTTTATCCTTTCTTTTAATGAATTTGGGAAATTATCTGGTACTACTTCAAAGTGTATAAAATATGGGGGCTCTTTAGATAAGAAAAAATCCATAAATCTATTTGCTCGCTCAATTCCTTGATTAAAAGTTCTATCTAT
>JALUXT010000010.1 GCA_027013245.1 Campylobacteraceae bacterium
CTCTCGCACGCTTGAGCTAGCAAAAGACGGTGCTAGGATAGCAAAAGAGAGTTGCAAAAAGTATGAGACTTCGCAAAAGCCTCGTTTTTGTGCGGGTTCACTTGGACCTGGCACGAAACTGCCTTCTCTTGGGCATATTAGTTATGATGATATGTATGATGGTTACAAGATGGCTGCTTTTGGCTTGATTGAGGGTGGGGTTGATTTGTTTTTGATTGAAACTGCACAAGACCCACTTCAGATAAAAGCCGCCTTACATGCCGTTAGTGACGCCATGGAAGAAGAAGATATAAAGCTTCCGATTATGGTTTCTGCTACGATTGAGCTTTCGGGAACTATGCTTATAGGAACAGATGCTACCACTATAGCTACTATTTTGGAGCCATTTGATATATTTTCTCTTGGTTTTAACTGCGGAACAGGACCTGAACAGATAGATAAGCATATAAAAACCCTAAGTGAAGTTTGGGGAAAACCTATAAGCGTACATGCAAATGCAGGGCTTCCTCAAAACAGAGGAGGGCACTCTTTTTATCCTATGGGACCAGATGAATTTGCAAATATACAAGAAAGTTTTTTACGATATAACGGCGTAAGTATCCTAGGAGGATGTTGCGGAACAACACCACAACATATACTCGCCTTAGCTAAAAAAGTAGAAGGATTAGTTCCAAAAAAACCAAAAGGCAGTTATCCTACATCTTTAGCTTCTTTGTTTGAGACAAGAACCATAAAGCAAGACCCAGCTCCATTTTTAGTGGGGGAACGCTCAAATGCTACAGGTTCAAAAGCTTTTAGAGAGTTATTACTAAATGAAGATTATGATGGCACGCTTTCAGTTGGACAACAACAAGTAAGAAGTGGGGCTCATGGTATAGATGTCAGCGTTGGATTTGCTGGACGAGATGAAAATAAAGACATGAGTGAAGTAGTCGGCAGATATACGCAAAAGATTTCATTGCCACTTATGCCTGACACCACTCAAGTTAAGGCACTTGAAGTTGCACTTAAGCATATAGGCGGAAAACCTATCATAAACTCTGTAAACCTTGAAGATGGTATAGGAAAGTTTGATATAGTTTGTTCGCTTGCTAAGAGATTTGGATGTGCTTTAGTTTGTTTAACCATAGATGAAGTTGGAATGGCTAAAACAAAAGATGACAAGATTCGCATAGCCAAGAGGATTTACGAATTAGCTACTGAAAAATACGGCATAGATGCTCGTGATTTGGTTTTTGATTTATTGACTTTTACTGTTGGTAGTGGCGATGAAGAGTATTTTACAGCGGCTATTGATGTGATAGAAGCCATAAGAGAATTTCACAAGATGCATCCTGAAGTTGGCTTTGTGCTTGGTGTTTCAAATATATCTTTTGGATTAGCAAAAAATGCTAGAGAATACCTCAACTCTGTCTTTTTGTATCATTGTGTTGAAGCAGGACTTAGCATGGCTATCGTAAATGTTAAAAATACGATTCCTATGCACAAAATCAATGACGAACAGAGAAAAGTTTGTGAAGATTTACTCTTTAACAATAGAAGTGAAGGCGACCCACTCTTTAAATTTATAGACTATTTTGCAGATATAAAAGAGGTCAATCAAGATGAAGTTGATGAAGCCTTTGCCAAACTAAGCGATGAAGAAAAACTTGCTACACTTTTGATTGATGGTGACAAAGAACGCATAATGCCACTGTTGGAGAGAGTAAAAGACGAGATAGCTCCTGAAGTGATAGTAAATAAGATTTTGATAGATGCCATGAAAGTAGTGGGTGAGCTTTTTGGAAGTGGGCAGATGCAACTCCCTTTTGTGCTTCAAAGTGCCGAAGTGATGAAAGCTAGTGTGGATTATCTAAATCCATATTTGCCCAAAATAGATAAAGAGAGTGAAACTACACTCATCATTGGAACTGTCAAGGGTGATGTTCACGATGTTGGTAAAAACTTGGTGGATATTATACTCTCAAACAATGGCTTTAAAGTTGTAAATCTTGGTATCAAAGTAGATATAGATGAGTTTATAAAAAATTATAATGAGCACAAAGCAAATGCTATCGGTATGAGTGGCTTGCTAGTTAAATCAACAAATGTCATGAAAGAAAATCTTGAAAAATTACAATCTATTGGCTTAAAGGTTCCTATACTTCTTGGAGGAGCTGCTTTGACGGATAATTTTATAGAGGATTTTTGCAGACCTATTTATGATGGGCCTATATTTTATTGTAAAGATGCATTTGAGGGTATAGAAGCTATGAGTCGCATCGAGAAGGGCGATTTTAATACTGACTTTGGGCGAGTAAAAGTGAGTGATGAGATAAAAAAAGAAAAAAAGAAAAAAGTGAAAATGCCTCCATTTGAGCAGATAAAAATGCCAAGTTCCGACATAGATATACCCACACCTCCTTTTTGGGGAAGAAGAGTTCTTGATACTGATGTGAGCCAAATAGCCTATGAGTGGATAAATCACAAGATGTTATTTTCTCGTGCTTGGGGATATAGTGGAAAAGGCATGAGTAAGGCTGAAAAAGAGAAACAAAGAGATGATGTTTTGTGGCCTCTTTATGAAAAGTTAAAACTAGAGATTGAACAAAAAGGACTTTTTGATCCAACTGTGATATATGGTTATTATCCTTGCAGAAGTGATAAAAATAAGCTTCATATCTTAGATGAGTCAAGGGGGTATTTTAGTGAAAATGATGTCAATAGTGAACCTTTAAAACTTGAAGATATAACCCATACACTTGATTTTCCAAGACAAGAGCGAAAGCCTTTTAGATGTTTGAGTGATTTTTTCTCAAACAAGAGAGATGACATCGTAGCTTTTACATGCGTAAGCGCAGGTAGTCGTTTTAGCGAGTATGAAAAAGAACTTTATGCACAGGGTAGGTTTAAAGAGTATCATCTTATCCACGGTATTAGTATAGAGATTGCAGAAGCTTTGGCTGAGGTAGCACACAAACAGATAAGATTGGATTTGGGAATAGCTAAAAATGAAAAACACGCACTAAAAGATGTACAGATGAGAGCATATCAAGGTTGTAGATACTCTTTTGGATATCCTGCTTGTCCTGATTTGAGTGATTCTAAAGTGATATTTGATTTGCTAAAACCTGAAGAGTTCGGGATAGTTTTAGGTGAGACTTTTCAAATCCATCCAGAACAGAGTACAACTGCTATAGTGCTTCATCATAGAGAAGCTTTGTATTTTAGTATATGACGATGATAGGATGCGACTTAGGTTCAAATACCATCAGAATAGTTCAGATGGATTGCAAAACAAAGACAAGGGTGAAAGAGTTTGAACGAATCGTAAAAACTGGGCAAGATTTAAGTAAAACTGGTATTATCTGCGATGAGTCTATCAGAAATATACTTGATGCCCTAAGCGATGCAAGCCAGATTATAGACTTTAAGAGTGACAAAGTAAAATGCATAACAACCCAAGCACTTAGAGTTGCGAAAAATTCTACAAAAGTTTTGGCAAAAATAAAATCTCAATTTGGATTAGATTTTGAGATAATAAATGGTGAACAAGAAGCAAAATATACCATAAAAGGTGTAAAAAATTCACTTCAAAAACAGGGTTTAAGAGATGATGATTTTGCCCTGTTTGATTTAGGTGGAGGCTCAACCGAGCTAAGTTATATAAAAAATGATAATATAAAAACAAAAAGCTTTCCTTTTGGGATATTAAATGTGTCTCAAAGATATAAAAGTGATTTAGAAAACGGCATCAAAGAAGAGTTAAAATCGCTACTGTCTTTTTCGAAAAATCAATCCAAATCAAACTTTTTAGTAGCAACTGCTGGCACTCCAACAACAGTTTGTGCTTTTATGCAAGGCATGGACTATAACTCATATGACCACGAAAAAGTCAATGGAAAAGTCTTACATGTAGAGGATTTTAAAAAAGCATATGATTTGATTGTCTCTATGAGTGTAGATGAACAAGAGAGATTTTGCGGAACCAATCGAAGCGAACTCATAAAAACTGGTATTTTGATAGTTGTGGATTTGATGCAAGGCATCGGATATGAAGAATGTATAGTGATAGATGATGGACTTAGAGAAGGTGTAGCTTTGTCGCTTTGCAAGTAAACTAGTAAGAGACTCCCTGCCACTAAAAGATTTGAAACATATCTACTCATGCCCGCAACTCGTAGCACACTCAAACAATCGATACAAAACAGCATTTAACCCAAGTATAATCAAAAAAGATTGTAAACCTTTGGAATTTTAGTTTTTCAGGATTGACTAGGTAGTATCTCTTTTAAAGTAGACCTGTTGCAAAATAGGAAGAGTTTTTGCTTATACCCTTAAAAGTAGTAATTTGAGGTAAGCATGATAAATATTAGTAGAGCGATGAAAAGTAATAGAGTTTTAAAAAGTTTAACTGGTTTGAG
>JALUXT010000011.1 GCA_027013245.1 Campylobacteraceae bacterium
ATTGTAAAAATTAATGAACACGAACCCCTAAACTAGGGACTCTTTAACACCCGTTCTCTCAAACGAGGACGAAATTATATACAAACGATGCTTAGAGTTTGCTTAGAGTTGGAGGGAAATTTGAAATTTATAAAATATGCACATAACCTGTCTCTGGTTCTATTGCAATAGAAATATTTTTGGTACCATTTGATAGAGTTATATTGCAGGCCACAGTTAATAACTTATGATAACCTGGAGTTGCTAATTCGTAAGGAATAGCTCCAGGAAAAGAGTTAGATGGTCTACCTAAATAATCAAAGTTAATATATTTCATTGTTGACCTGCACCCACCACTAAACACAATATTAGCAACTCCGTATTTTTCACCTAACCTAAGGTCTTTCATTGATTTATCATCTTTCACATGTAAAACATTGTTATACCCACCACTTAAATATTGATTTGTATTTAGTGGATTTTTTGCCATACCTGCAAGGTCTGGTTGATGACTAGCGTAATTTGGTAGATCAGAGTAAATAGAATATGTCCAAACATTATTATATGTTCCTGCTGGGGGCAAAGAAGAACTATAAACCAAGTCTTGTTTTAATCTCAAAGTCCATCTTCGTTTAAACCAATTTGGATCATTAGGATCAAACTTATCATCCATCATTGCCAAATGTTGCGTGTATCTTATGTGGCTTATCAACTGGTCGGCTGCTTCTCTTAAACTATTTCTTTGAAAATTTGGCGCTATCATGGCTGAAAGTATTCCAACAACAACTATCACAAAAACTAACTCCATCATTGTAAATGCTTTTTTCATGGTTTACTCTTTTATATAAAATCTTGCAACTATTGTACCATAATATACGATTTTTATCATATCTGTTTTTTTTGTATCAAAACTGTTTTGCACCAAAATCTTATCTCCACTATTTGTTATGCCGTAAAATTTTAGTCTTTTTGCTAATTTTGTATTTATAATATTTATTTTATATAGTTTTTTACTTTTTAATTCATTTGCTAGTTCTTTAACTATTTGATTTTTGTATGCAAAATGCCTTTTAGGGTTTTTAAATAGTGGATAAAGAGGTTTGTTTACAAAAGTTAAAAATGTATTTAACATCAAAAATAATAAAACAAAAACAGCTACTGATTTGTGCCATTTTCGAAACTTTGGCAATCTAACTCTATAGCTGTTAAAAAAAACACCTACCATCAAAGGAATTGCTAAAGTTGTAAATGGTGCAAAATCTTCAAGATATACTCTTTGTCTAATGGACAGCAATAGTGAAAATGCAAATGCTACAAAAGATATATACCAAAGCAGGTTTTTATCTTCTTTAATTAATATCCTATACAATGAGTAGATATAGTACAAAAATAAAAATGGAGAAAAGATAGCTGCGTATAACCCAAGCGTATCAACAAAATAACCTTTAGGCTTACCACCACTATCAAAACCATACATGTACATAGAAATTCCAAATAAAATCAATGAAAATATCAATAACTTATTGTTTTTCCTAGACATCGCATAAAAAATAAGTGATAAGTATAATATAGAAAATGAGTTATCAACAAAAAGTACAAATACAAGTACTGCGTACGATGTGATTTTGTAGTCGTACATGTAGAGGTAAATAAACAATAGTGTCAAAAATATGACTAATGCAGATGAGTTAACTAAAATAGCGGATGAGTTTATACCTGGCAAGAGTGCAAAAATAGCAACTGAAAAGATTCTATCTATTTTTCTCTTTAAAAATAATTTTCCAATCTTATAGATTAGAAAAAGTGAAAGGATGTTTAATATTATAAAAGGGAGCCTTAGAGCTAAATCATTTTGCCCTAAAAGTCCGATAAATAGATGCGATACATAGTGGGTAGCACTAGTTCCATCAAAAAATATCTGGGCTTCATTTGCTGAAATAGATATTGAATTTGTTTCGAGCACTAAAAAAATCGAACTTAACAATAAGATAAGTGCTAATTGAAGATTTTCTTTCATATCTTTAAAAAATTATCCAATATCTCATATCCGTATTCACTAAGGATTGATTCTGGATGAAATTGTACTCCATAAATATTTTTATCTTTTATTTCCAATGACATTATTTCTCCGTCATCTGTACTATAAGAAGTTGGAATCACAACTTCTGGTAAGTTTTCATTTTGCACAACTAAAGAGTGATACCTTGTCATCGTAAACTCTTGCGGTAAGCCATCGAAAATACAAGTATCTTTGCTTTTATGTATGGTTGAAGTTTTTCCGTGCATCATATTTTTTGCTTCAACAATTCTGCCACCAAATACTTGTGCGATGGCTTGGTGTCCCAGACAAATGCCCAAAATTGGTAGTTTATCTTTAAAATATTCTATAACCTCAAGACTAATCCCAGCTTCATTTGGAGTGGCAGGTCCTGGGGAGATGATGATTTTCCGAGGATTCAGAGCTTCTATCTGAGGAATATTTAGTTCGTCATTTCTTATCACTTTCAAATCAGCTCCTAATTCTAGGCAGTACTGAACTATATTGTAAGTGAAACTATCATAATTGTCTATCATTAAAATCATATAAAAATCCTTTGATAGTGATATTATATCGAAAAAAAAATTTTAGAAAAGAAGGAGTTAATACTCCTTCTAGATTTATTTGTAGTTATCTATCTCAAAGTCCCAGAAAAATTCTATCCACTCAGTTGCAACTCTAGCCTTAAAATCAGGATGCAAAAGTGCTTTGTCTTTATAAAAAACAGCTGCCACTTTTATATCAAGGTCTGGATATTTGCTAGTTATGACTTTTTTGATTTCAATCATAGTTTCACCACTATCTATGATATCATCGACTATGACTACTCTTTTTGCCTTAGACAAATCTGGAATATTAAAGATATTTATGGTGTCGAGCTTTCTTGTTTCCTCATAATGAATAGAATTTATAGAGTACAAATCCCTCATCTCCAAAGCTTCGGCTAAAAAATGCCCAAGTGTCATACCGCCTCTTGCGATTGCTAGTATGACATCTGGCTTATATGGTTTTATCTCATGAGCCAAGAGATTTACATCAACTTTAAACTCATCATAACTATAAAATTTCAAATCAATTCCTTAGTGAACTATAAATACAATAAGGCTTATAACGCCCAACGATATAACACCTATATTTATATCATCAAATTCTCTTTTTAACAATTTTATCAAAAGGTATGCCAAAAAACCAAATGCCAAACCGTTTGTTATAGAATAGGTAAGTGGCATCATAATAACAATCAAAAATGTAGCAACTGCGATAGCTGGGTCTTTAAAATTTATATTTGAAAGTTCAGTAAACATCAATACTCCAACCATAACCAAGACAGGGTAGATTGCATTTTCAGGAATTGCTGAAAAAAGAGGCATCATAAATAGTGTTAAGATAAAAAATAAGCCTGTAAAAACTGCAGTCAATCCTGTTCTTCCACCTTCTTCAACACCAGCAGCACTTTCTATAAAGCTTGTAGTAGTTGAGAGTCCAAGAAGTGAGCCAGCAACTGTAGCTGCTGCGTCAACTTCTAATGTTTTTTGAAGTTCTTTGGAGTCATCTTTAAATAAACCTGCACGAAAACCAACGCCTGCTAGAGTTCCAAGAGAGTCAAACATATCTGTTATTAAAAATGTGATTATAACAGGAAGCAATGAGAGTTTAAGAGCTGACATAACATCTAGGTGCATCGCAATTGGCGATATAGAAGCAGGAAGAGATAAAAACTCTGTTGGATATGGAGCGATGCCAGAAACCCAAGCCACTATCGAAGTAGCAAGAATAGCCAAGATAAAAGCACCTTTTATTTTCCATGCGTAAAAAGCAAAAACAAAAATCATACCTAAAATGCCTAAAAGAAGGTGAGAATCTTTAAAGTTTCCAAGACCAACAAGAACGGCATCGTTATTAACAACTATACCCATTTCCTTTAGCCCTATAAAAGCGATAAAAGCTCCAATACCAGCACTTATGGCTCGTCTTAAATCATAAGGAACACTTTGCATCACCCATACTCTAAATTTTGTAAATGATAGAACTAAAAACAAAATACCGGAGATAAATACAATTCCCAATGCACTCTGCCAAGGAATTTTCATGCCAAGAACCAAACCAAATGTAAAATAAGCATTAAGTCCCATACCAACACTCATCGCAATCGGTGTATTTGCCCAAAAACCATTTAATACTGTTGAAAAAATTGTTATCAAAGCAGTTGCTGTGATAAGCGCCCCCATCGGCATACCAGTTTTGCTCATAATAATGGCATTAACTGGAACTATATACATCATCGTTAAAAATGTTGTAAAACCTGCTGTAAATTCTGTTTTCACGGTTGTTCCGTGTTCTTCAAGTTTAAAAAAACCCACTCTTCTCTCCTTTAGTATGTTTCTATTTCGTTGTATAAGCTATCTCTTTGAACTGGTACAAAACCACTTGTTTGAATCAAATCCAAAAATGTTTGTAGTTGTAACCCGCCACTGCTTTTAGCTCCTGCAGCTGATTGGATTGATTCTTTTTCTATGGTTCCATCTAAATCATCTGCTCCAAATTCTTGTGCGATGAGAGCTAGATTTATAGTGGATGTTGCCCAATATGCCTTGATATGAGGTATATTATCTAGCATAAGCCTACTTATCGCATATGTTTTTAGGATTTCTACTGAACTTAAAAAATCTTCTACATGTAGGTAATTATTGCCTCTTTGGTAAACCAAGGGGATGAAGGCATTGAACCCACTACTTTTATCCTGCTGGTCCCTTAGGCGAAGCATATGGTCAACTCTATGTTCTCTTTTTTCCACATGCCCAAATAGCATAGTGGCATTTGATTTTTTCCCATGTTTATGCCAGATATCGTGAATCTCCATCCACTGTTTTGAGCTAACTTTGCCTTTGCATATATATTCTCTGACTTTTTCATCAAATATTTCGGCTCCGCCTCCTGGCAGTGAATCTACTCCGCTTTTTATCATCATCTCTATAATTTGCTCATAACTCATGTTATATTGGGTTGCTAGAAAATTAATCTCAGCAGCAGTTAAAGCCTTTACATGTAAGGATGGAAATTTCTGTTTTATCTTTGAAAACATTCCTATATACCACTGGAGTCCTGCATCTTGATTATGAGCTGAAACGATATGTACTTCTGTTATATTGTGAGTTATAGATTCATCAAGAATTTTTAAAATCTCTTCATGAGTCATAGTGTATGGATTTGGATTTTTTCGATTTGCACTAAAAGCACAAAATTTGCAGATATCTTTGCAGATATTTGTGGGATTTATATGTCTGTTTATATTAAAAAAGGCTTTATTTTGATATAAAGCCTTTCTTTTTTTATTTGCGTATTTACCTAAAGTAAAAAGATCAAGCTCCCAAAGCGCTACACCATCTTCATAGCTTAGCCTTTTGCCACTTTCTAATTTTTCTAATAAATTCATATATTACTTTCTAGATAAGTTTAAAAAAGACATTTTATCTAATGAAATATTATATACTCATAAAACTTTATAGATAGTTTTCAGGTGGATATGCTTTTTCTACAAAATCTATATCTTTATCGCCTCTTCCACTTAAATTTACCAAGATAGATTCATATGGTTTTTCTTTTGCTAATTTCATCGCATATGCCACGGCATGAGCACTCTCAAGTGCCGGTATAATGCCTTCATACTTACATAAATCATAAAATGCACGAATTGCTTCATCATCATCAATTGCGACAGCATGAGTTCTATTTTCTCTATTTAAATAAGCTTGTTCTGGTCCAACAGAAGGATAATCAAGTCCACTTGCAACTGAATGCACAGGAGCAGGAGAGCCATCTTCATTTTGAAGCATTATGGAATTAAATCCGTGCAAAACCCCTTCTTTCCCATAAGTCAAACTCGCTGCATGTTCGCCTAGTTTTGTTCCTTTTCCTAAAGGTTCTACTGCATAAATTTCGCAAGGCTCTTCAATAAAAGCAGAAAAAAGCCCCATGGCATTACTTCCGCCACCAACACAAGCTACTAGATTGTCTGGTTGGTTTCCAGTCATCTCAAAAAACTGCTCTTTTGCTTCAATACCAACTATGCTTTGAAAATCTCTCACCATCATAGGAAACGGATGAGGACCAACAACAGAGCCTATGGCATAAAATAAATTTTCAGGGTCTTTCATGAAAGCTTCAAAAGCACTATCAACTGCTTCTTTTAAAGTTCTTCCACCAAAACTAACTGGTACTACTTTTGCACCTAGCATCTTCATTCTAATCACATTTGGATGCTCTTTTTCTATATCTACTTCACCCATATGTATCTCACACTCAAGTCCAAAATATGCAGCTGCTGTAGCTAAAGCAACACCGTGTTGTCCTGCTCCTGTTTCTGCTATTAGTTTCTTTTTGCCAAGATAATTTGCCAAAAGTGCTTCACCCATACAGTGATTTAATTTATGGGCTCCAGTGTGGTTTAAGTCTTCTCGTTTTAGATAAATTCGCCCACCTCCAACATACTCGGTCAATCTTTTTGCATAATAAACCGGGGTTGGTCGCCCTTGGTAATGCTTTCTGATGTCACGAAGTTCCATTATAAAATTATGAGAATTACCAATAGTCAGATATGCTTTATTTATATCTTTGAATTGCTCTATCAGTTCAGGAGGCAAAAATGCGCCACCGTATTTTCCAAAGTATCCTTCGGAGTTTGGAAAAGTTTGCAAGTAAGGTTTTTTATTCATATTTTTTCCTTAAAAATTTTCGTTTATTATAAAATATTTTAACTTAAATAGCACAATTTTATATAAAAAATAACTATCTTATAGTATGATATGGTATGAAATTAGAACAAAAAATAGAAGAATTATTATATGAAAAAGCTAATGACTTTAATATATCTAAGGTTATCAAAGAGTATATTAGAAATTATCTTGACTCACTAGATGAAATCTTTGTAAAAAACCAAGGGAAAGATTTTTTGGTTAAACATACAAGGACACTAGATGGTTTCATAAATACTATATATAGATATGCACTGCGAAAGTATTTTGGTAACTATATGCCTTTTGTCAATGCAATTCCTATCACTCTTGTTGGTATGGGAAGCTATGGAAGGGAAGATCTTTGTGTTTATTCTGATATAGATTTGATGATAGTTTATAAAGATATTCTCGGATACAATATAGAGCCAATCATAGAAGACATCTTGATGCTCTCATGGGATGCTGGGATGAAACTAGGTCACAGAACTCATAAGGTAAATGAGCTTTTTGATGCAAGCAATACTGATTTGAGTATAAAAACTGCGTTGCTTGAATCTAGATTTTTATGTGGTTCAAAACTTTTGTGGATTGAGACACAAAATGAGATAGAGAAGATTAGAAACTATCATAAAAAAGAAACTGTCTTACAAATCCTAGAAAATTATAACAATAGAATCAAACAAAACCATATAAAGATGGAACCTAATATAAAAGAGAGTGAAGGTGGGCTTAGGGATGCAAATACCCTATTTTGGCTTTGTAAGATTATATTTGGCATAGAAAAATTAAAAGATTTATCTGATTTTATTTTAAATGAAAAAGAGTACAAGGAGTTTAGAAGCTCTTTAGAGTTTTTATATAGAATTCGCTCAGCTACACATCTAAGTGCAAAGAAGAAACAAGATGTCTTGATTTTAGAATTTGTACCAGATGTTGCAAAAAAACTGGGCTTTAAAGATAAAGTTTTAAAAAGCGCACAAATGCAACTCTCTCATCGAACATTGTTAGCCATGAATATTTTAAGCATAACAAGTCAAATATTTATAAAAAAAGTCACTTCTTCGCTTTTGTCAAATCAAAATAATTTTTCAAATCTAAAAAAAGCTAGAATTGAACCACAGTTGTACTTACTTGATGGGGTTTTATATTCAACTTTTAAAGACAGAAGCATTAGCTTAGAAACTGTACTCTTGCAATTAAACAGATTTGGGCAAGGGCAAATAAAATTTGACATTAGTTATGTAAATTTCATCAGACATTGCACTTTTATGACTCACAATAAAATAGAAATTTATAAATTATTTAATAAAATTCTTCATAAAGATAATGTATATGAGATATTTAGGACTCTGGATAAAGCAGCTTTACTGCAACAATTGGCAAAGCCCTTTAAAAGTGTAAAATTTTTAGCTCAATTTGACGGATATCATCAATATCCTGTCGATAAGCATACGATTAGGTGTATATATCATCTTGAAAATATAGAAGATAAATTTATTTCGTCACTATTTAACAAACTATCAAATGACGAAAAAGCTCTCTTAAGGCTTGTTATTTTCTTTCATGATATAGGTAAGGGAAGAAGAGGAAATCATAGTGAATTAGGTGCAAAAATCTTTCGTGCTTATGCCAAAAAATTAGAATTTTCCAAGCAAGGCATCATGACTGGCACAACACTTATAAAGATTCATACCCTTATGAATAATACTGCTAGTAGAGAAGATATATATAACGAAAAAATTGTATTGGCATTTGTTTCAAAAGTTAAAAGCATTAATGCTCTTAATATGTTATATATTTTAACTTATGTTGATATAAATGGTGTTGGCAAGGATGTATATTCAAATTTTAATGCTAATTTACTAAAAGAGTTATATCAAAGATCTCTTAGAGTTTTTGAAAAACCAGAACTTATAGATGAAGTTGCTAGTAGGCTAAGACGCGAAAATATACTGAAAAAAAATGAAAAATTTCAAGAATTTTCACCTACTCTTAAGCGAAAAATACTAAATATAAGTTCAAATTTTTTCTTCTTGAAACACAAATCTGAACAAATCATAAAAATTACAAAACTAGCTTTCGAAACCCAAACATTTATATATAAAATTCAAACAAAACCATATCTCACTATCGAAGTAATCAAAAACAAAGATTTTAATATAGGTTATCTTCTTGGAAAACTTGGATTCATAAACTTGGTAAACATGGAAATATATAAACTATTTGATGAAAAAAAATATTTTAAACTTGAATTTGATGAAGATGTGTATGATGATGACATAACTCAGATAAAAGAATTAATAGAAAATTCATTTGATATGAGCAGAAAAACAAAACTCATCAAGCCTATGATTTTGCCTGATGATATAGATTTGGATTGTGAACACTCTATGACTTATGCACAAATGCAAATAAACACAAAAGACCAAAAAGGGCTGATGGCTTATGTTATGAGCAGATTTGATGAAGAAAATATAGATATCGTTATGGCAAAAATTCAGACTATAAAAAAGAGGACAAGAAATCTTATCTTAATCGAAAAAACATTATACTTATGTGAAAATAAAAACAAAATACTTGAGGGTTTAATATGTGTGGAATAGTTGGGTATATCGGAGAAAGAGAGAAGAGAGAATTTCTACTTGATGGTTTAAGAGAACTAGAATATAGAGGCTACGATAGTGCCGGAATCGCAGTTCTTCACCAAGGCGAGATAAATTACTTTAAAGCTAGTGGAAAACTTGATAATCTAATAGAAAAAACAAAAGATTTTCGCTCTATCAACTTTGGTTTAGGAATCGCTCATACAAGATGGGCAACACATGGAAAACCAACGGAAATAAATGCTCACCCTCACTGGGGAGAATTCTCTTTTTTGATTCATAACGGTATCATAGAAAATTATATGGAGATTAAGAAAGAGCTTCAAAGTGATGGCGTGGTGTTTTTAAGTCAAACTGATAGTGAAGTCATCGTTCATCTTTTTGAAAAGTTTGTTAGATTAAATTTTACGCCCAAGGACGCATTTAAAAAAACTATCGAATCTTTAAAGGGGGCATTTGCTGTACTTTTGATTTCTAAAGTATCACCTGAGACAATATTTTTTGCAAAAAATGCTGTACCTTTAATAATAGGTAAAAATTCTCAAAATGAGATATTTTTTGGTTCAAGTGATGCACCTTTGATTGGGTTTGCAGATGAAGTATCATATCTTGAAGATGGAAGCTTCGGTTGGGCAAGCAAAGAGGAGATAGAAATCTTTAAAGACGATACTAAAATAGTACCAATTTTTAAACTTTTAAATTCTAGTAAGATATATGCTCAAAAAGATGGATTTAGATTTTTTATGGAAAAAGAGATATATGAGCAATCAACTGTAACAAGCGAAACTCTCATGGGCAGAATCAAAGATGATAAAGTATATCTTGAAGAGCTTAGTGGGTATGATTTTAGCGATATAGATGAGATAAAAATCTGTGCATGTGGCACTAGTTATCATGCAGCTCTTACTTCAAGCTATCTGTTTGAGAGGATTTCTAAGATCAGATGTTCAGTTGAGATAGCAAGCGAATTTAGATACAAAGAGCCTCTAATGGATAAAAAAACACTCTTTTTAGTCATCAGCCAAAGCGGAGAGACGGCGGACACTCTGCAAGCTCTAAAGATGGCAAAAAAAGCTGGGTTAAAAACACTTTGTATATGTAATGTCGATAACTCTTCGATAGTGCGAATCAGCGATGCTACAATCCTCACAAGAGCAGGAATAGAAAAAGGAGTGGCAAGCACAAAAGCATTTGCCACGCAAGTTCTAACACTTTGGCTTTTGTCTCTTTATGTTGCTAAAAAAAGAGATAAACTAGATAAAAAAATGTGCGAAACAGAGATGAAAGCACTAAGAAGCATACCCTCTGTTTTAAAAGTAGATGAAGAGATACACGAAAAACTTCATAGGCTCTCCAAAAGATACCTTCATGGTCACGGGTTTTTCTTTATAGGGCGAGATATTTTCTTTCCACTAGCTCTTGAGGGAGCCCTGAAATTAAAAGAGATAAGTTATCTTCACGCTGAGGGCTACCCTGCAGGAGAGATGAAACATGGTCCAATCGCTCTTGCCGACAGCACGCTCTTTACGATAGCACTCATGCCCCAAACCATGCTTTATGATAAAACCAAAAGCAATGTAGAAGAGTTAAGTGCAAGGGATGCCACCATACTTGCCATCAGCCCCAAAGAGTTTACTTTGGCTGATGATTTTATCAAAACACAATCCTACGAGCATCCAATGTCTGAATTTTTCGAGATGATGGTCATCACTCAACTGCTCGCACTAGAAATCTCAATAAGATTGGGAAATGATGTTGATATGCCAAGAAATCTAGCAAAATCAGTAACTGTTGAATAAACCTTCCATTTGAAATAGAAGGTTTATATTTACGCTATATTCGAGATTTAAAACTCATCTGATTTGCGATATTTACAATATGTGCTTTATGATGTATATTATTGTCTCAGTAGGGCATATAAATAATTATTCCATAAAAACATTGATAAGATGGCATTTTGATTCCTCTAAATTAGGTTAGACAATTATGTCAAAATATCTTACTTTTTAAAAATATATACTATTCTGTCCGAGATTGTTAGGCTTAATTATCCCAATCAAACACAATATCCGCTCACCATTAATTATTTAATATATTTTTCAAATGGCTTAACAAATTTAATTATCATTGAATCTGCTCTTCTTTTAGCTTGTGTTACAAAGTGTATAAGATACTCTTTTGCCCACTCTTCCATTGTCCCCGAAAAACTTTGTTCTAGATCAAAAACATGAAATTGTATTTGCATTCCTGAAGCCCAATTTATATATAAGTCGTCTGGTTTAGCTTTAAATAAATTTGCAATATGGGCATCTTTACAAACTAATTTATCATCTTCTAACAACCAATCTATTTCAAAATAATTAATTGTAAATGTATCAAATTCTTGATTATCTATCATTTTAGCACAAACCTGTGCTAATTTATAAGATGAAATAATATTTGGTGCTTGTGCTTTTTTAGATATATTTCTTGTTTTTATATCAATAATATCAAAAAATTCATCTTTTACAACGAGCATATCAGCAGTATCATTTTGCTTTTCTTCAAATTGATTTTCTATACTCCATTTATCGGTAACATCTTTACCACGACTTAACAAAAACATTACTGTTGGTGAATTAAATAAAGTTTGTCTTGCTTTAAAGCCTATCCTATCTGAATTTTTTGAATATAAGTAATTTAAATATTCATACTGCCTAAATGTTTCATTTGGAAACTTTATCTTAATATGAGAATATACATGTTTGTCAAAAGGCTCTCCTGCTGCATGTCCTGATAATGTTCCAGAAAGTGGCTTTGGTACACTTGTATTTATAACTTCTTTTTTCAATTCTTCATAGTTAACTAAACTCATTATCTTCCTTATTTAAACAGTTGATTTATTTTATCATTTAATTCTAATAAACAATCATTATTTATATGATTCTTGCATAGTTCTACAATCTCGTCATGTAACAATACTTCTTTTTTATTATCCCAGTCAATAGCTCTAAAAGGTATGCTTGAAATTGGTTTTTCTGAAAACTCTACAATATTACCTTTTACTACACCATTATTACTAAGCCAATCAAAAACTCTTTTATTATTTAATAAGGCAAGTATATAGTAGATACTTTCATTGACATTTTCTTTTTTAAATAATGCAGTTACATCTTGAGTTGGATATAAATTATTTTCTACTAATGCAAATCTAAAATAATCTTTATTTGATATTCTTTCTTTACATGGTACAAAAATCCTATTTTCATCTTTTGAAAAAAGCTTAAAATTTCTTAAAAATACCCATTCCCAATATGGTATATCTCTATTGTATTTATATCGTTTATCAAGTTTTTCTTTAAAATCTTTAAAATGATTATAAAAATTAGGAAAATTATCTTTTAATTCTTCTTCATTTTTTATATCATACAGATATATATAATTTGTAATATTTTCATAAGAGTAAGGTTTTAAATCTTTTGCCTTAATGACTTTTAAAATGTGTTTCTTTTCATTCCTATTCAAATTGTCAATATTATGTATTTGAAAAGCTTTATCTAGCCCACTCACTAAACCATTTCCAATATCACATATATCACCCATAGTATGAAATTTATTTGTTTCTATATCAAATAAAGATGTTTGTGTTTGATTTTTAATCGAACAATGATTTTCAAATATTTTTAATTCATCTTTAATTTCATCAGAAGTTAATAGCCATCTTTTATCTTCCTCAAATTGGTCAATTTCTAAATATATTGTATCTTTTTGATTAACCTTATTTTGTATATTTTCCATTATTTCATTTGTTAATTTACGGTTAGCATAATATTTTATTAATTTAATTTTTGAATTATTTTTATCTTTTGATTTAATAAATTTAAAAATAATCGTTGAAACTGTAGCTTTTTCAAATATAGGTGTTTCATTAAAATGTGTAATTTGTTTAAAGTATCCATTTTGAACCATGTAGTTACGAAGAGTTAATGAATATTTTGTATTTAACCAATATTCTGGTGTAATAAAAATTAACTCTCCACCATCTTTTAGTAACTCTATTGATTTTAGAATAAAGATATAAGAATAGTCACACAAGCTATTAAAATATTTATGCCACAGTGTGTGATTTTTCAACTCTTCTTTTAATTCGTCTTCTAAATTTTTCCAACGAATATATGGAGGATTACCAATAATTAAATCAAATTTGTCATTTATTTCTGTAGTTACAAAACTTTCATTAATAACAAAATCTTGATTTTGACATAATGTTTTATCGACCTCATATCCTGTAATATTCCTATAACCATTTTTATATAATGTATCAATGAATATTCCCTTACCACTTGATGGTTCTAAAATTAAAGAATTTTCATAAATATTAGATATTGAAATCATATAATCTACAATTAATTGAGGTGTAAAATATTGTCCATATTTATTTTTACTATTTATAGATATTGGTTTTGTCAAAATCACTCCAATTTTTAATTTCTCTATTTTATCTAAAAAACTATAGAATTCTGATAAATTCTAATTTTATAACAACTGACATCTAATGGTCGTTTAGCGGGCACAAACAACGGTTGTCGTGAGCAATAATTTTCCCGCTAGGGTAGATAATTAGTCTCATCTTATTTGCTACATGCGATATTCAGTTAGTTCCAAATACCCATCGTCTTTTAGTTTTTGCCTTAGTTCCCCCGCTTCATATATATCCGCATTAAGAAAGTTAATTAAAAATTCTACCCAAGAATCTTGATAAACATAATCACCATGCGTTTCATCATATAAACAAAATTCAGCTTTAGTCTCAAATGGATCTTTAGCACCATTCGTAGGTCTAACTTTAAATAGTTTATATAAAACAACATGTAAATTTTGTGTCATAATTTTCTTTGTCAATGAATCATTAACTTTTTTAACAACTTCCGATGCTTTTAATCGTCCAACATTTGAAGCTTCTACTCTGACTGTTTTATCTTTAACCAATACAGTTAAACGTTCATAAGATACTTTATCGTCTTCATTTAATATATCCCATTTTACAAATTCAATGGCTGCATCTGCTCTGTTAGTATTAGATATTTTTGGTATTTGAATTAGTTTAATGTTATATTCTTGTGAATTGTAAGTTGTTTCATCAAGTGTATTTCTGTATCTCTCTACAAAAGCAATTATATCTGATAAGTCTTTAGATAAAGCAGATTTATTTGCTTTATCTTGAGTGCTAGTTCTTATTTGTGAGAATTGTAAACTGTAAACAAGTGCTTCATTTATTGAATAGTCTTCTCCAAATAGTTTTATTAAAGTTGTTTCATAATTGTATAAAAAAGATTGACACTCACCAAAAATTAATGTATCGACTTCTCTTTTATCAATATGTCTATGTTCTATTTTATTTCTTAACTTAATGAAAAAAATTAAATTACTTTCTGTAGCAGTATCTAAATCTCCAAATTTTTTGACACAAGTTGCTAGCTCCCAAGCTTTTCTTTCGCCATCCACAAGTTCATATCTATTTTTTCTTTTTATAAAAATATTTATCACCTATTGTTACATTAAAATAAGCATGAAATAATCTAGTCCATGCAATTATCATCATTGTAATAAAACCTTCACTACGAAAAGTTGTTCTTGGTTTATTGTATATTTCCACAGCAAGCAAAGCTGAATCAAGTGATGACTCTAATATAGATTTTGTTTTTCCTTGTCGTAATCCCAATCAAACTCCTTATGACATGCAACGGTCGCGTTAAGGTACACGCTAGTATACTCAGTTTGAACAACTATTTATTAGTGGATATTATAGCACCTTTATGGTTCATTTCAATACAAGATCTCTGTTTATTTGTACCAATTATGCGGTATTTTTTTAAATTTTGCTTAGATTTCTATACATGTTGCTTAAAATCTAATGTATTTAAAAGTTTGGTGTTTCACTCTATAAAGCAATTTTAGTACAAAATATGTACTGCAATCCTCTAGCGACAATTCAGAGCTTGGGCTGGAAAATATTTGTAAAAAGATAGTAAATATTTATGGAGTGGAGAACTCAAAAGATATATTTGAAAATGTCGAAAAAGGCATCTTAAAAGAACTTGTACACAGATGCCAAAATATATCCACCCTCGCTAAATACATGAATATCTCAAAAAACACTTTAAAAGCAAAAAGCAAAAAATACTTTACATAAACCCTCTACTGCAACATACTCCACAATGCCTCAGACAAAGTAGGGTGAGCAAAAATCATATCTTTTAAGTCATCTTTTGTTAGTTTTGCATTTATGGCGATTAAGATTTCATGGATCAGTTCTGTTGTGTCATTCCCTATCATCGCACATCCTAGTATGATTCCACTCTCTTTTTCGCATAATAGCTTGATAAATCCTCCATCATCACCTTTTATCTTCGCTTTTGCATTTGATTTAAAGAAGCTTTTTATCACTTCATAATCTATATTTTGTTTTTTAAGAGTTTTTTCATTTAAACCAACGCTTGCGACTTGTGGGTGACAAAAGGTTACAAATGGGATTATTTTGGATGGTTGGTTTTGTTTTTCATTTAGTATGTTATTTGCTACTACTTTTGCTTCATTGTACGCCACATGAGCTAAAGCAGGTGTTGGAATCACATCACCAAGTGCATAGATATCTGAATTTTCCGTTTTTAGATTTTCATCTACGATTACAAATCCTCGCTCACTCTTTACGCCAACTTTTTCAAGTCCAAGGCTTGTAGTATTTGGGGCTCTTCCGATGGAAACTAATACCAACTCATAATCTTCTTGGGTTTCACCTTTTTGAGTATTCATCTTTATATCTACACTGTTTTCATTTTTAGTATAACTTGTAACATTTGCCCCTAAAGTTACTTTTATGCCTTTTCTCTCCAATTCTCGCTTGAGTGTTTTTGCTACATCTTCATCTTCTGCGGGAACTAGATTTGGAGTAAATTCCGCTATGTGAACACTTGAACCAAGAGAGTTAAAAAATGTAGCAAATTCACACCCTATCGCACCACCTCCCACAACCAAGATGGAACTTGGAATTTTTTCTAATTCAAAAACTTCATCACTTGAGATAATCTGCTTTTTATCAACTTCCAAAAGTGGATGTGGTCTGTGGATAGAGCCCGTTGCTATGACAAATTTATCTGCTTTTATGATTTGCTCATTTACGATTATAGATCTAACATCAACAAATGAAGCCATACCAAATATGCTCTTCACTCCCGCTCTTTTTATATTTGCTGCCGCTCCTTTTCGTATCTGTCCTAACATCTCTTCTTTTTTGTTTTTCAAAGTTGGCATATCAAATGAAACATCTTGCATGTCCAATCCACAACTTTGCAAATACTTCTTTTTACCAAGATAGCTCACGCTTTCAAGATAAAGTTTTGCAGGAATACAGCCTTCATTTAGACAAGTCCCACCTATATGATTTTCATTTTTTTCAACTAAACAAACTTCTTTACCAGCCTTTGCCAAAGCGATAGAACATCTCTCACCTGCGGGTCCACCACCAATCACCACTACATCAAATTTCATTTTTTTCCTTTAAAGTATTCATGTGCCATATACGAACTTCTTGTATATGGCGAGCTTTTTACAAACTCAAATCCCATCCCTTTTGCCATATCACCAAACTCTTCAAATTTTTCTGGTTTTATATACTCTTTTACGCTTACATGTGACTTGCTTGGAGCTAAATACTGTCCCATAGTAAGCAAGGTGCAATCTGCATCAAGTAAATCTTGCAAAACCATTCTAAGCTCATCTTCTCTCTCACCAAGACCTAGCATCAATGCACTTTTAGTTTTGACTTTTGGATTTAAAGATTTAAGAGTTTTTAAAACCTCCAAAGAGCGGGCATAATGTGCACCTTTTCGCACTTCATAAAGTCTTGGCACTGTTTCCATATTGTGTCCGATAATCTCAGCTCCGCAGTTTGCCACAACTTCAAGTGCTTTTATATTGTTCTTCAAATCAGGTATCAAAAGCTCAACCGTAATCTGCTCATCCATATTCTTGATAGCTTCAACACATCGCCTAAAAATCTCAGCTCCACCATCACTCAAATCATCTCTTGTCACACTAGTGATCACAACATGCCTAAGACCAAGAGCTTTTACCGCGTCAGCTACCTTTTGAGGCTCATCCAAATCAAGCTCATTTGGTTTGCCCTTGTTTACATTGCAAAACGAACATTTTCTTGTACATGTATCGCCTAAAATCATAAATGTAGCATTTTTATTTGAGAAGCATTCAGAGATATTTGGGCACATCGCCTCTTGGCAAACTGTATGAATCCCTATGCTTTTAAGCTTCTGCTCTACATCTTTTTTTTGCGTAAAATTTAGTTTTTTATGTAGCCACTCTGGTTTTCTTTGTACTTTTGTCATCCTATTAAAGACCTTTACTATTTTAGTTATGTTAATTTTTTTGGTAAAAAGATAGCTAAATTATCATTTCTCCATTTTTAGTTTTTCTGACTTTATCTATCTCAAAACAAGCATTGGCAATTTTTCTTGGAGTTACTTCAAGATATTCGCTTACAATTTTATGTATCGTTTTAAGCTCATCTTTTGAGAAAGGTGTATCATCAAAATCTTCTTGCATTTTTATAAATTTAAGCTCAACAAACTTATCTTTTGTATCTACTTCTATATCCAAGTACTCCAAAAGCTCTTGGATAAGATATAGTCTTTCATCATCTTCATCCAAATCTTCTTTTTTGGCGATGATATCAAAAAGTTCTCCCAATATCTTTGGTTTTGGGCTTCTTGAGTCTTTTGTATACTCGTCATTAAAAATCTTAGTATTGCAGTATTCAAGATGATTATAATCCATCAAAAAAAGCATTATTGAAAGCTTTTTTTGATTTAAATGCTTGACTTGCTTATGCAACATATAGAGAATTACATTGGCGATTTTTGTTATATCACATGGCATTTGAATCCTTATTTTTAAGTGCACAATCTTAGCATTAAAAACTTAAAGTGTTGATAAAATATATACATAAAAGATATCTTGACAAATATTGCACTTTGTCGTATAATCATAAATATATATACGACAAAGGATTTTTATGAGTACAAAAATAACACTTTATTCAGAGCCTCATTTGATAAGCAAAATGAAACAATATGCAAAACAACACAATACTTCTGTATCAAAAATAGTAACTAATTTTTTTGAAAAAGTTCTTGCAAAAGAGAGCAAGAGGAAATCAGCTCATTCAGAAAAAATATCAAAACTATATGGAATATTAAAGGATACAAAATCTGACAAAGATGATTATGTAAAATATTTAGAAGAAAAATACCTATGAAAATTTTACTTGACACAAATGTCGTTTTAGATCTTTTACTCGAGAGAAAACCTTTTGTAGATTTTGCAGAAGAGATATTTATTATGGTTGAAGAACAAAAAATAGAAGGATTTTTATGCCCTACATCCATAACTACCATCTACTATCTTTTAAACAAAAATTTAGATAAAAAAAGATGCAATGATGCTATAAAAACCCTGTTGAATTTGTTTAGCATAGTAGAACTTAATAAAAATATATTGCTAAAAAGCTTAGAAAACAGTGGAGTCGATTTTGAAGATAGTGTGATATACACAAGTGCTATTTTTGAAGACATTGATATCATCATCACTAGAGATAAAAAAGGATTTAAAAATTCAAAAGTAAAAGTTTTATCTCCTAATGAATTTTTAAGTGCACAATCTTAGAAAAGGTTAATTTCTATTTAGCATAAAATCATCAAAACTTTTTTTCAATCTATCTTTTGTTTCTTTTTCGCTTAACTTCATTCCTAATTCTTCCAAAGAGTATCCGCTATGTTTTCTTTTGTCTTTCCGCAAGGGGATTGAGCCGTGCTGGAGCATAAGATTTTTTGTTCTTTTTTGGGCGTTTCCACCTATTTTTTTGCCTTTGATTATGATGTCATAAGGCTCAAAACCCTCTTGACAAAATGGGCTCTTAGATAAAGAGTTTGGTAACACATCCTTTGCCCATGCAGGCTCAAAACTCAAATCTTTATAAAAATTTAGTATAAATTGGCACAAAAATTCGTAGCTCTCTTTTACGCCTCTTTTCCCTAGCTGATTTATCGGCAAAACCATAGAGTAAGAAACATCAAATCCATGCAGTAAAAGACCGCCACCCGTCATGCGTTTGGCATAGTTAGTGCCAAATCTCTCAATATTTTGTATCTCTTCAAGCTTTTGAAATCTTCCTATCGTAAAAGAGTTATCTTCCCAGCTATAGAGTCGAAATGTAGGTATGCCGTCGAAGTTTTCTACCAAAGATTTATCAAAGTCCATATTGGCCTTTGCACTCATTTTTGGACTATCGATAAATCTCCACTCATTTTTATGGTTTAGCATGGTATGTTGCTTAAAGTCTCCAAAGCTATATCTATATCTTTTTGCGTTGTTTGCCAGTTTGAGATAGAAATCCTGAGACAAGGTTGATTTTTATACAGACTTGGAGTGATAAAAATCTTACCTGTTTCTTTAACTTTGTTGATAAACTCATTGATACTTTGGATTGTTGTGTTGTCTTGACTTAAAGTAAATAAAACTCCATTTAATATCACCTCATGCAAGAGTGTAAATTTCTTTGAAGTTTTAATTTTTTCACCTAAGTTATGTGCTAGAGTACAGTTTCTCTCGACTATCTCTTCATAGCCTTTTTTACCGTAAGCATTGAGCGAAAACCATACAGGCAAAGCCCTCATCCTCTGTGAATTTTCAGGTGTTAGGTGTACATAATTGTTATTTGAAAAATCTGGGTCTAAATAGGCTGCAGCATTTTTAAAAACTTCAAATTGCAATCTTAGATGCTTTGTGAAGTGCATTGCACTATCATAAGGGACATTGAGCCATTTATGCGCATCTATAGCGATAGAGTCAGCATCTTCTAGATTTTCTATCAAGTGTTTATATTTTGTTGAACACCTAGCAAATCCACCAAATGCAGCATCTACATGTAGCCAAAAAGTGTATTTTTTTCTGAGTTTAGATATCTCTTTCAGGTTGTCAAAACTAACAGTATTGACTGTCCCGCAATTTGCAATAACGATGCAAGGCTTGTCGCCTTGGACTTCCAAATGTTTTTTTAAATCTTCTATATCGATTGATTCACTTTGCGTATATGTTTGGACTTTTTTCAGTGATGTTTTACCTAGTCCCAACATAGATAACGATTTGTATATGCTAGAGTGTGGGCAAGCACTATAAAGGTTGATAGGCTCAGGCAAGCTTTGTAAGCCATCATTCGCGATATCTTTACCATAATGTTTTCCGATCCACTGCCTTGCAGTTGCAAGCCCCACAAAATTTGACATCGTAGCACCACTAACAAAAACCCCATCAAACGCATCATGTAGTCCAAATAGATTTTTAAGTAGATGCAAGGTTTCTAGTGTGATATGGCTAGAGCTCGACTCTTTTAAGTTTGCTACATTGTTATCATATAGCGTGCTTATCCAATCCCCGATGAGTGCTGCAGGAGTAGAGCCACCGGTTACAAAACCAAAATACCTAGCTCCCATGCTAGCACTCAAATACTTTTCATATCTGTTTTCAAACTTTTCTAATGCATTGAACAAGCCAAGACCCTTATCACTAAGGGGCTCTATATCAAAGTCTATCTGCTTTACACCTACGCCTCTCTCATCAAAATGAGCTAATTTCTCTTTTGAGTAGTTGCAAAAGTAGTCTATGATGTCATTTATCTGATTTTTGTCGGCTTGTAATTGTTCATACATAGGTAAAACCTCAGATTAATCTTGCCATCTTATATTTAAACTTCTTGCTGCTTTTGTTTCATCTGCTCTGCTTATCGGCAGAGTTTTTGGAAACTCTTTAAAAGCTTCTGGATTTGTTTTGGCTAGCTCCACTGCATCTATAACTTTTTGACAAAAATAATCCATAGTATCTATATTTTCAGTCTCCGTTGGCTCTATCATGATAGCTTCATGCACTATCATTGGAAAGTAAATAGTCGGTGCGTGTAATCCAAAATCCAAAAGATATTTGGCGATGTCAAGTGTGCTTACATGATGCTCTTTGTACAAACTTTGTGCACTCAAAACGCACTCGTGCATACAGTATGCGTCATAAGGAACATCTAGGTAATCTTTTAGTTTTGAAAGTATATAATTCGCATTTAATACTGCTTTTTGGCTGACATTTATCATGCCCTCTCGACCAAGAGTTTGCATATAAACCAAGGCTTTTAATGAAACCATATAATTTCCAAAAAATGGAGAAACTTTTCCTATAGTGTCGCTACTTGGCTCTTTTATAAAGTATCCACTTTCTTGTTTAAAATCAACTCTAAGGTCAGGTAAAAATCGGATTAAATGCTCTTTTACTCCAACAGGTCCACTTCCTGGACCACCACCACCATGAGGTGTCGCAAAAGTTTTATGAAGATTTAGATGAACAACATCAAACCCGATGTCGCCCGGTCTTATCAAACCCAAAATCGCATTTAAATTCGCCCCATCATAATACATCAAAGCATCATGCTCATGAGCGATATCACAAATCTCTTTAACTCCTGGATTAAAAAGCCCAACGGTATTTGGCACTGTCATCATCACAGCTGCCACCTCATCATTGATAGCTTCTTTAAAAGCCTCTACATCCATGCCTCCACTTGCATTTGATTTGACAGTGATTACTTCATAATCAACCATCGATGCACTCGCAGGATTTGTGCCATGTGATGAGTCAGGGACTATGACAAATCTCTTTTTGTTTCCTCTTTTTTTATGATAGGCACCGATAGTCATGATTCCTGTCATCTCTCCATGAGCTCCTGCTTCTGGGGTGAGAGTAAAAGCATCCATGCCTGTTATCTCTTTCAAATCATCTTCTAAGATTTTTAAACTCTGCAATGCACCTTGCATAAACTCTGGTTTGTTATTTGTGATGTGATGGGGGTGGAGGTTTGCAAAACCATCAAGTGCCCCTACTCTCTCTTCTATCTTTGGATTGTACTTCATGGTACAACTTCCGAGTGGGTAAAAGTTTGAATCTATAGAAAAGTTTTTCTTTGAAAGATTTGTAAAGTGTCTAACCACATCAAATTCGCTAAGTTCTGGTAGTTTTGCTTTTTCACTTCTAAGAAGCATTGCATCCAAAGGCTTGGTATCTCCAACTTGTTGTTTTGGTAGATTTATACCACTTCTTCCAATACTTGATTTTTCAAATATAGTCGCACTCATGATAAAATCTCCTTCACGCTAGCTACAAAGCTATCCATCTGAGCCTTTGTTCTTT
>JALUXT010000012.1 GCA_027013245.1 Campylobacteraceae bacterium
TGTTTTGTCTATACTAAAGTCTATATTTGCCTTATCATTTGAGCTCATATTTTCAAGCAAATAATCAAGCAGCATATCAACACTTATGCCCGCATACAACTTCTTGCCAACCTTCACACTCTTTGGGCGAAGTGTCATAACATGCTCAAAATCTATGCCATCTTCACTAAAGCCACCACTATTTAAGTCAGTTTCAACTGTTCCTATGGAGATTATGCAGTCTGAACTTTGCATAAGCTCCACCATGCCTTGCGTACTGTAATCACCTGCGTAAATGCCTAGATAATTTGGCTCTGCTATACTTGTTTCGTTTATGATTGATTTGCCCATCAAAGTTGTGGCAAATTTTGCCTGAGTTTTTTGCAATATCTTTGTCATCTTTTCTCTCCAGCCAAATCTTGCAACATTTATACCTAAAAATATAACAGGCTTTTTGGCTTTTAAAAATCTCTCGATGATTTCATCTCCAACTTTGGCTACTATCTCGCTATCTCCTCCTCTTTGTCTATAAAAAGAGATATCTTCTACAGTTTGAGATATCTCCATATCTATCAAATCAGTCGGAACCCCCAAATAGCTTGGTTTTTTGGTTATGAGCATATTTAAAACTACTCTTTGAATCTCTTCGAGATAATTCGTCTCAGTCAGAATCGTTGTAGCACCGCAAATCGATTTGAAAGATTCTAAAAAACTGTTTTTTTGAAAATTTGCCAATGTGTGGTGGACTGGAATATCTTGTTGAATAACTTTACTATTTGGATAACCTACAATATGAAGCACAGGAACATTGTGAGCATAACTGCCAGCTATGCCATTTGCCGCACTGAGTTCTCCCACGCCTGAAGTAGTTACAAGTACGCCGATTCCTTTTTCTCTAGCATATCCATCGGCTGCATAAGAGGCATTTAGCTCATTGCAATTTCCTATCCAACTAAGCTTGCTTTCTTTTACAATAAAATCTAAAAATCTAAGGTTATAATCCCCCGGAACTCCAAAAACATGCTCCACCTCTAACTTTTTAATCACATCAATAATCAAATCTCCAAGAGTCATAGTCAAATCTCCTTTTATAGTTAGGTATTTATCAGGCTTTTTGCAAAAAGCCTGATGATAATTGT
This sequence comes from Campylobacteraceae bacterium, assembly GCA_027013245.1. Lineage (GTDB taxonomy): Bacteria > Campylobacterota > Campylobacteria > Campylobacterales > Sulfurospirillaceae > JAADIZ01. The sequence goes on from JALUXT010000012.1 coordinate 1,119, forward strand.
AACACTTTTTTTCAAGATTAGCTATAATTACAACAAAAAAGATAAAAATTGCAAACAAAATTTCAATTAAACAGTACATTTTCACCAACAGGCGACCAACCTGAAGCTATCAAAAAACTTGTGCATTCTCTAAAAGAAGGGAATAGATATCAGACTTTAGTCGGTGTTACGGGAAGCGGAAAAACATTTACTATGGCAAATATCATCGCCCAACTCCAAATGCCAACGCTTATAATGACTCACAATAAAACTTTGGCTGCCCAACTTTATAGTGAATTTAGAGGGTTTTTTCCTAAAAATCATGTGGAGTATTTTATCAGTTATTATGATTATTATCAGCCTGAAGCTTATATTCCTAGGGCTGATTTGTTTATAGAAAAAGACAGCTCTATCAATGAAGAGTTAGAGAGGCTTAGGCTTAGTGCAACTGCTAGTTTGCTTAGTTTTCATGATGTCATCTGCGTGGCTTCTGTATCGGCAAATTATGGTTTGGGTGACCCTGATGAGTATAAAAGTATGGTACAAGCTTTAGAAGTCGGGCAAGAGATAAATCAGAAAAGATTACTTTTGCAATTAGTAGATATGGGATACAAAAGAAATGATGCCTTTTTCGATAGAGGTTGTTTTAGGGTAAATGGTGATGTTATCGATATACACCCAGCTTACAGCGAAGATGAGGCTATAAGGATAGAATTTTTTGGTGATGAGATTGAAAGCATCTACTATTTTGAAGTATTGACAAATGAAAAGCAAAAAGATGTCTCTAAAGTCGTGATTTATGCGGCAAGTCAGTTTATAGTAGGTCAAGGGCGACTCAAAAATGCTATAAAGATGATAGAAGATGAGTTAGGACAGAGGTTAAAGTTTTTAAAAAGTGAAAATAAGCTAGTAGAATACCAAAGGCTTAAAAGTAGAGTTGAGTTTGACTTAGAGATGCTCCAAGCCACTGGAGCTTGTAAGGGTGTGGAAAATTATGCCAGATATCTAACAGGCAAAAAAGAAGGGGAAACGCCTTTTTCTCTTTTTGATTATTTTGAATCTATGGGGAAAGAGTATCTTGTCATCGTAGATGAGTCACATGTAAGTCTGTCCCAATTTCGGGGCATGTACGCGGGAGATAGGAGTAGAAAAGAGGTTTTAGTGGAGTATGGATTTAGACTTCCAAGTGCTCTTGATAATCGTCCTTTGATGTTTGATGAGTACATAAACAAAGCTCCGCATTTTCTTTTTGTCTCTGCTACACCAAAGGAGTTAGAGTTAGAACTCTCCGGTGAAAATGTAGCTGAACAAATCATAAGACCAACAGGCTTGCTTGACCCTGAAGTTGAGATACTTGATAGCGATAATCAAGTCGAAAAATTGCATGACCTCATCAAAGAAGTTATAGCAAAAGACGAGAGAGTTTTAGTGACAGTTTTGACAAAAAAGATGGCTGAAGAGTTGAGTAGATACTATAGTGAACTAGGATTGAAAGTCAGATACATGCATTCGGATATTGATGCGATAGAGCGAAATCAGATAATCCGCTCTCTTAGGCTTGGCGAATTTGATGTATTGGTTGGCATAAATCTTTTGCGTGAAGGGCTTGATTTGCCTGAAGTTTCACTTGTTGCCATACTTGACGCCGATAAAGAGGGATTTTTAAGAAGCGAGACGAGTTTAACTCAAACCATGGGAAGAGCTGCTAGGAATATAAATGGAAAAGTGATAATGTTTGCTAAAAAAATCACAAATTCTATGGAAAAAGCTATAAAAATCACACTAAAGAGAAGAGAATTACAAGAAAAGTATAACACCCAACACAATATAACACCAGCAAGCACGACAAGAAAACTAGATGAGAATCTAAAAGTAGAGGATTTAGGGGAAATTTTTAATAAGTTTGATAAAAAAGATAAAATTCCACCTAGTCAAAAGAGACAAATCATAAAAGAAATGAGTGCAAAAATGCACCAAGCTGCAAAAGACTTGGAGTTTGAAAAGGCTGCAAAGTTAAGAGATGAGATAACAAAGCTTAGAAAACTGTAAAAAATTTGATATAATAGTTTTGTTAAAATAAAGACATAGGACAGAGTGATGGCAAATCTAAACGAATCTAAATACTACATCAATAGAGAATTATCTTGGCTTAAATTCAACACTAGGGTGTTAGAACAAGCAAAAAAGACAGAACTTCCATTGTTGGAGAGATTAAAATTTTTAGCCATCTATGCCACAAATTTAGATGAATTTTATATGATTAGAGTGGCCGGTTTAAAGCAGCTTTTTAATGCTGGTGTTATAGTCACCGGAACTGATAAAATCACTCCATTGGACCAACTTAGGGAGATTCGAGATTATCTTATAAGCGAAAAAGGGGTACTCCAAGATACTTACCATGCGATTCGAAAGGAACTTGGGAAGGAAGAACTTTATATCAAAAACTACGAAGATTTAGATGATGAGTTAAAAGAAAAAGCTGATGAGTTTTTCTTTTCAAATATCTTGCCTGTCATCATCCCAATCGCCGTTAATACAACTCATCCTTTTCCGCACCTAAATAATCTTAGTTTTTCACTTGCTGTAAAATTAAGTGATGAAGAAAATATGGATAAATTTAGATATGGAATGATTAGAATTACGAGAGTATTGCCAAGATTTTTTCAAGTAAATGACAATCACTATGTACCTATAGAGTCGATAGTACACGAACATGTGGAAGATATATTTACAGGATACAAGCTAATATCAAGTGCGGCTTTTAGGGTTACTAGAAATGCAGATATCGTTATAGAAGAAGAAGAAGCAGATGATTTTATGCTCATCATGGAACAAGGGCTAAAACTACGAAGAAGAGGTGCTTTTGTCAGGCTTGACATCCAAGAAAATTGCGATCCTGATATACTTGATTTTTTAAATTATCATATGAAAATATTTGCAAAAGATATATATAGTTATAATCTTCCATTAAACTTAGGAGCTCTTTGGGAGATAGTTGGAAACAAAAATTTTTCAAGGCTTACTCTGCCTCCGTATCATCCAAAAGTTTTGCCACCATTAAATAAAAATGAATCAATCTTCAGGACTATTAGAAAACAAGATATATTGTTATATCACCCTTATGAGAGTTTTGAATCCGTTACTAGGCTCATCAAGGAATCGGCAAAAGATTCAAAAGTTATCTCAATTAGAGTCACACTTTACAGAGTTGAAAAAAATTCTGCTATCATCCAAGCTCTTATAGATGCAGCAAACGAAGGCAAGCAAGTAACTGTTATGGTGGAGCTTAAAGCTAGATTTGATGAAGAAAATAACCTGCATTGGGCTAGGTCACTAGAGCAAGCTGGAGCTCATGTTATATACGGAATCACTGGTTTTAAAGTACATGCAAAAGTTGCTCAGATAATCCGCCAAGAAGATGGTGTGCTAAAATTTTATATGCATTTAGGGACTGGAAATTACAATGGTGCAACTGCTAAGATTTATACGGATGTAAGCTACTTTACATGTAAGGATGAATTTGCTAAAGATACCACTTCTTTTTTCCATATACTCTCAGGTTTTTCAAAAAGTCAAAAACTAGAAACTCTAAAGATGTCTCCCACACAAATAAAACCAACTCTGTTAAATATGATAAACAATGAATCAAAAAAAGGCGAAGATGGCAGAATCATAGCAAAGATGAACTCTTTGGTGGATTCTGATGTCATAAAAGCTTTATATAACGCTTCTATAAATGGTGTCAAGATTGATTTGATCATAAGAGGTATTTGCTGTTTGAAGCCTGCTATCAAAGGCATTAGTGAGAACATAAGAGTTATATCGATAGTAGGTAGATACCTAGAACATGCCAGGATATTTTACTTTAAAAGCTCAAATCCATGCATGTTTATATCAAGTGCGGATTGGATGCCAAGAAATTTGGAGCGAAGGTTGGAGCTTATGACACCTATCATAGAAAAGCCATTGCAAGAAAAACTTTTAGAGATACTTCAGCTTCAGCTAAATGATAACAATCTTGCTTATGAATTGCAAAACAACGACCAATACAAAAGAGTGGAAGTAACAGGACAAAAAACGATAAATTCCCAAAAGATTTTGGGTGATTATATAAATAAAATCTTTAGCACCCTTAGAAAAGATGCGGACACCAATAAAGCTGAAAGATTGGCAAAAAAACTTTTTAAGGAGAGCTAGATGATTTTGCCATATAAAGGCATTATGCCAAAAATCGAAAAAGATGTTTTTATCGCAAACAGTGCCGACATCATCGGTGATGTGCTGATTGGAGAAAATAGCTCTGTTTGGTTTGGCTGTGTTATAAGAGGCGATATAAACTACATAAAAATAGGAAAAAATACAAACATACAAGACATGAGCATGATACATGTGGACCATTATACAAAAGAAGATAAGAGTGATGGACACCCAACATATATAGGAGACAATGTCACCATAGGTCACAAAGTTATGCTTCACGGATGTATCGTAGGCGATGCCTGCCTTATCGGCATGAGTACAACTATACTAGATGGTGCCATTATAGGAAAAGAGTCCATAGTAGGGGCTGGCTCACTTGTAACAAAAAACAAAATCTTCCCTCCAAGATCACTTATCATGGGTTCCCCTGCAAAAGTTATCAGGGAATTAAACGAAGAAGAGATAGCTTCGCTTTATGAATCAGCTCAAAATTACATAAATTATAAAAATGATTATTTATGAAATTTGATTTGGCAATTTTTAGATTAATTACACTTTAGATTTATTTTTCTTCTTTTTCTTCTTTTTTGGTGGACATGAAAAATCTATCAACTCTTCTGTTGTGTTTATTCCCTCTGGTAAAGTTGATAAACATTGCTTAAACACATAATCAGCCATCCTTGCATCAACTAAAGCGCGGTGCTGAGACCCAAATGAGATATCGAAAAATTCCATCAAAAACCCAAGTCCATATTTTTGTGCTACAAAGCATTTTCTTGAAAGCTCGATTGTGCAAAGTTTACGATTTAAAAGTGGACCAAAGCCAACTTGTTGCATAGATGCTGATATAAAATTATAATCAAACTTTACATTGTGGGCTATAAAAACTGCATCAGATAAAAAGAGCCTAAATTTTTCCAAAACAAAGGCAAGAGATGGAGCATCTTTTAAATCTTCAAGCGTGATTCCAGTCAATATTGTGATAGACTCAGGCAACAAATCCGTATAAACAAATGTTTCAAATCTATCTATCTCAACACCATTTTGAATCATGACTGCACCAATCTCTATGATTTGGTATTCGCTAGGTTTACTTCCGCTTGCTTCTATATCAACAATGCAAAATTTCTGATCTTTTATATCTGTTTTTGAGGTTTTAATATAAAATTCCTCATCATTATCACAAACAGGAAGCCCTAAGAGCCTCAGGTTTTCCAAGTCATCAGTATCTACATCTTCTAAAGATTTTATCTCTTTTATCTCTTTTAAAAAATCATCTTTTGTGATTTTATTTTGTTTTAACTTCTCTACTAGCGTATCAAAATATTTCAATTTTTAACCTTATCTATAAACTCTTTTATCTTACTTGTATCTTTTATACCCTTGCTCTTTTCAACTCCACTACTTACATCAAAACCATAAAAATTATATTTTTTTATTTCATCAATATTTTGTGCATTTAATCCACCAGCTAGGATGATGCGAGAACAGTCAATTCCTTCAAACCACTGTGTATCAATCCTCTTTCCTTTACCACCAAAACCTTCTACAAAAGCATCTACCATTTTGTATTCGTTTGCATATTTTGTGATATCTTGTTGACAAGCAGCTCGTATCACTTTAATATGAGGCAAATCTAAGTTCTCATACAACTGGGCATCTCCATCAAAATGAATCTGGGCTAAAGACATCTTTGCAAGCTTACATGTAAGGTTTATTTCAGAAGCCATTTCATTTACAAAAAGTCCAACTTTTTGAACAAAAGGAGGAAGCAATTCTGCTATCTCTCGTGCGATTTGAGGCTCTATATATCTTGGTGATTTTTTATAAAAAACAAAGCCTAAGGCATCTGCACCGTAAAGCACAGCAGCCTTAGCATCCCTTATATTTGTTATCCCACATATCTTTACTTTAGGAGTCACTATTTCAGACTACTCATCGCATCTTTGTATGATGGGTTACTAAAAACAAAATTTCCAGCGACCACTATATCAACTCCTGCATTTGCTAACTCTTTTACATTTTTATCATTAACACCACCATCAACTTCTATCAGCGTGTTTAATCCTCTTTTATTTATCATGCTCTTTAATTTTCTAGCCTTTTCTATCACTGAGGGTATAAATTTTTGCCCACCAAAACCAGGGTTTACACTCATCAAAAGCACCATATCTAAATCATCTAATATATACTCTATCGTCTGGGGTGGGGTATGTGGGTTTAATACGATTGCTGGTTTTATGCCATAGCTTCTTATCTTTTGTATAAGCCTATGGGGATGTTTTTCTGATTCGATATGAAAAGATATAAATTCAGGTTTTAGCGGAGCAAAGAGCTCAACAAAAAAAGTATTATTTTCAACCATAAGATGAACATCAAGAGGTTTGGTAGCCGCCTTCGCAACAGCTTTAACAACAACTGGGCCAATAGTCATATTTGGCACGAAATGTCCATCCATGGCATCTACATGTATATAATCACAACCACCATCGCAAATGGCTTTAATTTCTTCATCTAATCTGCCAAAATCTGCAGATAATATACTCGGGGCGACTTTCATTTTTTTCCTTTTATTTGGATAAAAACAAGATCATATCTTGCTTTTGTATTTTAAAATTTACTTGAACACCGATATGTCCATTTTCTAATTTAATCACTTCTGAAATCTTATCAAAAATTCTTGGCATTGTTGTTTCAATATTTATGTGCTTACTTTTTAGTTTTTGTATAACTTTGCTACCAATCACATTTGAAAATTCACTATAAGCATCCTTTAATTCTTCTTGCGTAAAATCTTCACTCATTAAAATTTTACAAACTTCTTTTGCGACATTTTCTTCCATAACCAAAACAAATATGCAATCCATATCTCCATAAATTCCCATTATTGATATAAGATATTTTGCGTCATCACCATGTATAAGTTCTTGTATATTTACTGTTCTTTTCTCAACACTGTTATCTGATAGTGCCTCTACTGTGTGAACAGTAGAATCTATAACATCAGGTAAAATAGATATGGTTTTTCTGTCAATTTTAATTTTCTTTAACATTTTTCGTGCTTCCAAATTTGCCTGGTGCACATTTGTTTCATCTTCAAAAAAACTTATCAAATTATCATACAGAATGATTCCTGCATCTTCTATATCATTTATCAAAATTTGTGCAATTTTTCCTGATTTTAGCCCACAAATAGCTATGCTTACTCCATCTTCTGCTCCATCTATTGATAATTTAGTTAAAAAATTAGCACCATGAATGTTTATAGATGAAACATCCTCGGCATTAAAACAAAATATCCTAAACCCTACTTTGATGGCATTTCTATGATACTTCGTGTTAAAATCTTTGGCAAAATCTGAATCAATAAAACTTTTTAATGTGTATATGATTATATTATTTTTAATAAAAACAGAAACCTTTTTTTCCATACTCCCGATGTGTGAATTTTCGACCATAAAATCATAATTTTTTCTTGTTTTTTCAAAGTCCTCTCTATCTTTTGATATAACCACTTTATGTTTTCGCTCTATCAAAGCCATAGCCAATTGATTTTTTTGCTCACTATCCTTGGCATATATAATTATCTCTTTTTCTTCACTCTTTTTTGTACCACAAAACCAAAAAAGTATATCTTCACTTTGTATAAGTGAAAATGAAATATCATGTGAAAAAAGCTCTTGTATCAAATGAAACTTCTTTTTATCATAGTCACAAAACCCTACAAATGCTGCACATTTATCTTTTAAAAACAACATTCTATCAACCAAATAAGCCATGCCTTTTTTATTAAAAAACACAACTTTTTTTAAAGAAACAAAGATAGCTTCTGGTTTTTTTGCAAGTATCTCTTTTTCATCTAAACCAGTTATAATCACCGATGCATTTTCACCATCTATAAACCCTGAAGGATAAAAAAGTGCTACAGAATTTTTAAATACTGGTTTCATTTTGCAATCAAAGAGTAAAAATCAAGTATATCATTTTCATCAAATTTTAATGAAAAATCAAAAAAGTCATTTAATCCGCTTTGGATGACATAAGACTTGCTCATTTCATAGCTTATTAGCAACCTTAGAAAAATAATAGGCCTATACATGTTGGAGTTTTTATCTAATTTATTTGAAGAGATAAGCGTTATAAAATCTTGTATATTTTTATTAAATTCCCATTTTTTAGCAATCTTGCTAGTTACATCAAAAAGAGTATTGCCACTCATTTTAAAAAGCAATTCATCAAAGCTAGTTTGTTTTGATTCTCGCAATAAAAGTATGGTTCCTTTGATATCTCGAAAAAGCATCTCGCAAACAATCAAAGCAGCTGGCAGTAGAGTTATACAAGCTCTCATGTCTTTATCATCAATGTTAAGAAAATCTAAGATTTTATTCCAATTTACAATAAGATTTGATTGTAAATTTTGAAATTTTTTATTTGAAAAATCAAATACTTCCCATTTTTTAGGGATAATCAAAAGCGAATAGTAACCATATATTATTTGCTTCGCACTATCTAGTCCTAAGATTCCGAATATCTGATGTGGGTCTTTTATCTCTTTTGTAAAACCAAATATAGGCTTGTTTACAATCTTGGAAAGAAACAATATAAAAGTTTTATCTTCTTTTACAACATTTGCAGCTTGCATCATGTCTGCTGCATCAAGATGAGATAAGCAAGACTTCATAACTTTTGGGACAGGAGGAATCGTGCTTATATAATTCTCGATTGTAGAGTTTGTTAGCAAAAAACATATCCTTTTGATGGAATTTGTAGATTTTATCTTTAATTTCATAAAACCTTTATAAAATTTAGGTATAATATCAGCCTTAATAAAACACCAAGGGATTTAAAATGGCTAGAAGATGCGCAATAACAGGAAAAGGACCGATGTCTGGAAACAATGTCAGTCATGCTCATAACAAAACAAAAAGAAGATTTCTTCCAAATCTTAGAACAGTAAGAGTTACTTTAGAAGATGGCACAACTAGAAAAATCAAAGTTGCTGCTTCAACTCTAAGAACTATGAAGAAAAACGCTTAACTAATCTTCACTACTAAATCGGGGGTGAAACCGTCAATGCTTCGTAAAATAAAAAAACTTTTACACTGGAGCGACAGAAGCATCCCCGCGATTAACTTAAATACTGAACTTTATCAACAATTAAAACCCTTTAGACTTCCTCTTATCTTAACTGTGCTTATGATACTCGTAGGAGCACTAGGGTATATGATAATCGATGACTTCTCACTTGATGATGCGATTTACCAAGCTGGTATCACTTTTACTACGGTTGGATTTGGAGAAATTGCACCGATTTCCAAAGCAGGTAGAATTTTTACTTTAGCCCTTATAATACTTGGATTTGGAGTATTTTCCTTTTCAATTGGTCTTTTAGTAGAAGTGCTAAATAAAGGGGATTTTGTACGAATCTTAAAGGAGCGCCAAATGTTATACAATATCGCTAGATTGAAAAATCACTATGTTATTTGTTACCATAACGAATACACAATAGAGCTAACAAAACAATTCAAAAATGCCCACATACCTTTTGTTGTGGTGGCTCCTGATAAAAATTTAGTATCAATAGCTAAAGAATACAAATATCCATATTTTGTTCAAGAAGAACCCCACAGCGAAGTTGCTTTGCTAAAATCAGGACTCTCTAGTGCAAAGGGCTTGATCACTCTTAGTAAAAATTTAGCTGACAATATAGCTCAAATAGTAACTGTTAGGCTATACGAAAAAGAGATTGGCTTAAAAAATCCCTATCTTATAATGTCACAAGCCGCAAATCAAAATGACATAGAAAAACTAAAAAAACTAGGTGCTAATAGTGTTGTAAGTGCCTCAAAACTGATGGCTCAAAGGATAAGCGCCATGAGCGTTAGACCTGATATGGAAAATATGCTTGAAAATATACTCTACCGAAGAGACATACCAATCGATATGGAAGAGATTACAGTTCCAGGGCACAGTTGGCTAAGATTTAAAAAGATAAAAGAAGCACATATAAGAGAGATTGTAAATGTGAGTATTGTTGGGCTAGAAGATGCAAATGGAAAATTTATTCCTATGCCAAGAGGCGACACTCTTATAAGTGGAGATACCAAGCTATTTGTTGTAGGCACTGGTGAGGGCATAAGAAATACAAAAAATATAATAAACAGCAGATATAAACCACAGGAGCTAAAATATGTTTAATATACTATCTATAAAAAATGGCATAGAAAATGTCGATGGATTTTACTGTGGTGGCATCAATGCTGGGCTCAAAAAAGATGGCGAAAAAGATGTAGCCTTTATAAGAAGTGACGCCCAGTGTGATATATCTGCAGTTTTTACTACAAACAGATTTCAAGCATCTCCCATAAAACACTTTAAAAGATACCAAGAAAACTTCAAAACAAATTTTATCTTGATGAATTCTAAAAATGCAAATGCGATGACTGGTCAAAAAGGTATTGATGATATTGATTTTATATTTGAAAACATAAATTTTAAAAATATTATAAATCCAATTATGAGCTCAACCGGAGTCATTGGATATCCACTTGAAACACAAAAAATTATAGATGCTGCAAATAGATTTGATTTTAATTCAAAAAACTCAAACTCTTGTGCTAATGCAATCATGACAACTGATAATTTCAAGAAAGAGATGTGTGTCAGAGTTGAGTTAGACGATGGAAGCTTTTTTCATATCGCAGGAATTTGCAAGGGAGCTGGCATGATAAATCCTGCCATGGCCACTATGCTTTGCTTTGTTGTGAGTGATGCAAATATCCCAAAAGACGATATGGATGAAATTTTAAAACAAAGTGTAGAAAATTCTTTCAACAAGATTAGTGTTGATGGCGATACATCCACAAATGATTCTGTTTTTCTACTAACAAATCACGCAAGAGATGCTTATGATAAAAATGCTTTTAAAGAGGCTTTGGATTTCATCACTAAAAATTTAAGCTATTTGATACTAAAAGACGGAGAAGGTTCAAACAAAGTAGTTGCTTTTGAAGTAAATGGTGCAAAAGATGAAATAGACGCACAAAAAGCGGCAAAAGCATTAAGCAACTCCTTACTTGTTAAAACTGCGATTTTTGGAGAAGATCCAAATTGGGGCAGAATCGCTTCAACAATTGGAGCTTCAAACATAGAGTGCGATGAAGACAGACTGGAAATTTACTACAATAATGTTTTAATACACTCCAAAGAGTGTCCAATCATGGATGCAAACATAGAAGAAAAGGCAAACAAAGTCATGAAAAAAGACTCTTTTAAAATCACATGTAACTTACATGTAGGGAATTTTTCATATACTGCTTATGGATGTGATTTAAGCTATGAATATGTCAAAATAAATGCAGATTATAGAACTTAAAAGAGACCACTTTAAGCAAATATTAGTTAGAATAACAAAAAATATTTAAGGAGAGATGATGCTACATGAATACAGACATGTAATAACTACACTAAAAACAGAAAATGCGCATTTTGCAAAGATTTTTGAAAGACATAATGAGCTTGACAAAAAGATAAATAACGCAGAAAGTGGAAGTGAATTTATAGAAGCGATAGAGCTAGATACTTTGAAAAAAGAAAAGTTGAAATTAAAAGATGAAGCGTATGCCATGATAATGGAATACAAAAAAGCTAACAATATATAAAAATAAATACGAGATGTGATTTTTTTGCATCTCAATCCATTTTAAATAACTTTCGATAAAAAACTCTTATATTTTGCATATTTTATAACCATTTTGTTACCATATTTATACCTTAATTTTGCTATAATAAGGCATACTAGATAAAGCGGGGATACTTATGATTAAAATAACAAAAAAAGGTAAAAAATCTTGGATAACTTTTACTATAAATCCAGATTTTACAAATTCTGTAGAGATAAGTGGTGAATGGAACGAGTGGAAATGTGAGCCCATGAAAAAAAAGAAAAATGGAGAATTTTACATAACAAAGGTCATGGATTCAAACAATTCTTACCAATTTGGATATAAACTTGATAACGGAAGATGGATTTGCGATGAAACAACTCCAAAAGTTATCTCGCCTTTTAATTCAGAAAATTCACTTTTAGAGATATAAGATGAAAGCCGTAGTAATGGCAGGGGGATTTGGAACAAGGATTCAGCCCCTAACTCACTCTTGTCCAAAACCTATGTTGCCCATAGTAAACAGACCTATGATGGAACACACTATGATGACTCTAAAAGATTTGGGCATCACAGAATTTATAATTCTTCTTTACTTTAAACCCGAAGTTATCAAAGATTATTTTAAAGATGGAAGTGATTTTGACATAAAGATAAGTTATGTTACTCCTGATGATGATTATGGAACCGCGGGTGCTGTAAAACTTGCTCAAGACCTTATCGGCGATGATAATTTTGTAATCATAAGCGGTGATTTAGTGACTGATTTTGATTTTCAAAAGTTATTTGATTTTCACAAAGGCAAAAAAGCAAAACTCTCCATTGGCTTAACTTCAGTGGAAAATCCACTTCAATTTGGAGTTGTGATTGCAAATAATGATAGCATAATAGAAAAATTTCTAGAAAAACCAAGTTGGGGAGAAGTTTTTAGTGACACTATAAACACAGGAATTTATATAATTGAGCCTGAAATATTGGATTTTATACCAAAGGGTGAAAATTTTGATTTTGCTAAAGATTTGTTTCCAACACTGATGAAAAACGATATACCACTTATGGGTTATAGTTTAGATGGCTACTGGAGAGATGTCGGAAATCCTGAAAGTTATCGTGAAGTATATGATGATATATTAAAAGGCAAAGTAAATTTTAAAATTCCAGGCATTGAAACCAAATTTCCTGATGGAACACTTTATAGTGATACTTCTTATGTGTTAGATAAAAGTATAGAAATTATCGGCAATGTGGTGCTAGGAAAAGATGTAACTTTAAATAAAAACATAAAATTAAACAATACAGTCATAGGCAACAATGTCACGATAGGAAGCGATAGCAATATAAGAAATAGTGTTTTATGGAGCGATATAGAGATAGGGAAAAATGCTAAATTTGATGGCTGCGTTATCTGCTATGACAATGTTATAGACAAAAATGTTAGTGCAAAATCTGGCTTGATACTAGCTCAAGGATGTGAAGTTGGGGAGCTAACAACATTTGAACAAGATGTAACGATTTGGCCAGACAAAAAGATAGAGCCTGCTTCCATAATCAGTCATAGCTTGGTTCTTGGAAATAAATATAAAAATACTATATTTGAAAGCGGAAGCGTTAGTGGAAAAAGCAATATAGAACTCTCTTGCGATATGGCCACAAAACTAGCTGAAGCATTTGCTTCTCAGCTCCCAATCGGCTCTCAAATAGCAGTAGGAAGAGACAAAGATAAAAGCTCAAGAATGCTCAAACGAGCCTTTCTTGGCGGACTTTTAAGTGCTGGTATAGATGTACTTGATATGCAGAGTGTCCCTCCTTCAGTTCTTAGATACAAGCTTGCAAATGACGATAGATTGGTAGGTGGAGCACACTTCAAGCGAGATATCATAGATACCACTAGTTCTCAAATCACACTATTTAATGAAGAAGCACTAAGGATAGATTCTGATTCTATAAAAGGAGTTGAGAAAGCATTTTTTACAGAAAATTTCAGAAGAGTTGATTATACTAAAATAGGCGAGATAAAAGAATCTACAAAAGATAGGGACTCTAAAGATTATATAGAAAAGATAGAAAAAAAGATAGATCACAAAATCATAAAATGTGGTGGTTTTAAAGTAGCTGTTGATGTCATGCATGGGAGTACAGCCGATATCTTTCCTAGGCTATTAAATGATTTAGGTGTTGAAAACATAGTTTTAGACGCTTACTATGATGCGAAAAAACTTTCTAATATAAATATCTTAGAAAACCGTGCGAAATCAAATATTTCAAATATTGTCAAAAGTCTGCACTATGATATGGGAGTCATGATATACCCAAATGCACAAAGATTGTCCTTTATCACAGACGAGGGAGAAGTATTAGATAAAATCAAAGGTTTACACACGATTTTGCATCTATTAAATATGAGCAGTACAGAAAAAAAGATGAAAGTATTTTTACCAACTTGGGCTCCTGATATCGTGGATTTTGAAAATATTCAAATCGAACGAGGCAAATACTCAAACTTTAAAACTGAAAAATTAAAAGAGTACGATTTGATAGCCACCATGGATGGAAATTTTGCTTTTACAGAATTTGGCGTTACTAGAGATGCCATGTATACTAGCCTTAAAGTTATGGAAATGCTAAGTTGTCACGGTGTAAAACTATCTGTATTGGCAAAAAAAGTAGATGATTTCTACTATTCAAGTAAAAAGATACAATGCACTCAAGCACTCAAAGGCAAGATGATGAGAAAGTTTTTAGAAGATGCTAAAGACAAAAAAAGCTCAACCGCAGACGGCGTTAAGATTTGGGAAAATGAAACTGATTGGATTTTGATGATACCAGACCAATATAGCGAACATTTAAACATATATATCCAAGCAAAAGATGAAATATCAGGCAAAAATATATACGATAAATACAATGAAAAAATAGCAAACTGGTCCAAATAAATTTTGAATTTAGTAACTATTTGGCATATGCATCAACCTGATTATAGAGATAATTCTGGTGTGATGCAGATGCCTTGGGTATTTTTACACTCCATAAAAGACTATTATGATATGCCATGGATGATGGCAAGACATGAAAATATAAAAGCAACTTTCAACATAACTCCTCCTTTGATAGAGCAGATGAAACTCTACTATGAAAACCCCGTGGAAAATGACTATTTCTTGCAGCTTTGGTATAAAGACACTAACTCTTTAAAGCAAGATGAACGGGACTGGATGATTAAAATTTGTAAATCTGCACAGTTTGATACGATGGTTACTCCGCTAGAGCATTTTCAATATCTTTTTCAAAAAGAGAGTTTAAATGATGCAGAATTATTTGATTTAGAAGTTTTATTTATACTCTCATGGTGTGGAGTTTACCTAAGACAAAATGATAAAATCGTCTCATCTCTTATAAAAAAAGGGCAATCTTTTGATTTTAATGATAAAATTATCTTACTCCAAACACTAAGAGAGTTTATAAAAGGGATATTTGAGTACTACAAATCACTTCATTCTAAAGGCAGGATTTCTATATCAACAACTCCTCTAAACCACCCTATTTTGCCTCTTTTGATGGATATGCAAAATGCAACATTAGCAAATCAAAGCACAAATATACCTAAACATAATCAACCCTTATGCGATGATGCTTATCTTCAAATTTCAAGGGCAATAGAACTTTTTGAAGAAACTTTTGAATTTAAACCAGAGATTTTTTGGCCAGCAGAGGGAGCAGTTGATACTAAAAGCGTAAATCTTTTAAAAAAATGCGGTATAAAAGCCATAGCTACAGATGAAGCGATACTTTTTAAATCACTACAAAACGGTGAAAGAAAAAACCTATATAATCCTTATAATTTTGATGGTATGTGTATGGGGTTTAGAGACCATGGTTTAAGCGATTTGATTGGTTTTACCTATAGATTTTGGGATGAGAAAAAAGCAAGTGATGACTTTGTAAATGCTCTTGAAAATATAAATAACGAAAATAACAATGCTTGTGTTTTTGTTATCTTAGATGGAGAAAATGCTTGGGAATTTTACAAAAATAATGGTTTTGATTTTTTTGATGCACTCTACACCAAGATAAATCAAACTCCGTGTTGTAACACTCTCAATATGGATGAAGTTTTAAAATTAAAACAAAATATATTACCAAGTTTGAGCCCTGGGAGTTGGATAAATGGTGAGTTTAACACTTGGGTCGGGCACAGTGAAAAAACAAAAGCTTGGGATTTTATATATCAAACCAAAAAAGACTATCAAAAACTTGAGCAAAATATAAGCAAAAACACAAAAGAAAAAATCACAAAGCATTTCTTGGCAGCTGAATGTTCAGACTGGTTTTGGTGGTATGGAGATGATCATCACACAGATTTTGGAGCTGATTTTGATGTACTTTTTAGAGGACACTTGATTAGCATATATAATCTTTTAAAAATCAAACCACCAAGTGATTTGTATAAACCTATCTTGAAAAACAAAGAGACACAAGACTTTTGGCTACCTCCAACATCTTACATAACCCCAAACATAAATGGAATGCACAACTCTTTTTTTGAGTGGCTAGGATGTGGCATCATAGACGAAACGAAACTTTTTTCCACTATGGACAAAGCAAGGGGTCCTGTCGAAAAAATCTATTATGGGCAAGATGAAGAGTTTGTATATTTTTCATGCCAAGCCTCAAAAGAAGAGCTTTTAAAGTGCAAATCACTTACTATTTCAATAGAATCTTTTGAATTCAAATTAGATATACCTATAAAAAGAGGTATTAAAAGCATCAAAAAAAAGCTACGCTTAGATTTTGCTTTTGATAAATTGCTAGAATTTAAAATAAAAAAACAAAAAAGCTGGGAAGGCAAGATAAAATTTAGGTTTGAATTATATAAAGATAAAAGAGTGATACAAACCTTACCTGGCTTTGGTGAGTTAGAAATCGACTTAGAAGCTAATTATAATCGAGATTGGTTTGTGTGATAGATTAAAGCCAAAAGTTTAACAAACAAGAGGAAAATATATGAAGAAAGTGTCACTACTTTTTGGAGTGCATATGCATCAGCCAGTTGATAATTTTGGCGAGGCTGTCGATGAAGCTATAGAAAAATGTTATAAGCCTTTTTTTGCAACTATGGTGAAATATCCTCGCTTTAAATTTTCAGTTCATTGTAGCGGTTGGCTCTTGGATCAGATCATTACAAAGCATAAAGATATATATGAAAATATGTTGATATTGACAAAAGCAGGCTCCATTGAGTGGATAAGTGCTGGTTATTATGAGCCAGTTTTAATTTCAATCCCATCAAACGATAGAATTGGACAAATCAAAAAACTAAACAATTATATAAAGAAAAAGTTTGATAAAAAGCCTAATGGACTTTGGCTAACTGAAAGAGTTTGGGAATCTTCACTTGTGCCTGATTTGAAAAAATCAGACATATATTTTGCTGTTGTGGATGATTATCATTTCTTAAGTAGCGGATTTGACAGAGATAAGATGGATGGGTATTTTCAAACTGAAGAGAGTGGAGAGAAACTTGCTCTTTTTCCGATTTCTGGTGCACTTAGATATGCACTTCCTTTTTTTAGTGTTAAAAAGGCTATAGAAGTCATAGAAAATCATCAAAAAGATGAAAATTCTGCTGCTATTATCTTTGATGACGCCGAAAAATTTGGATTATGGCCGAAGACTTATGAATGGGTTTATGAAAAAAAGTGGCTTGAAGACTTTGTGCAAGCAGTTATCAAAAATGAACATATAAAAACCCCACACTTTAGTGAGTATTTAAAAACTCACAAATCCCACGGAATCGCTTATCTTAACAATACTTCTTATTTTGAGATGGGGGAGTGGAGCTTAAAACAAAATCAAACTCTTAGCCTTGAAGCCCTAAAACAAAAGGTTGGATTAGAATATTTTGAAAATATCGGCATCTCTTTTATAAAAGGTGGAATTTGGAAAAATTTCTTCGTGAAATATACAGAGAGTAACTTTTTACACAAACGAATGCTTTACATGTCAAAAAAGCAAAACAAGATGAGCAAAAATGCACTTGAGAATTTATACAAACTTCAAACAAATGATGTTTTTTGGCATGGTGTTTTTGGTGGATTATATCTTCCAAATCTCAGAGACAATGCCTACAAGTATCTCCTAAAGCTAGAAAAAACTTTTGCAAAGAAAAAGATAAAAAAAGAGATAGATGATTTTGATATGGATGGGTTTGATGAGTTAAAAATTCTAACAAATTCATTATCTTTGATGTTTTCAAGTAAAAATGGTGGGCAAATGGTAGAGTTTGGATCACTTAATGTATTTTTCAATTGGCAAAATACTCTCACAAGAAGAAAAGAAGCTTACCATGAAAAGATTTTAAATCCACAAGCAATCCAAAAACAAGAAGAAAATATAGAGGAGATTTCTACTATTCACAATGCAAATGATGGGTTGGATGAAAAATTAAAAGAAAATCTTATCTTTGATTGGCATCTAAAAAACTCTTTTATAGACCATATATCAGATGCTCCTTTTAGCCTAGAAAATTTTAAACGAGCAAATTACAAGGAGATTGGAGATTTTGCAAACCAGCCTTTTAAATTAAGCTCTTCCAGAAATTTATTTGTTAGAGATGGTGGCATATATATAGATGGCAGTTTTAAAACACAAGTTTCAAAAGAGTACAAATTCAAAGATAAAAGCTTTGAAACTACTCTTACATGTAAGAGTAAATATAAAAACTGTGCGTACTATGGCATAGAGTTTAATTTTCACTTTGCACACCCTCACCTCGTCACTTTTAATGATAATTTAATCCTTGAGGGGCTAAACTTAAAAGATATAAATTCTTTGGATATGATAGATGACTTTACAAATAAAAGACTAAGGCTTAGCTCAAATTTAAATTTTGATTTGAATGCTTTTATTTTAAAAACTGTATCTCAAAGTGAAAGTGGGTTTGATATGGTAACTCAACAGATTTCTTTTATTATTTTTTATAAGTTTCAAGAAGATTTGGAATTAACACTAAATTTGGAGGTTATAGATGTCTGAGATAAGAGTTGATTTACTCCATAACCAACATGTTTTAATAGCGCCAAAGAGGCTTCATCGACCAGATTTTTACCAGCAAGAGCGAAAGATTTCAAAAAAAGATTGTCCATTTTGTGAAGGCCATGAAAATATGACACCTCCAGAAATTTTTGCGATAAGAGACAATGGGGCAAATGATATACATTGGAAGACAAGAGTTGTTCCAAATCTATATAAAGCTGTGCAAGTAGAGCAAAGTGAGGGCTCAAAAAGAGATGGATTATTTGAACAAATAAATGGGGTTGGAGCTCATGAAGTTCTAATAGATTCACCTTTTCATGACAAAGATTTAAGCTTGTTTGATGCAACTTTTATAGAGTTATGGCTTAAAACTTTGATAAAACGAATTGAAGATTTGAAAAATGATAAAAGGTTGATTTATATCAGCATCTTTAAAAATTTTGGACAAAATTCAGGTGCAACACAAGAACATCCCCATACTCAACTCTTAGCTCTTCCATTGATGCCAAGAAGTGAGTTAGATTTTTTGCAAAAGAATCTAAAATATTACAAAAAACACGGCAGGGGAAAATTACAAGATATCATAGAAAATGAAAAAAAATCAGGCGAAAGAATTATAGATGAAAACGATGATTTTGTAGCTTACTGCCCATACGCTAGTAGTTTTGCATTTGAAGTTATCATAGCTCCAAAAAGAAATATATCTAGCTTAAACTACTGTAGATGCGAGGAAGTGACAAGTTTATCGCAAATGCTAGAATCAGTTTTTTCAAAACTGCATAAGCAATTAGGTAAATTTGATTATAATTTATACTTTAGGCTAGCTCCATTAAACACCAACTTTGAAAATGAATCTTTTGCCTCATCCATAGAGAAAAATTTTCGTTTCAACATAAGAATTATCCCAAGAATTTATAGAATTGGTGGATTTGAACTCTCTTCAAATATGGCGATAAATCCAGTGGCACCTGAGAAGAGTGCACATCTTTTGAGAGAAGGATAATGAAAGTTTTATTTGCTTCTAGTGAGATTTTTCCTTATGCCAAAAGTGGTGGATTAGCTGATGTAGCAGCGGCTTTACCTCTTGCTTTAAGCAAAGATATAAATATATGTTCCGTCATGCCACTGTATGGGTTTATGGATAAAAAAAAGCTAACAAAAACAGACATAACCTTAGAGGTAAATCTAGGTGGTATCAATTATACAGCAGATATTTTCAAAACAAAAAACACAGAGGTTTTGACATATTTTATAGATGCACCATTACTTAGTACCACCAAAAATCTATATGGAGATAGCGAAGCATACGCTAACAATGACATAAGATTTGGTATATTTAGTAAAGCTATTTCCCTACTTGCAAAACTCTTACATGTAGAGCTTGTTCATCTGAATGATTGGCATTGTGCACTTGGTGCATTTTGGCTAAAAGACTCTAGCATAAAGACTGTTTTTACCGTGCATAATCTCGCTTATCAAGGCGTTTTTGAAAGAGATTCATTAGATAGATTAGGGATAAATCAAAGTCATTTTAACATGCAAGATTTAGAATTTTATGGAAAATGCAACTTTATGAAAGCTGGTATAAAATATAGTGATAGAGTAACTACAGTCAGTCCAAATTATGCAAAAGAGATTTTAACACCAAAATTCGGATGTGGCTTAGAGGGTTTTTTGAGCTTATATAAAAACAAATTAAGTGGTATCATAAACGGAATAGATACAGAAGTTTTTAATCCCAAAAGTGACGCTTTAATCTTTCAAAATTATGATGCAGATTCATTAAATCTAAAAATAAAAAATAAAAAAGAGTTATATAAAAGTTTAAAATTTAAAAACGAAAAAACTCCTCTTTTTGTTATGATTTCTCGCCTAGTTGAGCAAAAGGGATTTGATTTGATACTCAAATCAATCGATGATTTATTGAAAAAAGAGTTAAATCTTATCTTCCTGGTTGACGGAGTCAGTAAATACAAAAAAACTTTTGAAGATTTAGCAAAAACAAATGATAATTTTGAATTTTTATTTGGATATGATGAAAAATTATCCCACCTCTTATATGCATCCGCCGATTTTCTACTTATGCCCTCAAAATTTGAGCCTTGTGGCTTAAACCAACTTATAGCCATGCGTTATGGAACTATCCCCATAGTCCATAATATCGGGGGATTAAAAGATACAGTTCATACAGACTTGGAAAAATGTGGGCAAGGTATAGTTTTTGCAAAACAGACAAAAAAAGCTTTTTTACTAGCAATAGAGCGAGCATTAAAACTAAAAGATAAAAACAACATACAGATTTTTGATATGAATTGCGATTTTAGTTTTAGCAATAGTGCT
>JALUXT010000013.1 GCA_027013245.1 Campylobacteraceae bacterium
TTTAAGCCAAATGATATTATTATATTTGCAAAATATAAAATAGAAAATGAAATATATTTTAAAATAAATTTATTTCAATTTGCAGATTATAATGATAATTATAAATATTTAAACTCATTATTGGAGGAAGCTAAAACAAGTTTAAAAAATGTTAATCACTTGTTAGTTAATTTGGATTTAGTTGATTTCCTGAATGTAGAACTTAAGATAGATAATAAAGAAAAAATAATTCCTTCAGAGACAATAGATAAAATGATAGAGAACCAAAAACATCTTTTTGAAAATTTGGAAGAGACATCGAAAAAAGACAAAGAAGTTCCATCGGATGAAACTGGATTAGTAAAAAGCAATAATTTTAGAGATATTGTGTTGTTTGCATATATGGGTAAATGTGCGATTACAGGTAAATCAATCAATTATCAAGCATTGTCTAATTTAGAAGCTGCTCATGTTATGCCACAATCTCATAATGGACCAGATGCTGTTCCAAACGGTATAGCACTAAGTAGAGATTTACATTGGGCATTTGATAAAGGTTTTTTTACTATATGTAGTTCTGATAATAAATATATTGTATGTGTTCATGAAAATGTAAAAAATAATGAAGTTATGAAAAAAATTGATGGACTTGAAATATTTAAACCAAGTGATTTACGATTTATATTACATAAAAATGCATTAACTTACCATCAAAAACATATTTTTGGAACTTTTAAACAAATTAGAGCTAGAACATAGACAACAAAACCTTGCACCAAACAGAAATCTGTTGGTGCAATCGACCGTTATATTTGATACCAACAATAAGGAACATAAAATTGAAAGCAACAGACATCCCATTTGTTAAACACATAGGAATTGAAGAACAAAATGATGAGTTATCATTAGATTTTAAAAATGATGTATTAAATCATATAAAAACAATTCATGCAAGTGCTCAATTTACATTAGCAGAGACACAAAGTGGTATTCATCTTCAAAGTCTTTTTCCTGAACTCGAAGGAAAAGTTATACCAGTTCTGAGAGATGCTCAGATTAAATACAAAAAACCTGCAAAAGAAAAAATCATTGCTTTTTCATCAACAGATGAAGAGGCTGTCATTAAATTCAAGTCACAATTTGAAAAAAAAGGCAGAGGGTTGCTTCAAATCGAAGTTAAAATAAAAGATATAAACGATGTTTTAACTTGTCAAGCTACTTTTATTTGGTTTATTCAGGCACTCTAAATAAAACTTACTAAAGTATCTAATAAGATTTTTTTATCTAGTTTTACCCTCTACTATAGGCACAAAAAGACAATCATCTAACTTTTCTTCTTTTATTCCTTCGAGTGTTTTTGTAAAACTAGTTATAATTTGTTTATTGCCTTCTTCAATGGGAGCTACTAATTTGCCACCCACTGACAATTGGTCAAATATCTTTTGTGGTATCTTTTTGATAGAAGCAGAAAAAAGTATGCGATCAAACGGAGCAAAGTCTCTCCATCCGTTTTGTCCATCATCAAATCTGATGTTTATATTGTGAATTCCGAGTTTTTTAAACCTTTCTTTTGTCTCCTTAGCTAATCTTTCCACTCTTTCTATGCTGAAAACTCTTCTTATTAAGTTACTTAAAATCAAAGCTTGATAACCACTGCCACAGCCTATCTCTAAAACACTATCTGCTCCCTTACATGTAAGAGCTTGGGTCATCTTTGCGACAGTTAAAGGTGAGCTTATCCATTGGTCAGCGACAAGAGGAAGGGCGTCTAATCTATATGCATGCCTCTCAAAGCCTTTTGGAACGAAAAGAGATCTTTGGCTTTTGGAAATAGCATCAAATACATCGTTATCTATGTTGCATATCTTTTGTATCTCAAGAGCCATTTTCTTTGATTTTTCAAGAGACATTTTTGTATTAAAATTTGGAGTTATTGACATTTATATATCTTCTCATCTTTCTTATAATATTTTTATCAAATTTTGCACTTATTGTTGAGTGATTATCATGGCAGACTACATCTCCAAAAGGAGATATTACGCAACTGCTAGATGCCATATCTTTGTCGCTACTGTTTGCGACCACAACATAGCATTGATTGATAATCGCAAGTGCTTTTGAGAGTGACTCAAGGTGTGTTTTTCTACTCTTGCCCCAGTATGAGGGCATGAGTATGACATCCGCTCCCTTTGCTTTTTCCCAAAGCTCTAAAAATCTAAGTTCAAAACATACAAGTAAAGCAATTTTAATTCCCTCTATCTCAACTATTCGTATGTCAGATTCACTCCCCTGTGTAAAATACTTCTCTTCTTCACCAAGACTAAAAAGTCTAGCTTTAGGTCTTGAATAAATCTCTTTTTCGTTATAAAAGATTTTTGCATTATTGAAATACAAATTATCTACTTTTTGTGTTAGCGTTAAAGATAAAATCTTGTTTTGTGATAGCTTTTTTATATCTAGTAGTGCTGTTTGTGAAAAATTTGAACTCTCTTCTAACATATCGTATTTATAGCCACTCAAACAAAGTTCAGGTGCTAAGACGAGAGAGTTTTTAGGAGTTTTGGAGACAAGTGAACTAAGAGTCTCAAAATTTTCTTCAAAACTCTTAGTCGCATAATCAAATTGTAAAGCGATTAAATCAGAAATCATCAAATGATAGACTTCCTTTACTGTAGTTTGCAACATTTCCTTCAAAGAAGTTTGTTTTTTGGTCATTAAATTTTGAAAAGTCATCAACCCATTTTATAGGATGCTCTGCATTGTACATTTTTTCAAATCCAACAGCAGTCAATCTGTCATCTATGAGATAATGGATGTACTCCTCTATGATGTCATCGGTAAAGCCCATTATCTGGTTTTGAGTGATGTATTTGCCCCATTCTATCTCTAGTTCTCCAGCTCGTTCAAACATTTTGTAAACTTTCTTTTGTAGTTCATCTGTGAAAAGGTCAGGTCTCTCTTTTCTAGTTGAATTTATCATATTTTGAAAAAGCAGAAGGTGAGTTATCTCGTCTCTTTGTATGAATCGTATCATTTGAGCGCTTCCTAGCATCCTGCCAGCTCTTGCGAGTGCATAAATGGCAGTAAACCCAGCATAAAAATAGATGCCTTCTAGGATTTGATTTGCAAACATTGCTAAAAGAATTTTCTCATCTGTTACATCGCCAGCTAACTCTTCATATACGCTAGATATATAGTCATTCTTCTTTCTAAGTATATCATCATGCTTTTCCATCTCATATATGAGGTCAGTATTGTCACAAATCGCTTCAACCATAACAGCATAAGACTTAGAATGGTTTGCTTCTTCATAAGCTTGTCTGATGAGTATAGCATTGATTTCAGGAGCTGTTATGTAAGGGTTTATATTGTCAGCTAGGTTGTTTGTTTGAAAACTGTCCATGCTGATTAGCTGAGACCAAACCAAGTCATACATTCTCTTTTCAGGCTCAGTCAATCTCTTGTTATAATCAACTACATCTTTAGTCGTATCAACCTCTTTTGGAAACCAAGTGTTTGCTTCCATCATATCCCAAAGCTTTAAAGCCCATTGGTATTTTGCTTGAGTAAAATTTAAGATGCCATGAGGGTTCCCCCCAAAAATTCTTCTGTCATTTAGATTTTCATTTGAGTTTGGATTGTATATGTGTTTTCTTTGCATTTGATTTTCCTAGATATTTTTATATATTCTATCAAAAACAAACTAAAATTCTCGAAATTCTACTTTTATATTTGTATTTATTTTTTTTATGTCTATATGGTGTTTTTGAGGAGACATATTGCCTACAGTATCTTCTACATGTAGGTAATTTTGTAGATAGTAAGTGTGTTCGTAGTTTCGTCGGTTTAAGTCGTTTATTATCTCATTTATATCGTTAACACTCAGTAAACCTGAATGCACAGTTGTTCTTGCTTCAAAAGGAAATTTTGTTTTTATTAAGAAGTCTAAAGTCTGACTAAAAGCATCAAAGTTTTTATTTTTAGTGATACTCTCAAATTTTTCTTTGGGTGCTTTGTAATCAAGTGCTATGTAATCTACTAATTCATCCTTGATTAAATCTTTTATCAAATCAGGATTGGTTCCGTTTGTATCGATTTTTATCTTAAAGCCTAGGTTTTGTATTTCTTTGCATAACTTTTTTAGGTGA
The DNA here is from genome assembly GCA_027013245.1 of Campylobacteraceae bacterium. Classification (GTDB taxonomy): domain Bacteria; phylum Campylobacterota; class Campylobacteria; order Campylobacterales; family Sulfurospirillaceae; genus JAADIZ01. The sequence continues at coordinate 4,128 of JALUXT010000013.1, forward strand.
GGATACAAGGTGCATTCTCCACCACTAAGAACAACCCCTGTTAGTCTGTTTTGCCTTGTTTTTAAAAAGCCAAGTGCCTCTTTTATGCTCACAGTGCCTTCGCCAAAAACTATAGGTGTATTGTAGCAATAAGGACACCTCATGTTGCAT
>JALUXT010000014.1 GCA_027013245.1 Campylobacteraceae bacterium
ATGCAAGGCTTAGCGAAGATAGAGCGAAGTTTATATATGCTTTCTATAAATATCTAAAGAATACAAAAAAAATCAAAAATCCTAAAACCATCATCTCACATGTACTCTCATGTGAACTTTTTGGAGTTATAAAAGATATCTTAGCAACCCAGAGGGCGACCAAAAAAGATGGAAGCGTGGATAATGATATAAAAAAACAAGTAAAGCAGAGGATAGAGCGAAAAGGTTATTTGCTTGGAGATATCGCAGGAAATTATGCTTCAAATGAAAGATTTTTAAATGCTATAACACTAGGAAGTGGTGAGATGAGCGAAGGTGAGGGAGTAAATCTTTTGAGCATTCACGCAAGTAAAGGGTTGGAATTTAAAGAAGTTTTTGTGATAGATTTAATGGATGGAAGATTTCCAAATCGAAAACTTATGAGCAAAGGCGGAAGTTTAGAAGAAGAGAGAAGATTGTTCTATGTAGCAACCACAAGAGCCAAAGATAAGTTATCTTTGGCTTTCGCTAAATACGACAAAATTAAAAAGATAAGCTACATCCACTCTCCCTTTCTGAGTGAAGCTGGATTGATTGGTTAAAGTTTTATTTACAATTAATTGATAAACTATATCAAATTGGTCTATAATAGGAGGTATAAAATCATGAAAAATATAGCCAAAATAGTGATTATCTTGATACTAGGAATAAATATGCAAGCAAAAACATATAAATACACAAATGATTTGATTCACGAACAATCCCCATATCTTTTACAGCACGCTCACAATCCCGTAAATTGGAATGCATGGGGAAACAAAGCTTTTGTAAAAGCTAAAAAAGAGAATAAACTTATTTTTCTCTCTATTGGTTACAGTACTTGTCATTGGTGTCATGTGATGGAAAAAGAAACATTTGATGATGTGGCGAGTGCAAAGATTTTAAATGATAATTATATCCCCATAAAGGTGGATAGAGAAGAGAGGCCTGATATAGATAAATATTATCAAGATGTTTTTTATCTTTTAAATCGCAGAGGAGGCGGTTGGCCGCTCACTATCATCATGACTCCAAATCGTGAAGTGATATTTGCTGGAACTTATATACCAGCAAAACAGATAGGAGGAAATCCTAGCTTTAAAGAGGTTACGGGTTTTATCGCTAAAAAATTCAAAGATAATCCCATAGAGATTGACAAGAGTGCAAAAAGTATAACCGCAGCTATAAATAAATACACAAGCGTAAAAGTGAGTAAAGATACGATAGATATGAGCGTTGTAGATAAGTTTGTAAATGATGTAAAAGGCAATTTTGATGAGATAAATATGGGTATCGGACAAGCTCCAAAATTTCCACATGCAAGCACTTTTGATACGCTCTTAGATGTTTACAGAGCTACAAAAAATCAAGATGCACTTTACATGAGTGAAGATGCACTAAGGGCCATGGCAAATGGTGGTATAAATGACCAGATAGAAGGTGGATTTTTTAGATATAGCACTGATGAAAATTGGATTATTCCTCATTTTGAAAAAATGCTTTATACTAATGCCGAGCTTATCCAGGCTTATTCAAAACTTTATGGCATAAAGCCAACTGAGTTTACAAAACAAACCGTAGAAAAAACTATCAAAAACATGAATGATAGGTTTTTTGATGGCTCACTATATATGAGCGCAAGTGACGCTGATAGTGAAGGAGCAGAGGGAAAGTACTTTGTTTTTAACTATGATGAAGCTAAAAAGGCACTAGATGTTGCGGGGCTTGATAAAAAAAATTCAGATGAAATACTAAAATACTTAAATATCACCAAAATTGGAAATTTTGAACACGAAAGCTCAAATCCATATGTAGATGAAGATAAAGTACCTCAAAATCTTGATATTGCAAAAATTGCACTTAAAAAGCTAAGAAGCAAGATTAGATATCCGTTTATAGATCACAAATTTTTAACTTCTTGGAACTCTTTGATGGCAAGTGCTCTGTTTGAAGCTGGAAATGTTGATGAAAGATATTCAAAAGAGGCTATGGATTTAGTAGATAATATACTACAAAAAATGCAAAAAAATGGTGTTTTGTATCATCAACGATTAGCAGGAAAAGAACTCAAAGTAAAAGCGATGTTGGAAGATTATGCTTTTTTGAGTGATGCTTTAATAAGTGCATTTGAGCATTCACAAGATGAAAGATATCTCAATAAAGCTATATTGCTAGCAAATACTGCCATGAGAAAGTTTTATATAGGCGGGGTCTGGTATCTATCTGATACTGATTTTAAATCAGTTGCTCCTCTTGAAGATGCTAGTTACAGAAGTGCTCAAGTCGTTATGATAAAAGATTTGTTTGCTCTGTCACTGTTAAGCGGAGACATAAAACTATACGAAAAAGCAGATTTAATGCTCTCTCATATTGCTTCAAAGATTAAAAACTATCCAAGTGCATATCCTGAAGCCATAAAGTTAGTTATAATGGCCAAAAAAGCTCAGATTGATTTAAAAGGGCCAAAAGACAGGATAGGAGAGCTTAGAACTTTAAGGAAAGAGATAAATTATCCTTACATGTACATACTTGAAAGTGATATAAATACACTTCAAGCTTGTTCAGACAAGCAATGTTTTGCATTTTCAAAGGATGCAAAAGAACTAAAACGAGATATTATAAAATATCTTCAAAAGTAAGAGTTGCGCATGAGGCCATAGACCTCATGCTATAGCATTATAGCGCTTTTGCTATGTATTTGTTTAGCCGTCTTGAAAAACTAGCTACATCCTCTATCTTCATTCCCTCAGCCAATTTTGCTTGGTCGAGTAGAAGATAAGATATATCTTGTAGGCTTGAAAATTCTTTTTTCTCTATGATTTTTTTGAAAATTTCATGTTTTGGATTTATCTCTAAAATTGGTTTTACTTTTGGAAGATTATCTTGCCCCATCTGTTTTAGCATCTCTTGCATTTGAAAATCAGGGTCATTTTTATCATAAACAAGCACAGAAGGAGAATCGCTTAGGCGAGAAGAGATTTTGACATCTTTTGCATCATCTTTTAGTATCTCTTTCATCTTTACGATGATTTCACTCATATCTCTTTTGTCTTCTTCACTGATTTTATCTTCTTCTTTTATCTCTTCATCAATATCTGAGTTATTAACTGGTTTTATAGGAGTTTTGTCATACTCATGAACCATAGGAATCACGATTGCATCAACTTCTTCATCAAGCAATAGGACTTCTATATCTTTTGCTTTAAATTGCTCTATTAGTGGAGAATTTCTAAGTAATGCTTCATTTTCTCCTGTGATATAATAGATGCTTTTTTGGTCCTCTCTCATAGCTTCTTTATACTCTTTGAGTGAAACTAAGCCATCTCTTTTGCTTGATTTAAATAAAACTAAATCAAGCAATTTTTCTTTGTTTTCAAAATCACCATAAAGACCCTCTTTTAAGACTTTACCGAAGTTTTTGTAAAACTCTAGGTATTTTTCAGCATCTTTTTCTTTTAGCTTTTTAAATTCACCCAAAATCTTTTTAACTGAAGCTTTTTTGATAGTTTCAAGGATTCTATTTTGTTGCAGTATTTCTCTGCTCACATTCAATGGTAAATCCTCGGCATCTATGATTCCTCTGATAAATCTAAGATAAGTAGGAAGAAGTTCTTTTTCGTCATCAGTGATAAAAACCCTCTTGACATATAGTTTAACACCAGGTTTAAAATCAACTCTAAAAAGATCCATAGGAGGAGTCGAAGGCACATAAAAAAGTGTTTTATATTCTATAGTTCCTTCAGCTTTCGTATGAACCCAAAGAGATGGGTCGCTACTATCGTGAGAGATTTGTTTATAAAAGTCTTTGTATTCTTCTTTTGTTATATCACTTTTATTGAGTGTCCAAAGAGCAGAAGCCTTATTTACTTGTACCTCTTTTATCTCTTTCTTTGGCTCTTTTCCTTCTTTTCCGCTTGGAATACTCTCCTCTTTATCCATATAAATTCCAAAAGGTATATGGTTGGAGTATTTTTTAACGATATCTTCGACTTTGTAAAATTCTAAAAATTCACTCTCGTCATCTTTTACATGTAGAGTTATTTTTGTCCCAAAATCAGCTTTTTTTGCTTTTTTTATCTCATAATCACCCGTAGCTTCACTTGTCCATTTCCAAGCTTGGTCTTCACCAGCTTTTTTACTTAATACTTCTATTTTATTTGCAACCATAAAAGCGCTGTAAAAACCAACACCAAACCGACCTATAAGTTGA
>JALUXT010000015.1 GCA_027013245.1 Campylobacteraceae bacterium
CTTTGTATCACAGGCGAAGATGAAACATCAAGTTCATTTTTATAATAAAGGAGATTTTATCATTGATGATAGATATGTATTTGAAGTAGGCGGTGCATCAAAAAAAGAAAAACAACTCAAAGGTAATAAAAACGGTTATATAGTTGCAGATGATATAGAAATAGGAAGCGGCAATAAAGTGCCTATGTGGCTGTTTGGATTTTTATATTGATTGTGTTTAAAAAATTGCTTTTTTTACCAAAAAATAATATAATAAACACAATAATTGTGTTAAAGGATTTTACAATGGCTACTACAAAAGTTAGAAGTAATGTATATTTAGACAAAAAGTTAAAAGAAGAAGTTAGAAGCATTTTTAAAGAGTATGGATTAAGTCTTAGTGATGGAATCAATATGCTTTTAGGCAAAGTTGTAAAAAATAAAGAACAAATTTTCCCAAAAGATTTAAATATCGAACCAATCTATAAAAATGACCCTGATTATAAAATAATTAAGAATGTAAAGAAGCATTATAAAGAACATTCAGAGGATTATGTAGATTTTAATGATATAAAGTGGGATTAATATGTTTGCAATCAAACTTTCCAAACAGGTTGTAAAATTTATAGAAAAACAAGATAAAAAAATAAAACAACGATTTAAAACTGAATTTGAAAAACTATCAGTCAACCCTTTTGGAGAGGGAATTGATGTTAAAAAAATGAAAGGAAGTGAATTTTTTAGACTTCGTGTGGGCAAATATAGATTTTTATATTTTATAGATAAAGATAAATTAATTATAGTTGTAGAAAAAGGTGATAGTAGAGGAGATATTTATAAGTGAGCTATTCTCAGTTCCAACTACTCTTTTGAAGGTTTTCTAACCCAAAGAAGAAGAATTTTGTGATTTTACCTTGCAAAACTGATGACAAATGTGTAAATAGTTGTTATAATTACACAAAACTCCCTAAAATATAGGGGAAAAAGGAGGAAAATTATGGGATTAGTAAATAGTCCGGCTTTTTGGTTTGGAGCTGCAATGGGCATGGCAGAAGCCGAATCGGAGATGTATGATACTTCAAAATATAAACAATATTTTGTGGAGCATAGTGCATTTTCTGCAGGTGAGCATATCGAGCATATCATCAGGGGACTTAAGATGATAGATAAGTATTTGCCTGAAGTTATCGTTAAAAGAGGTCTTGCGACTAAAGAGGAGTATGAGCAAGAAAGAGCTAAGATGAAATGGTGGGATGGGCTTATCAATATGGATTTAGATAGCTGGGATGAGCATTTTCCCGGATGGAGAAGAGGAGGAGAACCTGAGCCTCTTAGATGGTTTTATACTGTTTTAGGGCATGCTTATGCAGGTATAGGACTTATATATGGAGATGATCTTTTATTTAAAGATACAAGGGATGAAAAAGGAAGAGTTATAAATTGTATCCATAGTGAACTATATCGAAGTTATGATGTATGCGATGGAAAGCCTTATGTATCTTTTCATAATTTCTCCGATGCTCTTGCAAGTCATGTATTATCTCCTAGCAAAACAATGATAGGCGGTAAAAAAGAGGTAAAGTGCAACTTTTTTTCAGAGTTTCAAAGAAATAAGGAATACAATCTCAATCAGCTTCTTTTAAAAAGTAAAGAGTATAGAGAAAAGTATGAGAATAAATATAAAGCAGCAAGGACAATGGAAGAATTAACTAATGTCACAAGAGAACAAGGATTGAATGATCGTATTGCTCTATTTGAAAAATACAGTGTGCCTAAAGAAAAATGGCAACCTATATATGATATTATTGTAAGGCTTTACAAAGAAGAGTCATATGCAAATCCAACTATAAAAAAGAAAATAGATAATATGTTTGAACTTTTAAATGATTTGAATAAGCAGTATAAAAATTAATTACCCATTGTTTGTGCTTCGTTTACATATTCCCGAGCAAAATCCTTCCCTCCTTTAGAAAGGCTCTCCCCAAAACTATTCTTGCCTGCAAGCACATCATCAACTTTTAGTGTCGCATTCTTATTCCATCCATTCTTGCTTAATGACTTAAATACACTAAATCCACCCTTTCCTCCGATTGCTTTTCCTGCTAGACTTAATGTATCTGATACTGCGCTATAACTCTCAGTAAGTATTTCTGTAGAATTAATAGACATATCTTTCATAAAATGGTGTGCTACATTACCGACGGTATCAGCTTTATAAACTGCTCTTTTACGCATACCGACTTCTGATGACCAGAAGTCACTTACATAGTCTTGGCTTTGAGGATCGTATGATAGATGACCATTATATCCATCAATTGTCGTTTTTAAATCAAAATTATTCATTCCGTTTAATGCTGCTAAACTCATAGCCGCATTGCTTCCAAAACCCATAGCTAAAAGACTGCTTTGCGAGCCATCATTTGCTCTATTAAAAATTCTGTTAAAGAAACCGCTAGATGACATTTCGTTTGCAGATTGAGCAAATGCTATTGTTCCGCCGACTGATCTTGCGGCTTGTGCATTAGCCATATCGCCCATAGAAATACCTCTGCCAACAGCAGAATTGATAACATTTCCTGATGCTATATCAGAAGAGGCTCTAAACTGAGCATTTGCATCATAACTGTTTAAAGCATTCATCCCGCCCTGCCTTATAACAGAACCCATAGCTGCAGTACCAATTGTTTGGGATAATCTCACTGCACCTGCAGAGCTTGGATCATAAGTATGGTTTAATTTGTAAATATTTTCATTTGTTCTTGAAATTCCTTGATTTACTTCATTCAAACCTTGTGCATATTTTTGCTTTATTGCATTAGGATTGTCAATAGTCCTTATTTGTTGAATTACGCTATCTACCTCTGCATCCCCATATTTTTGTTTTAATTCAGCAATCTTATGTTCTGCACTTTGTGCTTTTCTCCAATCACTACTATTTAGGTTATCTACATCTTGTTTTGTAATCGGGATATCGCCTGCTATATTGCTAACTTTACTATTTTGATACTCTAAGGATGCATCTTGTAATTGTTTTAAATCATTTACATCGTCACTTAATTTTTCTTGCCATTTTTTTCTTTTGCTATCGCTTTTCGCATTTTTAATGTGCTCAATATCGTTTGCTATATTGTTTTTAGCTTCTGATGTGAGATGTTGAGTTGTGTCTGATAATTCTTCATTTTTTGCTACTGTTGCAGCTTTTTTTGCATTTTCTAAAAAAGCTTTTTCTTTTTTTTGTTTGTTCAGATTCTTTTGCCAGTTGTCATACTCCCCGAATACAGCTCCTACTCCACGCACATTAGCTTCATGTTCGGCTACTATTTTTTCTGATGCCATACTTTTGCTCTGTAGTATATTAGCATTTGCACCACTTTGTGTTCCACCCCATAGTCCCATTTCAACACTATTTGCCATCATAGCACTAGCCAAAGAGCCGCCTATTGCATTTTGTTCACCCAATGCGGTAGCTGCTTCACCGGCAATTTGAGTGGCAGCTGAATTTCTTGCTACAGTCGCAATGGCATTTCTAGCATCGTTTAAAGATATACCCTTCTTCTTTGTAAGACCATGAGCTGCTGTATCAGCAGAATCAAACTGTGATACTTCTTTGTTTGCATTTACTTCTGCTTGAAACACCTCTTTTTGAAACATACTTGGATCGCTTGATAATTTATCTGCTAAATTAGCATCGGTCCGACCTGAGAGAAATCCTCTGTGAGCCGCGTTTGTAGCAACTTGATCGTCTGATAATTGCTGAAAATGTTTTCTCTTTTGCAGTTCTGAACCCAAAGCTGCTTTACGGTTTGTATCAAACGCTGCATCAGCACTTCCGCCATATGTATTAGCCTGCCCTATTTCACCACCTGCTTTTGCACCGCCCTCAACTCTACCTACTCTTGCTGCCTCCTTTGCACTGCCTATCTTTTTGGCATGTGCTAATGCGGCAGAAGCAGCTTGGGTGCCTGTAATGGTTCCTATCATAGCTGCATTACTTGTTGAACCTATGGTGTTGGCAGTTGCCATAGTTTGTGCTCCGGCTTGTGCTCCTTGAATTGCTCCTGCCATAGCAGCATTGGTACCATTTCCAACTTGATTTGCAAAAGCAGCACTCTGCCCTATTTCAGACGCAGACTGCACTTCAGCCATTGTGCCAAATTCACTCATCCCAAAACCGCCCTGCATCATAGCTTT
>JALUXT010000016.1 GCA_027013245.1 Campylobacteraceae bacterium
TAAAAGTGCCTTAAGTGTCAAACTTTTACCGCTACCACTTTGTCCTATCAAGGCATATGATTTATCAAAACCAAAAGATATATCTAAAAGTTTCTTTTCGTTTGTTTTGACAAAAAGCCTCTTACACGTAAAGCTCAATTTTTTACCTCGCTAAGAAATCTACAGATTTTTTCATAAACTTTTTTTTCTATATTAATCCTTGGTATGATCCTAAGCATTGCAATTTCAACAGTAGGAGGTCTTATAGCGCCCACGCTAAAGCCTTGTTTTTGCAATTTTTTTTGCATCTCTAGCACATCTTTGGAGCTTTGTATCTCAAGAGGGAAAATCAAGCCAGACATATCATAGCCAAAATATTTTTTAGTTATCTCTTTTCTTAAGTAAATCTGTTCAGAAATTTCTTCTGTGTTTTTATGCATATATAAAAAACCTTGATTTGCTAACTCAATATCCAATAAAGAAGGAGCCGTTGCATATATCAGAGATTTTGCCCTATTTTGTAAATATTCACCAATATGTGAACTACTAAGTATATATGCCCCATAACTCCCTAGTGCCTTGCCAAGTGTTCCCATTTTGATATGATTTTTTTTTGGCTTTATTCCAAACAAATCAAAAACTCCAAGCAAATTTTTGCCAACTACTCCAACACTGTGAGCTTCATCAACTATGAGCAAAGCATTAAATCTATCACATATATCAAAAACTCTTCTATCTACTAAATCCCCACTCATGGAGTAGATACCTTCAACTGCCACTATAGCTCTTTGAAAGTCACTGTTTAAAAGTATCTCTTCAAGATTTTCCATGTCATTATGACGAAAATATTTTACTTTCGCATCTACTAATTTTGATGCTAACACGCCACTTGCATGATATTGTTCATCTAGTATAAGCAAATCTTTTTTTCTAGGGAGAGCCTCAATCAAAGCTATATTTGCAAGAAACCCACTACCAGCAACAATAGCATTTTCAAAACCGTTAATATTGGTCAAATAATTTTCAAATTTTTGATGAATTGGGTGGTACCCATTTACAAGTTGCGATGATTTTGGAGCATGTGAAACATAGCTAGAAACTACTTCAAAGGTTTTTTCTAGTAATTTTTTGTTTGAAGAAAAACCAAGATAATCATTGGAAGCAAAATCGATTAAATCTTTATCTTCTAATTCTCTTTTTCTGTATCTATTTGATTTATTAATCGCATTTAACTCTTTAGAGTACATTATTTAACTTCAAAATCGGTACGAGCTTTTCTATACTAAGCCCCATGGCGGTACTTTGAAAGCCTATGACACTTTTGATAAATTGCTTACAAAAGCCCTCTACCATACAAGCCCCAGCTTTGCCTTTATAGTCACCACTTTGAAGATATAACTCTATCTTCTCTTGTCCAAATTCATGAAATTGATATTTAGTAACGCTTAAATCTATAAATTCCATCTTTTTTGATTTATACATCATACAAGTTAGTATTGAAACACTATTGCCGCTTTGTCTTTGCAGTATCTCTCTTGCATCATCAATATCTTTAGCTTTTCTGAGTATTTTATCATCTGCACTTACAACTGTGTCTGCGCACAAAACAGGCGTAGAGATATCATAAGCTTTAATATAGCTATTTAATTTGCCTTTGGTTGCATGATAAACAAAATCTCTTGCTGATTTATGCTCAATCAAATCTTCATCAAAATCAACAGTTATTTGTTTAAAATTGATGTCATTCTCAGCTAGTATCATTGCTCTTGTTGGCGAGTTAGAGGCTAAAATCAATTTGCTCACTAATAGCCTTTAATCAATATGCCAAAATATACAGCAATCAAAGAGCAAACAAGGTTTAATGGCACTAGATACTTCATAATCAATATTATATTTTCCTGAACAACTAGATAATCTTCTTTTCTGTAAGCTTTTTTTGCATTTAAATATTTTTTATAAATATACATAAAATTAAATGCGATAAATAACCAGATAGACTCTTTGATATGTATCATTATAAAAGCCGTCGGATCTCCATATTCAAAACCCATGCCGATATTCATAAAAACCGATGCTGAAACTAGTATGAGCATCGCTGGTACTAAAAAAATTATAAATCTTTTTAGTGTCATTAAACATTTTCCACATTTTATGCTGATATCTTTTTCTTGGATACCAATTGGTCTGATTATAAAAATAATAACAAACATACTTCCAATCAAAACTGAAGCACTCATAATATGAAAAAATATAATCAGTGCTTTGTGGTTGTTAAATACATTTAAGATCAAATCTCCCATATTTTAGCTTTTTAAAATCTTTTTTGCATATTCTATGGAAGCTTTTTTAGCATCTTCAATCATCTGTGGTTTTTTGCCACCAGCTTGTGCAAAATCATCTCTACCACCACCGCCACCGCCAACTATAGGCGCTATCTCTCTTATCCAAGCTCCAGCTTTTATAGGTACATTTTTAACGCCACTTGCTATCAATACCTTGTCGCCTTTAACTTGAAAAAGCATAATCGCCACTGAATCTTTTTGATTTTTTAAATCATCGATACTTTTTTTAATATCTCCTGCTTTTAGCTCATCTACTATCACTTCTACACCATTTATATTTATAGATTCTATCGCTTTACCTGCATTTGCACTCAAAGCTTCTATTTCACCTTTTAAATTTGCAATCTCTTTTTTAAATCTATCAATTCCTATAAATATATCTTTATGTTTTAGCTCTACTTTAGCTTTTTCAATTGTTTCTCTTTGCTTTTTAGCATATTCATAAGCACTTTTTCCACAAATTGCCTCGATTCTTCTCACACCAGCACTAACTCCACTCTCTTTTATGATAAAAAAGCTTCCTATATTTGCACTATTATTCACATGTGTTCCACCACAAAGCTCAACACTAGCATCGTCAAAAGAGACAACTCTTACCTCGTCACCATACTTTTCTCCAAAAAGTGCCATAGCTCCACTTTTTTTAGCATCATCTACATTCATGATTTTTGTTTGTGCCTTTATGCCTTTTGCTATGATATTATTTACAAAATCTTCTGTTTTAGTTATCTCTTCTTGACTCATAGCTTTTGGATGAGAAAAGTCAAATCTAAGTCTATCTTTCTCCACTTGTGAGCCAGCCTGCGCCACATGTTCGCCTAAAACTGATTTCAAAGCACTTTGCAAAAGATGAGTGGCCGAGTGGTGTTTCTCAATCTCTTTGCGACTTATATCTACGACCACTTCAACCCTATCATTTACATGTAAGGGTTTTTCTAACTTAACTTGAGAAAGATTCAAATCAAAAAATTTCATAGTATTAAGCACTTTTCCTCTTCCTACTATCTCTCCAGTATCTCCACATTGACCACCACTTTGTGCATAAAAAGGTGTAGGCTCAAGCATAGCCCATCCGCTTTTTTCTAAGCTGTTAGTTGTCTTAAAATCATCATCAAGAAGAGCTAAAACTGTGCTTGAAGTTTTTGTTTTTTCATAGCCCACAAATTTGTTTACACCAAATTTTTCCAAAAGTGGTTTAAAATCTCCGTGAGTAGAAGCATCACCACTCCCTTTCCAAGAAGCCTTTGCTCTTTGTCGCTGCTCACTCATCAGTATATCAAATCTAGCTTCATCAACACTCAGACCCTTTTCTCTTAACATATCATTTGTTAAATCAAGCGGGAAGCCATAAGTATCATAAAGTTTAAATGCAACTTCACCACTAAATATGTCTTTTGTATTTTCCAACTCTTTTTCAAACAAATCGAGTCCTAAAGCTATCGTGGATAAAAATCTCTCCTCTTCAAGCCTGATTTGTTCGCTTATCGCCTCTTTTTTTTCTATGAGATAAGGATATTGTTCGCCCATAAGCATATTTAATGTGTCCAAAAGTTTATACATAAAAGGTTTTTTGATTCCAAGAAGATAACCGTGTCTTACAGCTCTTCTTAAAATTCTACGAAGGACATATCCTCTACCTTCTTTATCAAAATTGACACCTTGTGCTAACAAAAATGCAACTGAACGAATATGGTCAGCTATAACTCTAAAACTCGCCCCACTCTCGTAGTCATAAGTTTTT
>JALUXT010000017.1 GCA_027013245.1 Campylobacteraceae bacterium
CATTAAATAGGATGTTTGAGATATGATGGGCTTGTTTAAAGTTGTTTTGTTTTTTATGCTACTATTAACTTCAGTTTTTGCAAAAAAGCTGTCAAAAGACGGAGTGACATTTAGCATAGAGCCAATTGCTTCATTAGAAGTTAAAGCTTTTTATTTAGGTAGAGGTTTTAGCCAGGAGCAAATAAAACCTTATTCACAAACTTGTGTGTTTACAACTTTTTTAAGAAATGATAATGCCAAAGGCACTATACATTTTGTTAGAAAAAATTGGTTTGCACTAAAAGATACAAAGAGGTTTTATATTAAAAATGATGATTATTGGTTCAAAAAATTTAAAAAAACCAAGGTCAAAATGTCATCTAAAATAGCTTTTGAGTTAGGGCAGATTCCAGAAGAACAATCTTATGCAACAGGCGGAGATTGGAATGAGGGTATGCTAAGTGTTGATTTGCCGCGTGGTAGCAAATTTGATTTAAAAATAAATTGGAATATAAAAGGAAAAAAATATGAACTTACGATACATGATGTCAAATGTGCCAAGTAGATTGGTAGTTTTACTGCTTCTAGCGGTATTTAGCTTGCAAGCAGAACAGCTTGCACCAAACAATCTAACGACAATTTCACCAGCAGGCAAAGCCCCAATTTTAAAATTGAAAACTTTAAATGATGAAGTTATAGATCTAAAAAGCTTAAAAGGAAAAGTTGTTTTAGTGAATTTTTGGGCTACTTGGTGTCCGCCTTGCAGAGCAGAAATCCCATCTCTATACAGAATGTATAAAAAACTTAAAAACAAAAATGTAGTCGTTTTGGGCGTAGATATTGGAGAGGACACTGGTACCGTATTTTCATACCTGAATAATCTTGAACCTAGCCCAGATTATCCAATATTGCTTGATGCTGATATGAGTACCATGAGAAGATGGGGAGTTGTAGGAATTCCCACTACATTTATAATAAATAAAAAAGGAAAAATTGTCTATAAAGCCATAGGTGGAAGAGATTTTGATAGTAAAGAGTTAATTAATAAAATTACAAAACTTACAAAATAATTCTACCTTTTAGCTAAACTAATAGCCAACAAAACCCAAGCTATTATAAAAAAAGTGCCACCGATTGGAGTTATGGCTCCAATCCATTTTATGTTTAAAATACTAAGTGCGTAAAGACTTCCGCTAAATAGAATGATGCCAAAAATCATAAAATATCCTGCAAACTTTATCTTTTTATCTTCTATAAAATTTGCAATAAAAGCAACTGCAAAAAGGCCAAGAGCATGATAGAATTGATACTCAACTCCTGTGTGATAAATACTTAGCATCTCTTTTGAGAGTAAATTTTTTAATCCATGTGCTCCAAATGCACCGATACCAACAGACAAAGCCATAAAAATAGCACCATAAAATGCAAATTTTTTAGATGTTTTATTCATAAATTACCTTTTAAAGTTAACACTCGACTATATTTACAGCTAAGCCACCAAGTGATGTTTCTTTGTATTTGCTCATCATATCTTTTCCAGTTTCAAACATCGTTTTTATCACGCTATCTAGCGAGACAAAATGTTTTCCATCTCCATTTAATGCCATCCTAGCTGCATTTATGGCTTTCATGGCTGCCATCGCATTTCTTTCTATGCAAGGCACTTGTACTAGCCCATTTACTGGGTCACAAGTAAGACCTAGATTGTGTTCCATCGCGATTTCTGCCGCATTTTCTACTTGCTCTATCGTTCCGCCCATTGATTCTGCAAGAGCAGCTGCTGCCATAGAGCATGCCACTCCAACTTCTCCTTGACAACCAACTGCTGCACCACTTATAGAAGCATTTCTTTGATACAAGAGTCCTATGGCACCTGCGGTTAACAAAAAGTTTATAACTTTGTGTTCGTGAAAATCTTTCAAGGACGAGCCTAAAAATTTATTCATATATTGCATAACAGCTGGGATGATACCGGCTGCTCCATTTGTTGGGGCAGTTACTATTTTACTACCACATGCATTTTCTTCATTGACTGCTAACGCCCAAAGATTTACCCAATCCATCACTTCTAGTGGGTCTATCATAGCAAAACCATCTTTTGCTTTTAGCTTTTTATAAATCGTATTTGCTCTTCTTTTGATTTTGGTTATGGGTAGAGTTCCACTTTTTTGACACCCTTCTTTTATGGAATTTTCCATAGCTCCCCAAATATCTAGTAAAGATTTTTTTATCTCTTCCACACTTCTCATACTTTTTTCATTTTCCATCATAAGTTCACTTATCTTAAATGAATTCTTTTTGCATTGTTTTAAGAGTTGCGAGGCTGAGTAAAATTCATAGGGAAGATCATTCTTTTCTTTTGCTTGACCATTGTTTATCTCTTCCTCATCTATAATCTCTCCACCACCAATAGAATAATATGTTTTTTTTAATAATATATTTTGATTTTTATCATACATGTAGAGCATAATAGCGTTTGAATGAAATTTTAAAACTTTATCTTTATATAGCACTATATCTTTATTAAAATCAAGGTCTACTCTCTTTATTCCCAAAAGATTTATCTTTTTATGCCTCAATACATCAAAAAAACGCTCATTTGAAACTTTAATATTGATATCTTTTGGAGTATCTCCCATCAATCCTAAAACGACTGCTTTATCGCTTCCATGCCCTTTCCCCGTCGCACCAAGTGAACCAAAAAGCTCCACTTTTATTTTATGACAAGCATGCAATAAGTTTTTTTCTAAAGCAATTTGAACAAATTTTCTAGCAATTTTCATAGGCCCCATAGTGTGAGAACTAGAAGGCCCAATCCCAATTTTAAATAAATCAAATACAGTTTTTCCCATAACACAACCACCTTGCATAATTATAGCATCTTATTGTCAAACATTAAGCCTAATTTGTGTAGATTTTTCTTATAATCTAGCTAGAAAACTAGAACTTAAAAAAATATGTTTCATATCATGATACCACTACTGGTATAAACACCCAAAAACTAGATTTTTATGGGTATTTTTACTGTCATTGGTTTCACCATATGCAGAAGCAAAGCTTCGTGCTTTAGAAAAAAATAAAAATAAGTAAATTCTTGGCGAAGCCAAAGCTTCAGTCGCGATGAATTTTTCAGGGGCTTTGCCCCTTAAAAAGAGGACAGTTAAATGATAAAAAAATTTGTAAAAAATGCTCTTCAAGAAGATGTAGGTCGAGGTGACCTGTTTTATCTAGTAGGCACTAATGAAAAAGCTAATGCAAAGATAATCTCAAAAGATGAAGGCATTTTGGCTGGTGTTGTTTATGCAAAAGCACTTTGTAAAGTTGAGCGAATAGATATAAAATTTCACATAAAAGATGGAAAACCTATAAGATATGGGGATGTGATAGCTACTCTAAAAGGTAAGTCTAAAAAACTTTTGATGTGTGAGAGAACTATCTTGGATTTGCTTCAACATGCAAGCGGAATCGCTACAAATACTTACTCTTACTCAAGGTTATTGGCAGATTCTTCTGTAAAGCTTTTAGATACGAGAAAAACTAGACCACTTCTTAGAATATTTGAAAAATATGCTGTTAGGTGTGGTGGTGGACATAATCACAGAATGGGACTTGATGATTGTTTGATGCTTAAAGACACTCATATTAAAACCATAGATAACTTGGAAGAATTTATTAAAAATGCAAAAGACAAGCTCCCATATACTGCAAAGATAGAGATAGAATGCGAAGATGTCGAGTTTGCTAAGTACGCCATGTCTTGCGGAAGCGATATGATTATGTGTGACAATATGGAACTAAAAGACATAAAAGAAGTCGTAAATTATAAAAATGCTAATTTTCCTCATATTTTAGTTGAGGCTAGTGGAAACATAACAAAACAGAACATAAAAAATTATCTAGATACAAAAGTTGATGCTATTAGTAGTGGCAGTTTAATACATCAAGCTACTTGGCTTGATTTATCTATGAAGATAATCTAAATTTATGGCAGATGACGCAGAAAAGACAGAAGAACCCACCTCCAAAAAGATAGAGGATGCCAGAAAAGACGGGAATGTTCCAAAGAGTCAGGATGCT
>JALUXT010000018.1 GCA_027013245.1 Campylobacteraceae bacterium
TATCTAGGATTAATTTATCTAGTATATTTGTTGATTTTAAAAGTGTTTTATCGTTTTTCAAATCAGCAATTATAGACTTTAAGTTTGAGCTAGTTTCTTTGATGTCTTTTGCAACGGATTTGTCTTGTAAAATCTTTGAAGCATTATCTTTTGTCTTTAAATTTAAGCTCAAATCTTTAAAAAGGGAATCTAATAGGGTTTTTATAGATTCATCTTTTGCTTGTGCACCAATAGGAGCTTTTACATCAGTTTGAATAATCTCTTTTGATAAAATATTTTTTATTTCATTTTTGTTAGATATGTTTTTAAGTATATCATTGGATGAAATATTCATAGCATTGCTCCTATAAAAGTTTATCGACTACAACTATTTTGCCTTTACTATTTTGTTTGCAATATTCAACTATCTTACCGTGAAACCTTGCATATATTTCATTTAAACCCATTCCTTTACCATATAATTCATCTATCTTTTCTTTGTTTGCCAACACTCCATTAACCATCCAATCTCTTAACTCGGCATAGTTTTCAAATTCGTATCCAAACGCATTTAAGAGTCTTGCGGTATAGTTATCTACCACAAAAAAATCTTTCAAACATCCAAAACATAGTATCGAGTCTGCACTCTCCTCGCCTATGCCTTTTTGAGTCAAAAGCCAATCTCTATCAACTTGCAAGCAAAATTCTTCAAAACTTCCAAAATCTTTTATGATATTTTTTGAAACGCCCAAGAGGTATTTTGCTTTTGTATTGTAAAATCCACTTGGTTTAATTAAAATGCTTAAGGTTTTGCTGTCCAAGCTACCAATGTCTTCTAAAGAATTTATATCATTAATTCTCAGATTTTCTAAGCTCTTTTCTACTTTTTCCCACTTAGTTTGTTGAGTCAAAATAGTACCAACGATTACTTCATAAGTTCCACTATTTGGCCACCACCTAGGATCTCTTATGCTTTCAAGATATCCAGCTTTTTTCAACAATTTTAAAAGCTCAAAACTATCAGTTATCAATCTCTTTTCCTTAAAAACTTCAATATAGTGTTTATCAAATCATCATCATCTTTGCTTCTTGATTTTAGCAGTGTTTTTTTCTCATCTTTATATTTTATCGTAATATTTTGTGCATAATTTGAAATCGACTCTATACCATTTAGAGCAGCTAGTATTTTTATGTTTATAATCTCTAAAAATTGAGCTGTTATGGTATCTAGTTTTCCAAATCTATCTACCATTTCCTCTTCTATATCTAACACATCTCTTAGACTTTCACACTTACTTAAGCGACGGTAAATCTCAAGCCTCACCCTATCTTCATTTATATAATCGCTGTTTATAAAAGCATTTATGCTTAGCTTTATATCTACACTTTTTGTTTTAATTGGAGTTTTGTTTAAAAGCAAGTTTATCGCATCTTCTAACATTTTAAGATACAAAGAGTAGCCAATATGCTTAATATGCCCACTTTGTGCTTCGCCTATAAGGTTTCCACCGCCTCTTATCTCCAAATCATGGTACGCCAAAACAGAGCCACTTCCTAGATATGAGTTTGACTCTAACGCAATTAATCTTTTTTTCGAAGCGTCGCTTAGTTTATCTCTGTTTGACACCAAAAAATAACAAAAACCCTGTCTTTTTGCTCTTCCTACTCTTCCTCTTAGTTGATGCAAATCTGCCATACCAAAATTATCTGCCGCGTCTATCATAATCGTATTTACATTTGGTATATGAATGCCAGATTCTATGATAGAGGTGCTAAGAAGCATATCGTACCCACCTTCTTGAAATTTCAACATCTCTTTTTCACTTACGCTTTGTGCAACTTTTGAGTGCAAAACTAAGATTTTTAGTTTTGGCAGCATTTGTTGTATCTCTTTCTTTTTATTTTCGATTGAAGCGATTCTGTTATGCACAAAAAATATCTGACCACCTCTTCTTAACTCCCTAAGCAATGCCTCTTTTATGACAACTTCATCATACTCTTTTACAAAAGTCCGTACATCTTCTCTCTCATCAGGTGGTGTGAGTAGTTTAGAATACTGCTTTATCGAGCTAAGTGCCATATTTAAACTTCTTGGTATCGGGGTGGCACTCATGGATAATATATGTATATTTTCACGCATATTTTTTAATTTTTCTTTTTGTTTAACACCAAATTTATGCTCTTCGTCTATCACTACAAGTGCAGGGTTTTTAATCTCTTTATCAAGCAAAGTATGAGTTCCAACACAAACTTTTAAACTTCCGTCTTTTAATTGCCTTAAAGTTTCGCTTTTTGATTTTGCAGAAGAAAATCTATCCAACTTGCCAATTCTAAGACCATAATCTTTAAATCTTTCATTTAAACTCACAAAATGTTGCGAACTTAACAGTGTTGTAGGGGCTATAAGTATAGTTTGAAAACCACTTAATGCAGTTGCAAACATAGCATTCATGGCAACTTCTGTTTTCCCAAAGCCAACATCACCGCTAAGAAGTCTATCCATCATCTTACCGCTTTTTAAATCTTCAAATATCTCTTGAATACTTTTATCTTGATCACCCGTATATACAAAACCGCTATCAAGTTGAAACTTTTTAATCTCCTCTTTAGAAGTGTCAATTTTTAAAGCTTCAACCATCTCTCTTTTTGCAGCAGTTTCTATTATCTCTTTAGCGATAGCAAAAAGCTTTTCTCTTGTCTTTGCTTTTAGTTTAGCAAAACTACCGCGACCTAGCTTATCTACAACAGCCAAAGAGCCACTGCTTGCTATATATCTGTCTATAACATCAATATTTTCAACAGGAATAAGAAGCTTATCATCTCCTTGGTATAAAATCTGCACAAAATCCCTAGTAGAGCCAAGGACCGTGCTGTTAATCAAGCCTTTAAATATACCAATACCATAGTTTTCATGGACAACATAATCACCTGATTTTAATTCATCAAGCAATATTGTAGCTTTTCTTCTTCTTTTTTTCCTTGTCGTCTTATTTAGAGAGATTATGATTTCAGTTGAGTTCATAAGATTTACCACTAATTCGCTCTGTCTAAATTTCACATCTTTTATATCAAGACCTGCTTGTTTTAAGAGGACTTCATTTTTGGCTAATATTATCTTTTTTTTGTTTTTATGAAATTCTAAAAAATTCGAAATTGATGATATTTCAATAGGCTTATAAATTTTTGGCTCAGGCAGGGATTTAATCAAAGAAAATTTATCATGAGCTTGTTCGTTAAATAGTGAAATCTCTTCTATCTCATCTGACATATCATGCACAAAAACAGTTTTAAAGCATTTTAGGTAGTCATCACTAAAATCCTCGATACCCCAAAGTCCGAGAGAATGTATATCTTTTTCAAAACTGTCGCTTTGTAAATTTTGTATTTTTTTGTTTATTTTTTCATATTGTTCTTTTGTAAGCGAAAAAAAAGCAGGTTGAATCTGTATAAAATCTAACTCTTGTTTATCACTTTTTTGAGATTCGCATTGAAACTCTCTTATGCTTTCAACTTCATCATCAAAAAGAGAAATTCTTATGGGTGAGCTTAGATTCATAGGGAAAATATCTATAATATCTCCTCTAAAAGAGACTTCACCTTGACCTTCAACGACATCTACAACTCTATATCCCCAATAAAAAAGTTCATTTTTTAAATTTTCAAGATTTAGTGTTGATGCAAACTCTATGGTTTTTGTCTGAAACAACTCTTTTTTAGGAAGTGGTGTCAGTAGAGTTTTAATAGGAGAAACTATAATTTTTTTACTAGAATTTTTTTTATAATACTCATTTAGAGTTGAGAAAAGTTCACTAATTTCAGATGAATAAGGAAGTAAATCATCGCCCCTATTTAATCTTAAATCAGGAAGAACGAAGGTGGTTTTACCCGCAAGTTCTAGTGCATTAGAAGCAAAAATTGCTTCTTTATCATCTTTTACGCAAATTAATTCTACTAAATCATTAGTATCTTTAAAATATTCATAACATGTGGCTTGAATCAGTTTTTTATCTCTTTTTCCAAAATATTTTTAGTTGGCACTTTTTTCTCATTGTCTCTTAAAATACTACTTTGACCTT
>JALUXT010000019.1 GCA_027013245.1 Campylobacteraceae bacterium
CAGCGCGACCGTTGTTCGGGCCCGCGTAGCGGGCACGAACAACTATTTATTAATGGACATTATATCACCTTTTGATATGATTTTCAATATTAAAATGCCTGTTTATTTGTATCATATGTATGGTACTTTTATAAATCTTTGTTAAATTTCTTTATATATTGCTTGAAGTCTAATGTTTTTACTTGTATAGTTATGGGTAAAGAGTATATTTTGGGTGTTAATGTTTGGATATATGTGTTAAAAGGACAAAATGTCTGTTTTAAAAAGCTAAAGTTCTTGTGCCACCATCTTTGTTTGTATTGATAATCACATAGGTTAAAATCCCCACTTTTTTATTCATAATATATCAATATATCTTGATATATTATGAATATTCTGCTATAATTTTAAAAAATATAAGGAAGTGGGTATGTGGAAAGAGACGGTTGACTATTTAACAGTTGATATCTTGGGATTAAGTGGTAGGGTAAATGAAACTATAAACTTTTTTATTTATGATGTTATAAAGATTTGGTTCTTACTTTTGACTATCATCTTTTTAGTTTCTTATCTAAGGACTCATTTTAATACTGAGTATGTAAGACAGCATTTACAAGGAAAATCACAATTTTATGGCAATATATTAGCTTCGTTGTTTGGTATAATTACACCATTTTGTAGCTGTAGTGCGATACCTCTATTTTTAGGATTTATTCAAGCTAGGATTCCGCTCGGTGTTACTTTTTCATACCTGATAAGTAGTCCCATGAACAATGAAATCGCGATAGCCCTTTTATTTGGTATGTTTGGCTGGAAAGTGACAGCTATATACATCGGTTTTGGTCTATTGGTTGCGATTTTTGGAGGATATTTTATAGGAAAAGCAAAAATGGACAAGTATATATTGATGGATGTAAAACCCATGGAAGGCGAACTTGATGAAGTAGTGATTAAGCTTAGCAATAAACAAAGAGTAAAAGAAGCTTATGAATATACGCTAGATTTGTTTAAAAAGATTTATATTTATGTTCTTATCGGTGTTGGAATCGGTGCTTTTATACACGGATACATAGCGACTGATTTTATCACTAAATACGCAGGAGCCGATAATCCATTTGCAGTTTTAGTGGCAGTTTTGGTGGGAATTCCGATGTATTCAAATGCTGCAGGAGTTATACCGTTGGTGCAAGTTCTCACTTCAAAAGGTATGCTTATAGGTACCGCTCTTAGCTTTATGATGGCTGTTACGGCTCTTAGTCTCCCAGAAGCTATGATACTAAAAAGAATCTTACATGTAAAGCTTTTGGGTCTTTTTTTGGTATAGTAGGTTTAGGGATTATAGGCATTGGATATCTATTTAATGCTATTTTGTAGTAAATTTTAATTAAGGTGAAGAACAAAATGAATAAAAAAGTATTAGTTATGTGCACAGGAAATAGTTGTCGAAGCATTATCGGTGAAGCTTTGATAAATAAATATTTGGATAATGTAGATGCATATAGTTGTGGTGTAAAACCAAGTGGATATATAAATCCAAATGCAAAAAAAGTTTTGCAAAAGTATGATGCGTGGGATGAACGATATCATTCTAAGAATTTAGATGAAGTCATAGATATAGGATTTGATTTAGTAGTAACGGTTTGCGACCATGCCAAAGAGACTTGTCCCATGTTTCCTAAACCTGTTAAAAAGATACATGTAGGCTTTAGTGATCCTGATGGAAAAGATTATGAAGAGTTTGAAAAAACTTATCAAGAGATACAAGATGAACTTCTTGCAAAAGTAAAAGAGGGGCTAAAATGATATTACCAGGTATTATATTTATTATCACACTAGTATTTGTCATTTGGCAGCCAAAAGGTTTGCAAATAGGAACAACCGCTGTTATAGGAGCCATAGTTGCACTTTTAGCTGGTGTGGTTGATTTTAATGATGTAGAAGTTGTTATCTCTATAGTTTGGGATGCAACTTTGGCTTTTATTGGGATAATTATCTTATCTATGGTGCTTGATGAGATAGGCTTTTTTGAGTGGAGTGCTATCAAGATGGCAAAGCTTAGTCGCGGCAATGGAAGGTGGATGTTCGTAAATATCTTACTTCTTGGAGCTGTAGTTGCTGCATTTTTTGCCAATGATGGAGCAGCTCTTATCTTAACCCCGATACTTCTAGCTAAGATGAAATACCTAAAAATGGATAAATTAGCTATATTTGCATTTTTAATGGCAGGTGGATTTATCGGAGACAGTGCTTCAAATCCATTTGTGATATCAAACTTAACAAATATAGTAACAGCAGATTACTTTCATATAGGTTTCTTTGAGTATTTTAAAAATATGTTTTTACCAAATTTACTTTCAATCGTAGCTTCCATAGGTATCCTTTTTTTATATTTTAGAAAATCTATACCTCTACATGTAGATATAAATTTACTCCCCGAAGCATCTTCAGTGATCAAAAATCAAGTGATGTTTAAGCTTAGTTGGTACTTTTTAGCTCTTTTGATGGTTGGATATTTTGTTGGAGATATATATAATATCCCAGTTTCCCTCTTTGCACTAGGCGGTGCCTTGATATTTTTGGCAATCGCTTCACATTTTAAAGCAGTAAAGCCCATGACAACCATAAAAACTGCACCGTGGCAAGTTGTATGGTTTAGTATAGGTCTTTATGTGGTGGTTTATGGTTTAAAAAATGGTGGTTTAACAGATGACATAAGCGAATTATTACTGAGCATAAAACCGATGGGTGAACATATCTACATCATAGCGACAGGTTTTATAAGTGCCCTTTTAAGTGCAGTGATGAACAACATGCCAACGATTATGGTGATGGACATAGCGATAGATAAAACAGGAGATACATTCTTGGCGTATGCAAATATCCTAGGAAGTAACCTAGGTCCAAAGATGACTCCTATAGGCTCACTCGCTACACTTCTATGGCTACATGTACTAGCTAAAAAAGGAGTTCATATTGGATGGGGAGAGTATATGAGAGTAGGGGTTGTCATAACTCTACCCGTACTTTTCATAGCATTACTAGGGCTATAATCGAAAAGACTTTCCCGTTGCTTGCAGCGGGTTAGTTTATTTACACAAATCAACTTTATATGGCTAGTTAATAGAAGAATTTTATGAATATTTAAGAGTTAAAGATATATAATTAACTAATCAGTTGGTTAATGAGGAGAAAAAATGACAAAACCTATGAAGAAAAGGGATGCAAAAAAGTCAAAAAAATTGATACTAGATTGTGCGATAAAGCTTTTTTCAACCAATGGATATAGCTCTACATCCATGGAAGAATTGGCCAAAATGTGTGATTTAAACAAGGCGATGATATTTTATTATTATAAGACCAAACAAGGTTTATATGAAGCAGTAATCATCCAGATACTAGATGAGATATATGCAACTATCATCAAAGAAAATGCAGACATTAGTAAGCCGATGGAAGAGTTGGAGAGTTTTATAAAAACTTATGCTTTGTTTGCTTGTTCGCATTCGTATCTTCCCTCTTTGCTTCTAAGAGAGTTGAGTGATAGTGGTGCAAAGATGCCAAAAACTCTTTTCTTTCATATGAGAAAACTATATATACTTTTTGCAAGTATTTTAGACAGAGGTGTAAAAAAAGGATGCTTTGAAGATGTAATCCCAATGATAGTCTATTTTATGGTGGTTGGAACCTTAAATCTTATGGTGACAACAAAACCGCTTAGAATAAAAGCACATGAAATAGATGGTATAGATACATGTTCCACTTGTGATATGGATGAGATTTCAGAGTATCTGATAAAAAAAATAAAAAAAATGTTAAAGGAGAAATAATGAGAAAGTTTTTAATTTTAATTTTTGTTATGATAGCAGTCAATCTGCAAGCCGTAACGATGAGTGAGCTTTTTAATGCGATAAGAAAACAGCCGACTTCAAAGATCGATGAAATAAGCTCAAAAATGGCTCAAATAGCCCAAGATAGAGTAAATGCGGGT
>JALUXT010000020.1 GCA_027013245.1 Campylobacteraceae bacterium
CTTTAGCTTTGTATCAAAATCATTAAATTGTTTTTTAAGATATACCGCAATATCAATATCACTTCTTTGACCATAGTCTCCTCTTGCATAAGAGCCAAACAGATAAGCAAACTGAACTTCATCCATCATCATAAAGGGGTCAGGCGATAAAGAGGACAGGCTACTTTTTTTATTCATAATGTGTCCACATTCTATAAACTTTGATCAATTTTTCTTCTTTAAAAACTTCATAAACCAATCTATGTTGTTTATTTATTATTCTTGAAATTTTACCTCTTAAGATAGCTAATAAATATTCAAATTTTGGTGGATATTGCAAAGATTCTTTTTCAATTAAAGCCAATAATTCTTGAACTTTTGGTTTTAATCCACTCGAAGCTATCTTTTTAGAATCTTTTTTTGCTTGTGGCGAAAACAGTAATCGATACATTTTACCAATCCAATTTATCTATCGTTACATAGTTTTCAATTGGCTCATTTGAAGCTTGAATTATGCTTTGTTCCATATCTTTTATACTTCGTAAATAACTATCATCATTTTGATAAGTTGTTTTATCTAAGATTTCAACTTCATTTTGTGAAAAATGATTTAAAAGCCATAAAAATTTATCACTTACTTTATTATTTACTTTTAAAGTGACTGTTTGCATCATCAACTCCTCATTTTATTATATCATAAACTCTTTGTTTTATTATAAAAAGCCAAAAAAGAGTCGAGGTTAAACTTTGAATTTTTTTCATTCTATCTTAATACTTGCCACCATTTTTTAGGTTGGTTTACTTTTTTCTATATCTTTATATAGAACTATCCTGTTTCTTCCACTATTTTTGGCTTCATACATCGCAATATCTGCAAATTTTATAATCTGCCATGGACTTGAGCCATCACCTCTATAGCAAGCTATACCGGTACTTAATGTTTTATGTAGATTATCACCATTTAAATTAAATGTTGTATTTTCAAAATCATCTTTTATCTTTTGTATAGTAGAGAGAGCATTTTTTGGATTTGGCAAGAAGATTAAAAACTCCTCTCCTCCAAATCTAAAAGCTATGTCATCTTTAGATATATTTTTCTTAAATATATCAGAAAGTCCTCTTAGGACGATATCTCCCGCATCATGTCCAAAAGTATCGTTTACTTTCTTAAAATAGTCTATATCTAACATAGCTAACACATACTCTTTGTAGTTTTTAATCTTTGTATCCATAAAAATATCAAGATATTTTCGATTATATATCTGTGTCAAGCCATCTATTATATTTGACCTCTCTAGGATTTCAGTTAAAATTTTATTTTGAAGAACCGGTCTTGCAGACTCTAAATAGTTTTTTATATAGCCTATTGCCTTTTTATTTTCAAAAAGCTCATCTTTATTTTGCGGTTTTATATTTACAATTAAAGATATATTATCATCTAATTGATAGTTTATACATAGATACTCTTTGTCTGTCTTACAACTTTGACAAATATTTTTAAAATCATCACTAGCTATTATAGAGTTAGTTCTGTAAGCTCTGCATCTTATGCTTGTTTGGGTGTCAGCTATTTCACAAAACTTTTCAGGTGTATCGTCATATATCAGCACTCTTTTATCTTTTTTTATATCAACTTCATAAAGTGAAATATCTGCGATGTGTAACTCCTCTTTAAATACTTTGATTAGTCTTTGATACACCACCTCTTTTGAAATATCCTGTTCTATGGTTCTTTTAAATTTATATATATTGGCTATATCTTTTATGACATATTGGGCTTTTTCAAGTGGATCATTGAATTTTTGTTTTCTATCTGAAACAAAAAGTGAGATATTTTTCTCTATAGAGTTGATCGTCTGTTCTAACTTTTCAAATAGCATATTTAACCACATAAAGGCTTCTGTTGATTCGCTATCACCATTTGTCTTGATTCTTGAAGAATAGTCACCATTGCTTGCCTTTTTCAATGAATCTTTTATATCCACCAAAGCACCAATATATGGTTTTAAGAGTCTATTTGTGATAAAAATAAAAATTATTATAAAAATTAACGATATTCCCATAATTTTAAGTATCGTAATGATACTATTTATCCTGGCACTCTCCATATTAAAAACCATGGTTATCCCACCAAGAACATCACCATCTTTTGCATTTGTATGACACCTTAAACAATCTGGATTTGAGTTTGATGTTGCGATATACGGGATAGTTATGCGTAATTCTGGATGTGCCAAATTTTCACTTAGAGTTGTTTTTATTTTTCCGCTTTTTATCACTTCTTTGTCTATGACATCTTTTAAAGTCTCACTTTTAAAACCTTTGCCAAATAGTTTTACAACCTTATCTGTTCTAAATATCCAGACATCCTTGGCATTTGAAGATTTTTTTGCATTATCTATAAAAAGTTTTCTTTGATTTATGGTTCCAGATACCATCTCTGCAGTCAAGCCATCTTTGACCAATGAAGCGATAATCTTTGCTTTTTTAAACTCTGTTTGTTGAGAAAATTCTCTAAAATTTATAATCAAAATAACTATAATAGTCACTAAAAATGATAACATTATTCCAGAAATAATAGCTAATATCTTTTTGTTTCCCTGCACAAGTAATCCTTATAAATTATAATAAATACCTAACCGATATATACTACACAAAAAAACTTAAAAATCATATTAATAATATTTAAACCATAATTAAACCTTTAAGAATTAGTTTAAGTTGATTTTAAAAAAAAGGGGATATAATCTTTATACTATATTATACGGAGGTTGAAACAATGTCTCACAAAAGTTTATCAAAAAGTGATGCTCCTAAAAATATAACGAATAATGAAAAAAAGCTTGGGGATAACGATTTTATAGTCTCTAAAACTAACTTAAAAGGTAAAATTATCTATTGTAATGAGATTTTTACTGAAATGTCAGGATATGAAGCTTCTGATTTAATTGGTGCAAACCATAATATAATAAGACATCCGGATATGCCTAAAATTGCTTTTAAAGTTTTATGGGATTTAGTTCAACAAAAAAAAGAGTTTTTTGGATTTGTAAAAAATCTTAGAAAAAATGGAGATTACTATTGGGTTTTTGCTTATATCACTGCTGATTTAGATAATAGTGGCAGTATCATCAGTTACACATCTGTTAGAAGAAAACCTCCTCAATCTGCGATAGATGCCATAACACCTGTATATAAACTTTTAGCAGATGCGGAGAGATCAGGCGGAATGGAGGCTTCAAAAAAACTTTTATTTGATTTCTTAGCTGAAAAAAAGATGAGTTACGATGAATTGGTAACAGCACTTCAATTGGGAGCGAAATAATGGGATTTTTTTCTAAAAATAATAATAACGAAACTGAATTAATGGAAAAGATTAATAATGTACTAACAGATATTGAAAATGGAAAATTGGCATCTCGTATTGTTGTTAATAAAAATGAGACTCCTTTGGAAAATCTTGCTTGGAAAATAAATAATTCACTTGACCAAATGGAAGTAGTGCTTCGTGAAACAAGAAATGTTATAAATGCAGTAACTCATTCACAAATGTACAGAGTTATGTTTCCATCAGGTTTACATGGAGAATTTAAAGAGACAGCAATTTCTATTCAAAAAGCTATAAATGCTATGAAAGCAAATGAAAAATATAAACTTATGGGACAAATGTCAACAACTTTCAATACTTTAAATGGAGGGATGAAGGGTAATTTAGAAATTATAGCAAATGATATTTTTAAAACACAAGATAATTTTGCCAATGTAACAACCGATACAGCCAATGCTTCTGAATCAGCAGAAGAAACATATAAAGCAGTTTCTATAACTAATGAACAGATTTCATCTTTAAATGAGCTTATTGCTGATACAACAGAAGGTATTGCGCAAATGGATACAAATGTAACGGACATAACTGCCATAATAGAACTCATAAAAGATATTGCAGAACAAACGAACTTGCTTGCTTTAAATGCAGCTATCGAAGCAGCAAGAGCAGGAAAACATGGACGAGGCTTTGCAGTTGTTGCTGATGAAGTAAGAAAACTTGCAGAAAGAACTCAAAAAGCAACTGGCGAAATTAGTATCACTATCCAAAGCTTACAACAACAATCAGGTTCTATAAGTGAAAATGCTAATTCTATGAGTAACATTGCTAATTCAACAAGTGATACAATGGAAAAATTTTCATCTACTATGAGTAATTTTACTTCAAATTTAAGCAGTACATCTAAAAATTCAAATAAAAGCAGTTTTGCTTTATATCTATCAACATTTAAATTACAGCATATTTTATTTAAATCAAATGCCTATTCAGCAGTTGTAAACGGAACTGTAACTGAAGAACTTAAAAAAGATTATAATCATTGTGGATTTGGTAAATGGTATTATTCTGTTGGAAAAAAATATTTTAGTTCATTTCCTTGCTTTCAAAAGATAGAAAAGCACCATAGAGCATATCATGAGCTTATTAATAAAAATCTTGACTGTACATTAAATGGCAACTGTATGGCTAAATCGGAACAATCAAAAGAAGAAATATTATCAAGATTTCAAGAAGCAGAGGAACACTCTAATCAACTTTTTGCTCTTCTTGATGAATTGGCAGAAAAGCATGGTCATAGTGTTGATATGAAAAATATATTAAGTACCAAACCAAAATAAATGTTTCTTTAGAAAATAAAAAAGGTTAAAATAATAATATGTATGATTATTCAAAAGCAATTGAAATAGCAAAAGATATATATTGGGTGGGAACATATGTAGAAAATGATGTTTTTCAATGCCATACTTACCTTATCGTAGATGGAAATGAATCTATTATTATTGATTCTGGTTCTATGATGGAATATGAAGAAGTAAAAGCAAAAATAGAATCTATTACTAATCTAAAAAATATAAAATACATAATAGCTCATCATCAAGACCCAGATGTATGTGCAAATATTCCAGCATTTGAAAAAGTAATTCAAAGAGATGATTTGCTCATTGTTACACATCCAAGAAATATTACACTTATCAAACATTATGGAATAAAATCATCATATTATGATATTGAGGAACATAACTACAAGCTTGATACAAAAAACTTTTTATTAAAATTTTTAACAACACCTTATGCGCATGCTCCCGGGGCATTTGTTACATACAATCAAGAAAATAAAATACTTTTTAGCAGTGATATATTTGGAGGGCTTGAAGAAAGTTGGCATTTTTGGGCTAATGATAACTATTTTAAAGAGATTAAACTTTTTCATGAAGATTATATGCCCTCACAGGATATTTTATCTTACTCATTAGAAAAATTTAAGAAATTAGATTTAGAGATAATCGCTCCTCAGCATGGCTCTTTGATAAAAAAGAGGTGTATAGCACCTTTAATAAAAAACCTTGAAAATTTAAAATGTGGTTTATACATAGAAGAGAGTTATAAAAACTCCATTATATATAAAAATAAACTTTTGCATGAAGCTATTGTGAAAGAAAAAAAACTTCTTCAAGAGATACAAAAATCTCAATCTGCCTTGGCAAAAAGTAAGCAGAGATATAAAGAGTTGGCCACAAAAGATATACTTACAGGCATACTTAACAGACTTGCTTTTGAAAAAGAGCTTAAAAAAGTTATATCAAGTGCAAAAAGAACTGGTGCCAAATTTGCACTGCTCTTTTTAGATTTGGATCATTTTAAAGAGGTAAATGATACTTATGGGCATGATATGGGAGATAAACTTCTTCAAGAAGTTACAAAAAGGGTATTGTCAAATATAAGAGTTGAAGATATTTTTGCCCGTATCGGCGGAGATGAGTTTATTCTTCTTTTTACAAATATAAACAAAGAAGCACTTCACTCATTGATAGATAAAACAGTAAGCCTATTTGGAAAACCTTGGGTGATTAACGGCATTAAACTAAATATGACAACAAGTGTTGGCGTAAGCATTTTTCCAGATGATGCAGATAATGAAACAGGACTTATGAAAAAAGCAGATATCGCAATGTATAAATCAAAAGAGTTAGGGTGCAATCAGGTGGTTTATTTTGAGAAGTCTTTGTGAAATCAAACTTCTTTAGATATAATGAAAAATGTCTAAATATAATAAAAAGGAGAATGCATGTATTTAAGATTATTGTTTTTTATTTTATTGAGTGTTTCTATCACAATAGCGGGTGTTACACAAAAGCAAATGCCTATTGTTGTCTCTGTTGATTGGTTAAAAACACATCTAAGCGATAAAGACCTTGCTATTATAGATGTAAGAAAAGAGGAAGTTTATAAAAAAGGGCATATTAAAGGTGCTGTAAATATGCCTGTTATGAAAGATTTTTTTACTCCAAAAACACTAAGACTGCCAAAATTAACATATCTTAAAAAACTTTTTTCCAATGCCGGAATTGATTCAAATACAAAGGTTGTCGTATATGATAATGGGCGATTTTGTTGGGCTGCCAGGGCTGTGTGGGTACTTAAGGTCCTTGGACATAAGAATGAGAGTTTATTAAGATATGGATATAGCAAGTATATAAAAAATAATCTACCAATATCTCAAAAAACTCCAAAAAGAATAGCAGTAGAATTTATCCCAAGAGTTAATAATAAAATGATTGCAACAACATTAGATGTTTTAATAGCAATACAAAACAAAGAACCTATCTTGGATGGCAGGTCAAAAGATATGTATATGGGTAAGACTTCAGTTGCTAAAAGATATGGTCACATACCAACTGCTAAACTATTTAGTGGGTCAGACAATTATAAAATAACAGGTAAAGGAAACAGACTAAAAAGTTTTAAAGAACTTAAAAAATTTACAAATCATTACCTAAAAATAAAAATATCATCATATATTGTCAAGATGGTGCTGATGCTGCACTGGATGATTTGTTAATGCAAAAACTTGGGTATAAAACTTCAGTATATGAGGGGTCTTGGTTGGAATGGGCTAATGATAAAAATCTTCCTATTGTCGATCCATCTAAAAAAAGATAAAAAGAGTTTGAAATGCTAAAAAGGTATAAAGGCTCCATTAGAAAAGAGTTGCTCCGTGGTATCCTTACTATTGTGCTAATAGCCATATTATCTGGTTATTTGATTTTTATTGGAGCATATATGGACAACGAACAAAAAAGAGATATCTCTTTAGCAAAGACAATTAGTCATGTTATCGGTCAAGATATTGCTAAAATTGTTTATGCAAATGACATATCTGTAGCAAGTGATGTAACAGCACAACTGAGCTCTTTTAAAAATTTATATAGAGTTGTTCTTTACAAAACAAATGGGAAGGTACTATTTCAATATTCTAAAGATAATGAAACGCACAATAGTGGAAAATTTAAAAAAAATATGCTTGCAAGTGTTACAGTCAAAAATGGAAAGTTACAATTTTACAGTAAGGTATTTTATAAAGGAACTTTTCTCGTATATGCTAAATTTATTTTTAAAACAGAGACTATAAAAGATATATTTTTAAATAGTATGCCTTTTCTTTTTTTAATACTTGTTATTATGCTGTTTTCAGCCTATATTCTATCAAGATATCAAGCAAATAAATTTACCTCCCCTATACTTACTTTAGTAAACTTTTTAGAAAATATCAAAGATGAGAATTTTTTAAGCAATAGAATTAAAACAATAAAAAAGAATGAATTTGGTACACTTTATGATGAAATAAATATAATGTTGCAAAGAATGGAAAATTCATTAACTCATGATAATCTGACAGGACTTCACAATAGAAGCTCTTTGATGGCAGATATAATAGACTTAAAAAGTAGTGCAATTATAATGCTGATAGATATTAAAGCATTTAAAGAGGTTAATGATGTGTATGGTAATGATTTTGGAAACAAAGTACTTGTAAAATTCACAAAGTACTTAAATCAATTTTTCACTCATATTGCCAATACGATTCTCTATAGAATTGGCGGAGATGAATTTGTAGTTATATTTACAAACAAATCAGTTGATAAAGTTATGAAAATTGGTAAAAATTTAGAAGAAGCTATAAAAGATGAAAATTTTAAAATTGATAATATTCTCACTAATCTCTCTGTAAATATTGCAGTAAATAGTGTTGCTCCCCTACTTGAAAATGCGGACTTGGCACTTAAAGCTGTAAAAAAAGATGTAAATAGATGTATAATAGAGTATAAAGAAAAGCTAAGTGTTAAAAAGGAGTGGAAGAAGAATATTGAAATTGTCAATATGGTTAAATCTGCTCTTAATGAAGATAGAATTGTTCCCTACTTTCAAGGTATAGTCAATCTGCAAACTATGAAAATTGAAAAGTATGAAGCACTTGTACGCTTGATTTTACCCTCTGGTGAAGTTCTTTCTCCATACTGCTTTTTAGATACGGTAAGCAAGACTCACTATTATTATGAGATTACGAAAGTAATGATAAGAAAAACAATAAAAGTAGCTAAGGCATATCCCACAAAGAGATTTTCTATCAACTTTTCGATGAAAGATATAACAAACAAAAATATAACAAATACACTTTTTGAACTTTTTGATGCAGATAAAGAGATAGCAAAAAGAATAGATATTGAATTTCTTGAGACAGAACTTGTGGTGGTGGATGATAGCCGTATTAATGATTTTGTTACAAAAGTACATGCTTACGGCTCCAAAATCCTAATAGATGACTTTGGGACAGGGTACTCAAACTTTTCATATTTATCAGACTTGGATGTTGATATCCTCAAAATAGATGCTTCAATAATAAAAGAGATAGCAACAAGTACAAAAAAACTACATATTGCACAATCAATTCATAACTTTACATCAGGCATGAATATGCAAAATGTAGCTGAATTTGTTGAAGCAAAAGAGGTGGCACTTCGTTTAAAAGAGATAGGTATAGAGTATGCACAAGGTTATCTCTTTTCTAAACCATTGCCTGTACCATTGAAAAATAGTGATGTTAGAATTTAAGCTAATTTTATAGAGTGGAAATTATATCTCAATTTTCAATAATTTTTAAAAATAGATTTAACAAGATTCATCTACGCATGCCTTATCAAACTGATTGACTAACTTAGGGTTGAAATTGAGCAAAATATTGCTATAATATTACCATCATACACCAAACTTAAGTATATTAGTAAGTCATAAATATAAGATAAGAAGTAGATAATATTGGCTCTACTCCCCTTTAATCTTTAATTATGGAGGATTTATGGTGTGATATGGCGAGTAAGACCAATTATAAGGGAAAATGATGCAAACATTTAGAGTTTTAGCGGTTGATGATGAACCGTTCAATCTTGATTTGATAGAGTTAGCTTTTTTAGAAAATACAAATATTGAGCTTATAAAGGCTAAAAATGGTCAAGAGGCGATAGATAAGCTTGATACAAGTATAGATGTTGTTTTATTGGATATAAGGATGCCTGTTATGGATGGCAAAGAGACTTTAAAGATTATCAAGGAAAACGAAAAACTCTCTATCATTCCTGTCATAATGGTTACGGCAAATAGTGAAGAAAAGTATAATGCCCTAAAGTTGGGAGCTGACGACTTTCTTTCAAAACCTATTGATATAGAAGAGTTAAAGCTTAGAACTCTAAATAATGCAAAATTGAAAAAAGCCAGAGAAGAGTTGGCAAATATCAATAAACACTTGGATAATTTGGTTGAAATTAGAACAAAAGAGTTACAAAGTGCATTGAAACTTGCAAAAGAGACAGAGTATGAGATATCCCTTAGACTTGGTAGGGCTAGTGAATTTAGAGACTTAGAAACCGGTGGTCATATAAAAAGGATGAGTAGGTATTCGGCACTTCTTGGAAAATTGCTGGGTTTTAGTAAAGAAGAGGAGCAATTGCTACTTTATGCTTCCCCTTTGCATGATATAGGCAAGATAGGCATACCTGATGCTATTTTGTTAAAACCTGCTAGATTTACGGCAAGAGAGTATGAGATAATGAAACAGCATACCACTATAGGTGAAATGATGCTGGATGATTCTGATGATTTTCCAGTTATAAAAATAGGAAAATTGATAGCAAAACAGCATCATGAAAAATTTGACGGTAGTGGATACCCTTTAAAGTTAAAAGGTGATGAGATACATATATATGCTCGTATCGTAGCTATTGCAGATGTTTTTGATGCTCTATCTTCAAAAAGAGTTTATAAAGAGGGTTTTAGCATCGAAAAAAGTTTGGTAATTATGAAAGAGGGTAAAGGAACTCATTTCGATCCAGAAATTCTTGAACTGTTTTTAAACAATATTGATAAATTTTTAAAAATAAAAGAAGATTTCCCGGATAGTGAAGAAATACCCAATATTCTAAATATAATGGAGATGGAAAGATGAGACTGTTAATAGTAGAAGATGAAGAATTAAATTTGATAGTAGTTGTTGAAATGATTAAGATTTTATTTGATGATATTGATATAGTTACTGTTGAAAATGGAGAAGAAGCTTATAAACTTTTGCGAAAAGATAGCAATTTTGATTTGATCTTAAGTGATATAAATATGCCGGTTATGGATGGATATGAATTGATAAAAAAGATTAAAAATGAATTAAAATTGACTATTCCAACTATTGCTATAACTGCTTTTGCTGTACAGGGAGATAAAGAAAAACTACTATTGTCGGGTTTTGATGCTTACATATCAAAACCCATAGATATGGGAGAATTGGAAAATACCATAAAACGATATGGAGAGATTATTAGATGAAGAGTTATAATTTATTTTTTACCACAAATGAGAGATTAAAAAATTTTATAAAAAAAGATGTAGGACAAGAGTATCAATCTGTGCTTGTTCAAATTTTTAGTGGTATTCAAGAGATAAAAATTATCTCAGAGATTATTTCAACGATCAAAAAAAGTATTCCAAATGCCATCATTATCGGAACTTCCACAGCAGGCGAGATATATGAGGGTGCAATTTACGAGGAACGGATTGTCATATCTTTTTCTCTTTTTGAAAAAACAAAGCTTTCTTCATACTCTATAGCAGATATTTCATCTGAAAAACTTGGAGGAAAACTTGGAGGAAAACTTATAAAGAAAGAAACAAAAGCTATTATTTTGTTTGCTGATGGTATCAAGTGTAACGGCGAAGCGATACTAAAGGGGATAAAACAAAAAAGTAAGAAAAATGTTATCATTAGCGGAGGTATGGCTGGAGATAATAGTAATTTTAAAAAAACTTTTTTGATTGATGGAGAAAAAATCTTTGAAAATGGTGCAGTAGCAGTTGCTCTTAGTGGTAAAGATCTTATCGTAAACACTACATATAATTTATCTTGGAAACCCATAGGTATCCCTTTAACCATAACAAAAGCTGATAAAAATATCATTTATGAGATAGACAATAAACCTGTAAAGGATATTTACAAAGAGTATTTTGGTGAAGATGTAGTTAAAAATCTTCCAGACTCTGCCATAGAATTTCCTTTGGTCTTTGAAGAAGATGGTTTAAAAATAGCTCGTTCTATCATAGCAGTAGAAAATGAAACTATGATCTTTGCCGGTGAGATAAAAGAGGGTACAAAAGTTAGATTTGCCATAGCAAGTACTGCTATATTTGATAAAGAGAGTCAAAAAATATTTCAAGAGTGTCAAATGATTCCGGCAGAAAGTATTTTTGTATATTCTTGTATAGCAAGAAAAACTTTTCTTGGCAAAAATATAGAGATGGAGCTTAAGCCACTCTCAAAAATTGCCCCGACAGTAGGATTTTTTACTTATGGGGAATTGTACAGTGGTCAAAATAGATATGAAATGTTAAATATCACTTCGACACTGCTTGTACTCTCTGAAAATAAAAAAATAATTCACAAAAACTTAACATACAATACAAAAAAAAGACTTAGTCTTTCCACTACGGCTCTTATTCATTTAGTTGATAATGTTATATCCAAGTTAGAGAGAGAATCCAATGAAAAAGAAAATACCATAGCCAATCTTAACCAATATTTAAAAGCGATAGAACACTCTTATATAGTTTCAAAAACAGATACAAAAGGATATATAACTTATGCAAATGAAAATTTTTGTAAGATGTCAGGCTATACAAAAAATGAACTTATGGGCAAGCCTCATAATATTGTAAGACATCCTGATGTGTCATCAGAAATTTTTAGAGATCTCTGGCAAACTATAAAAGCAAAAGAGGTATGGCAAGGTAATATAAAAAATTTGACCAAAGATGGCAAAAGTTACTATGTAGATGCTACAATTTTTCCTATCTTGGACAAAGATAATAATATAACAGAATATGTTGCTATTAGAAATGATTTTACAGAGTTGGAACATCAAAAACAAAGAGCTGAAGCCATTTTTAACTTTCAGGATAATATTGTGTTGCTGACGCAAATAGGTCATCAAGCAATTTCATTAAATAAGAAATTTTTTGAACTGTTTAATTATAAAGATATTGATGATTTTAGATCCAAGCATGAGTGTATATGTGAGCTTTTTATAGAAAAAGAGGAATTTATTGGTAGAGAAATTGATGGGGAAAGCTGGATAGAGCATATCGTCAAATATCAAGATAAAACTTTTTTTGTTGCTATGATGGATAAAGAGGAGAGAGAAAGGATATTTTCTTTAAAAGCCAGAGAAATAAAGCTTGAATTGGATGAATTTATAATATGCTCCTTTTCTGAAGTTACTGAGCTTGTATATGCAAAAGAGAAAGCTTTAGAAGCAAAAAGGGCAAAAGATGCTTTTTTATCCACTATGAGTCATGAGTTAAGAACACCCTTAAACTCTATCATAGGGTTTTCGCAAATACTTATGAGAGCAAATAATTTAGATGTAAAACAAATGAAAAATTTTATAGAAAAAATAAATGTTTCAGGCAATCACCTCTTAAATCTTGTAAACAATATCCTTGATTTTAGTAAAATGGAAGCAAACAAGATGAATTTACAAATAGAGGATTTGCAACTGAAGGATATATTTAAAGAATCTGCAACTATTTTAGAAACTATTGCACATCAAAAATCGATCAATATCAATATAATAAATATGGACAATGCTATACTAAAAGGTGATAAGCAACTTTTAAAACAAGTTTTTATAAATATTATGTCCAATGCCATCAAGTTTTCTCCTGTAAATTCCAAAGTATTAATTTCTTATGATAGCAATGAATATTTTCATATTATTTCTATATGCGATGAAGGTCTGGGCATTCCAAAAGAGCAGTTAAACAATCTATTTCAACCTTTTGTACAAGTAGGCAAACATAAATCATCTACTATCAAAGGTACAGGTTTGGGACTTGTTATATCAAAAAAAATTATGGAATTACATAGCGGATATATCAAAGTAAGAAGTGAAATAAACAAAGGTAGCTGCTTTGATCTATATTTTCCAAAGGGGAGTGTGAAATGATAACTTTAAATCAAATCAAAAAAACATTTGGTATAACAGAAGATATTTTAAAAGATAGAAAAAGAGCAGCAGAATATATCGAATCTTTTGCAACTTTGATAGTTGACAGGTTTTATGATTATCTACTCTCTATAGATGAGTATGCAAAATTGCTCAAAAAAGATGAAATACCAAGACTAAAAAGAGTAAGAATAGATTTTATAAAAATACTCTTTTTGGATGATTTTAACGAAGAGTTTATATACAAAATTTCTCAAGCTTATAAAACAACAAATTATAAAGTTGATATTTATTATATCACAGCAATTTTTGAGATATTTCGCCAAGTTATTTTAGATTTATCTTCTGTTAATCACCATATACAAAAACATTTAAAAGTAACTTTTAAATTTATACATATGGCTGAATTTATCATAATAAATACAATGAGAGAAAAAGAGCAGAATAAGGAAAGAGTTACCACTTTGGTCGATATACTTGAAATCCTGTATGAAATGTTAATATATCACAAAGAAAAAAATTTGAATTTGAAAAAAGTGCTTTCTAATCAATCTCATATAAAACCAAATAAAAACTTACCAAGCTATGATGTTAAAGATTGTAAGTTTGATAAATATTTACAAACTATGCAGGATGTTACTTCACAAGAGGATGAAATGCACCTTAGTATAAAAGAGATACAGCACTATCATGTGAAATATCATAAATTTGTAAAAATGATTTATGACAATGATATAAATCGTGCAGAAACGGAACAAGAGATCAACAAAATCTCAAACAAACTCTTTGAGCTTGTAGGAAAACCGTTTGAACAAACTTCTACTCTAATGTTTTTAACTATAAATTCCGGTTTGAGATTTATATATAATTTTAATAAACTGATAAATGACATTTCATATATACCATACGATAATCCTGAAAAATTTTCTAATTTTCTAAATGAAATTATTGATAAATCCATCAATAATTCAATCAAATGGAGTATAGAGTCATATTGTATTGGAAAAGAAAAACTACAAGGTGATGTCACCAAAGCCATTTTACTTGAAAATGAAGTTGTTAATGTCTCTTTTACACTCAAACAAATTCCATATAAAACATTTATCATAGATGCTTTAAATGTATATCTTGAGATTTTAAGAGTTACTATTGAAAATAAAGGAAAAGAGTTTGCTCTTGTCAAATTGGCTGATAGAGCTGAGACGGCAAACAGATCTAAAGATGTATTTTTAGCAAATATGAGTCATGAATTACGAACTCCTTTAAATGCTATCATAGGGTTTTCTCAGATACTTCAAAGCAGAAAAGATATGCCTGCAAGTTTGCTTCCTTACATAGAAAAAATTTCCATAGCAGGAAACAATCTTTTGAGCCTTGTCAATACAATACTTGATTTTGCAAAACTTGAAGCAGGAAAAATTTCTTTTAAACCAACTGTTTTTTGTTTGTCAGATATTATTCAAGAAGTATCCATCGTCATATCGCCAATGGTAAAAAAGAAAAATATCGAACTATTGATGCCGACAGATATTTCACTGAGTCTGTTTGCAGATCAACAACTTATAAAACAAGTGATCATAAATATACTCTCAAATGCAATAAAGTTTACACCAGAAAATGGAAAAATAACATTTGAAATATCGTTTTCACAAGAAACAAATGAATATCTTCTTGCATTTTGTGACACAGGCGTTGGAATGAGTGGGGAAGCTCTTAAAAAACTGTTTACTCCATTTACACAGATAGACAATTCTTTGCAATCATCTGCAAAAGGAACTGGACTGGGATTGTCTATATCTAAAAAAATAGTTGAAGATTTGCATGGTGGCAGAATTTGGGCAACAAGTGAAGAGGGAAACGGTAGTTGCTTTTTTGTAGCACTTCCTATAAAGCACGATTTATCAAGTGTAGAAGTTTATAAAATTAATCAAAATTTAGAACATATTCTCATAGTTGAGGATTCAAAAGAGTATGCTAAACTTCTTATGGAATCACTGAAAGATAGTTTTAATATAACTCTAACAAACTCCGTAAAAAAGACAAAAGAGTTACTCAAAAACAATAAATATGATAAAATGGTTCTTGATTTTTTCCTGATAGATGGCATTAGTTCAGAAATTATTGATTTTATGGATAGAGAAAATATAAATATCCCTGTATATATAATTTCAGCCGAAGATGATGTGAAAATAGTAAAATATTTAAGAGAATCTGATGATATCGTTGGAATTTTTAATAAAAAAGATTCAAAAATGATTTGCAATACCATCATAGGAACATAACAGTGAAATTACCCAAAAATTTACCAAATCTTCCTAAAAATATAGAAAAGATCCAACTTTTATTTGGTAAAGATGAGGTAGATATGGTTGAGTTTAGTTCTATCATCGAAAAAGATTCCATACTTTCAGCCAATATACTAAAATTGGTCAATTCACCTTTTTATGCCCTAAAAACAAAAGTCTCCTCTATCCATCAAGCAACAACTTTGCTTGGAACAACCATACTAAGAGGTATCATCATGGCTGTTGTACTTAGGAAAAATTTCAGTATTGATTTGAATATATACGGTATCACACAAAATATTTTTGATGAAATCTGTTTTAGCAGAGTAAAATTTGGCAATTTGTGGATAAAAGATAAAAAAGATATTGATATAAAAAATACTTTATCGGCACTATTTTTGATGGAAAATGGTAAGATTTTGATGATATACTGGGCAATGCAGGAAAATATAACAGAAAAATTTAAAAAACTTATTAAAGCAAAAGGTAATACAAAAGCCGAAATAGAACTTTTTGGCATGGACAGATACCTTCTTGCTTCCATACTTTTTAAAAAATGGATGTTTGATAAAAATTTTACAGATATGATAAAAGGCACATTAAGCCCAGAAACAAAAGAGCAAAGAATACTTAAGGTTATTATAACACTTATCAATACAAAATCAATCCTTGGTAAAGAAAATATAAAAAAAGCATTAAAGCTTGTTGAAATATATCAAATGAATTGTGATCATTTTTTACAAAGTATAAATCAAATGAAAGCTGAAATTTCTTAATGGTTGGTATAAGAGTTAGTAACAAATAGTGAGTAGGATTTAGAATTTTCTTAACTCCTGAGACGGAGGCTTTTAACTTTTTTGGTATAATTATAAAATATTTCATAATTAAGAGAAACATAATGTTTTATAATAGATAACTGATGTTACGCACTATATGCAAATGGCAAAACAGTGTAAATAAAGAGCAAATACTCCACCAACTCATAAAAAAATCAAAATCACTCAAGCATAATTTAAAAGAGGATTTTTTATAAATATGATATAATATCAGTAAA
The DNA here is from genome assembly GCA_027013245.1 of Campylobacteraceae bacterium. Classification (GTDB taxonomy): domain Bacteria; phylum Campylobacterota; class Campylobacteria; order Campylobacterales; family Sulfurospirillaceae; genus JAADIZ01. The sequence goes on from JALUXT010000020.1 coordinate 16,684, forward strand.
TAGTAATGAGGATTTAGGATTGGGTGTTGAGTAGGGTTTCTTAGCACTATCTTATTTAGGAGGATATTTTTTGGAAAAGATATTGGTTATAGAGGATAATGAGGATAATTTGGCTGTTGTTGAGTCTTATTTGGAGGATGATTATCATATCGTTAGTAGTGATAATGGGGAAGATGGTATAGAGATGGCAAAAAAAGAGCAGCCGGGTGTGATACTGCTTGATATATCTTTGCCAAATATGGATGGAGTGGAAGTTTTGAAGTGTTTAAAAGAGGATGAAGAGTGTAAAAATATCCCTGTTGTGGCATTGACAGCTCATGCTATGGTGGGGGATAAAGAGAAGTTTTTGCAAAAGGGTTTTGATGAATATATAAGTAAACCCATAGTTGATGATGAAGAGTTGATGCAAAAGATTGAAACTTTACTAAGGTTGAAAAAATGAACTTCAATAAAGCTGTAGAGATAGCAAAAGATATTTATTGGGTAGGGACATATTTAGAAAATGATCCTTTTCAATGTCTGCCTTACCTTATAAAAAATGGCAAAGAGTCTATCCTGATAGATCCGGGAAGTATGCTGGAGTTTGAAGATGTAGTGCGAAAAGTTAAAGAGGTAATCAATCTAAAAGATATAAAGTATATCATTTTGCACCATCAAGACCCTGACCTTGCTGCTTCTATTCCTGAGATAGAAAAAGTAATCGATAGAGAAGATTTGATGATAGTAACACACTCAAGAATGACAGTTCTTATCAAGCACTATCTTGTTACCTCTTCATATTATGAGATAGATGCAAATAATTTGGAGTTAAATACTTCAACAGGACTTACTCTGAAATTTATCACTACTCCATACTGCCACTCTCCCGGGGCTTTTGTAACTTATGAGCCAAAGAGTAAAGTCCTATTTTCAGGTGATATTTTCGGTGGCTTGGAAGAGTCTTGGAAATTTTATGCTGATGAAAACTATTTTGATGAGGCAAAAGCTTTTCATAGTGCTTATATGCCAAGTAAAGATATATTTAATTATGCTTTAAGAAAGATAGAAAAACTTGATATAAATCTCATAGCTCCCCAACACGGCTCTATCATAGAGAGACGATATATTTACAATCTTATAGAGGATATGAAGCATCTTGAATGTGGTCTATATATAGAAAAAAAATATAATAATGAACTGATCAATACCATACAGGAGTTAGAAGATAAAAAAAGAGAGTTGAGCGAATATAAAAATCATCTTGAGCAAAAAGTCAAAGAGAAAACTTTTTCACTCGAAGAGACAAATAAAGTTTTAAAAGAGGAGCAACAAAGACTAAAAGATTTTAACCATTATCTTAGTGAGCTTGGCTCGGTAGATATAAGTTACATAGCTCACAAATCCATAAAGCATATCATAGATATAACCGATGCTCAAGTCGGTGTATTTTATATGACAGATGAAAAAGAAAGTTTAAGGGTATTGGCAAAATATTCTGTAGATGAAACAATTTTTAATAATAATTATTTTAGTGTTTCAAATGGAGGTATTGTACAAAAAGCCTTTAAAGAGAATAAAATATTTTTTATAAAAAATATAAATGATGATGCAACTTTGGCTATAGATACCGGAATATATGTAGCAAAATTGAAATATATCAAAATCATACCTCTTGTATTTCAGGATAAAAAGATAGGTGTTGTTGCTATAGCTTCCATAACAGATACTATTTTAAATAATTCATATCTTGGTGGATATATCAACTCGCTTGTACAGGCTTTAAATAATGCTGTCTCATACATAGCAATCCAAAAGCAATCTATCGCTTTAAAAGATATAAATATGCGGTTACAAGAAGCCAATAGACTAAAGTCTGAATTTCTTGCCAATATGTCGCATGAGCTAAGAACTCCTCTAAATTCTATCATAGGATTTTCCAATATTTTACAAAAAAATAAAAAAGGTAATCTTTTGCCGAAGCAGCTAAGTCAGCTTGAAAAGATCAACAGAAACGGTTTGAATTTACTGGATCTAATCAACAATATACTTGATCTTAGTAAGATTGAAGCTGGCAGAATGGAGCTTGAGATCACTAAAGTTGATATTATCTCGACTATAAAAAATATTCTCGATATGATGACTCCCCAAAGTGCAAACAATTCAAAAAAGCTTACTTTTATCAATAATTTGGATAAAAATATCTTTTATATAAATCTGGATGAGCAAAAATTCAAACAGATTATTGTCAATCTTATATCAAATGCTATAAAATTTGTAGAACCAGTTACCGGTGAAATTAGTGTAATAATAGAACAAAAAAATAATCATATAGCAATATCTGTAAAAGATAACGGCATAGGTATAGAAAAAGATAAACTTGATAAAATTTTTGAAGCATTTATGCAAGCAGATGGAAGTACGACAAGAAAGTATGGCGGGACAGGTTTGGGACTCGCGATATCAAGGAATATGGCTTCAATGTTAAATGCTGATATAAAAGTTACTTCAGAGGTGGGAAAAGGTTCGACTTTTACACTCTCATTACCTTTGTTAAATCAAACCAAAATAGAAGAAAAAGATAAAATGCAAGAAGTCAAAGAAGAGATAAAGAAAATACAAGATATTGAGTCTATATTGATTATAGATGATGATGAGGATGTAAGAGAGCTTTTAAAAGCGTATTTAAGTGAAGAGGGATATGAGATATATACAGCTGTAAATGGGGAAGATGGCTTGGATAAAGCAAACAAATTAAAGCCCTCTTTGATAACACTTGATATAATGATGCCTAAAATGGATGGTTGGCAATTTTTAAGCAAATTAAAAAATAGCGACGGTGTAGCTGATACTCCTGTGATATTGATAAGCAATATTTCAGATAAAACAAAAGCTAAAGTTTTTGGAGCTTTAGACTGCATAGTAAAACCTTTTTCAAAAGAGGATATAAAAAATATATTTGCTAAATATTTTGGTTCTAAAACTATAAAATATGCCTTGATTGTTGATGATGAACCAGAGATAAGAGAACTTATCACAGAATATATCCAAAATGATGTAGAAAATATCAAAGAAGCAAGCAATGGTGCAGAAGCCATATCTTTGATACATGACGGATATATCCCAGATATAATCTATTTGGATCTTATGATGCCACATTTAAGTGGATTTGATTTTTTAGAGTTAACTAAAGCCGATAGCAAGCTTAAAGATACTAAAATAATTGTAGTAAGTGCTAAAGATTTGACTGCTGAGGATAAAGAGTTACTATCTAAAAGAGACATAAAAGTTATCAAAAAAGGATCTCATTTAGAATCCCTTATAAAAGAGTTTTTAAAAGGCTGAAAGTATGATATACAGTGCAAAAATATTGATAATAGATGATAATGAGGATAATCAGGAACTTATAGAGACTTTTTTGGAAGATGATGGGTATGAAGATATAACATCTGTTTTTACCTTTAAAGAAGCTATGCAAGAACTTAAAAGTAGAAATTATGATCTTATCATTCTTGATATAATGATGCCAGATATTAATGGTATAGAAGTATGCAAGATCTTAAAAAATGATAAAAATTATAAAGATATACCTATTATTTTAGCGACTGCTAAAAGTGATTTGCAAACTTTAAAAGATGGATTTAAAGCCGGAGCAAATGACTACATAAGAAAGCCTATCACTAATGATGTAGAGTTGCTTGCAAGAGTTAAAAATGCTTTGAAGTTAAAATTTGGTGCGGATTATATAAAGCATATCAATAAAAACTTAGATAAAAGAGTTGGAGAGCAGTTAAATGACTTAAGACACAAAGACAAACTCCTACAACAACAAAGCAAACTTGCAGCCATGGGAGAAATGATAGGAGCTATTGCTCACCAATGGAGACAACCTTTAAATGCTCTTGCAATTGGCATTCAAAACCTTGAAGATGAT
>JALUXT010000021.1 GCA_027013245.1 Campylobacteraceae bacterium
TTTAGAGTCTTTAAATCTGCATTTACGAGATAACCTAGCAACTCTCTTGATGATTCTATATATTTATCTTTATATACTAGTTGGATTTTTTCATTGGTGATTTGATTTATCTTACTTAAGAGAAAAAAAGATATCGTTAGACTGATGCAAAAGAGGATTAAAATTTTTTTAAAAATACTCATCCTATAAATTTATATCCTATTCCCCAAACTGATTTTATGTATTTTGCAGACTTTGGATCATCGAAAATTTTAGTTCTTATGTTGCTTATATGCATGTCAATTGCCCTGTCTTTTATGCTTAAATGCTCACTCCCCAAAAACTGTGCGATTGCCTCTCTTGATAAAATCTTTTCTCTGTTTTTAAGCAATAACAAAAATATTTCATACTCAATCCTTGTAAAAACCAAAGCCTGTCCGTCTTGCGATATTTCCATCTTTGAAACATTTACTTCAAACTCACCTATTTTACTTATGTTTGGTCGCACCTCTGCTCTTCTTAAAATCGCATTTATCCTTAAAATCAACTCTTTTGGCTCATAAGGTTTTGCTAGATAATCGTCAGCTCCATACTCATAAGCAGCCACTTTATCTCCTATATTTCCCCTAGCACTTGAGATTATGATTGGAACTTGGCTTTTTTGCCTTATCTTTTTGCACACATCAAAACCATCCATCTGTGGCAACATCAAATCCAAAACCACAACGCTATAATCAGGACTTTTAAAAAGCTGCTCCATGGCAACTAGTGGCTTTTCATATGCATCAACTTTAAAGTCATAATTTCCAAGATAATCTTTGAGTAATTCTTGCATCTCCAAATCATCTTCTATAAGCATGATTTTCATTCGCTATCCCATTCATTCATATATAGTACAAACTTTTTTCTCTGTTTTTTTGAGAGAATTTTATGTATCTGTTGTAAAAATTTTATCTCAGTAACCGCTGTTAGTGTGCTTATTTTTTCATCTAATCGTTTTAGTTTTTCAACATCAAATTTTTCATTTAAAAACTCTTTTTGTTTTAGCTTTGATATTTTTTCTTTTTGTTTTCTGTAAATTTTTCTGCTTTTTCTATACTCTTTTAAAACCTTTTTCATTTGCTTGGATTGTATTTGGGTGAGGTGTAGATAGGTCAAGTCTTTACTATAAAAATGGTGATTTTCTCCTTCTGCATTTAATAAAGTAAAAAAAAGTAAAATTGCAATTAGAAATTTCAAAATTATCCCTTCAAAGATGGTATTTTTATCAAGTTATCCTCTATCAAACCATTTTCTATATTTTTATGACAAGCTTTACAATCTGCCTTACTTTTTACTCTTTTGCTTTTAAAGATATTTGAATCTATCTTTTTATGTATCTTTTCCCAATAAGGTGTCTTTGTAACAGCAATCACTACACTATTATCGTCTTTTAAACTTTTTAAAATCTTAAATGCACTCTCTTGTTTAGAATTTTGCGCACTATTTGCCTTCAAATATGACAAAATTGACAAATTTGTAGCCTTATCAAGTGATGCATCTTCTCCAAAATGGTTATCAAGATTTTTCATCATAACTGTCCATGATTTTTTCGGAAGTAAAAACGGTGGATAAACCATATGACAATCTCCACACTCTTGTGCAAAATCTGGATTTTGTAGTGCATAATTTTGCTTTATATTTGCACTTTTTACTAGCATATTGTTTTTTGCATAAAAGATATAAAAAAGAGCAAATAAAGAAACTAAAATCCAAGTCACTCCAAAAGTTTTTTGAAATAGGCTAAGCTTTATATCTATCTTTTTACTAATCTGTTTGTATCCGCAGATCATCGAATCAATAGCATCGCTTTTTTTGATAAATTTATCTATCAAACTTCCAGTTATATGAGCAAATACCACCGCTATCAAAAGATACACCAACCACAAATGCACTTTACTTATGGGCTCCATATATGAAAAATACGAAACATGCAAAAACGACAAAAAGCCATGGTTTTTTTCGACTCCTAGCTCAAGTGCACCTGAAATCGTGATTAAAAAACTTAAAATCATCATAACAACAATCGCATAACTAGAGGCTGGGTTATGCCCTATATACTCTTTTGTTTTAACAAAAACTGATGACATGTAAGACACTAAATCTTTTGCCTTGAAATCAAAATCTTTAAATTTTGAATACTTTGGACCCACAAAACCCCAAACAAAGCGAAACAAAAATAGCACAAACATAGCATACCCAAATGCAACATGATAATCTAAAAATCTTTTGTAACTTCCGCTAAAATATGAAACAACTAAAAAGAGTATCAATAAAACATGCGATACTCTATTGATTAGTGGCCATATATAGCTTTTTTTCATAATATAAAGATATTTTTAGTAAATACAAGATAATAAGTGGCATATAGTGAAACTAATATCCAAACTATCGCAAAGATTTTTTGAAATATATTTAACCTTACGCTTATCTTTTGTATAGTTTGTTTATAGCCTGTA
>JALUXT010000022.1 GCA_027013245.1 Campylobacteraceae bacterium
TAACTAATTATTTGGTTTTAGTTTTCTCCTTTATTAATTATAGTTGACTTTTTTAAGAAATGCTTAGATTTTATCAAAAACATACTTTAGCTTTTCTTGAATCAAGAAGTTTTACACCTAAGGATAAACGAAAAGATAAGGTGATTTAAGTTTTTACCAATAAAAAGCCGCCTACTAAAATCATAACACTCCCTGCTAATTTATTTATAATATTTTGTGTTTTTGGTTTTTTTATCGCTTCTTTTGCCTTTGATGCAAAGTAGGCATAACTTAGAAGAATGCTCAAGAGAGTTACTAAAACTAAAGATACCACCAACAACATATCTTTATGAGTTAAAGAAGAGAGGTCAATGAAGGATGGTAAAAATCCTACATAAAAAGCTATCACTTTTGGATTGCTTAAAGTTATAAATAAACCAGAGAGAAAATCACTCACATAACTAGAACTTTTCTTTGCGCTAGTATCAAAATGAGAAGTTCTTGCTGTAAAAATTTTAAAGCCTAAGTATATAAGATAAAGTCCGCCTATTATTTTGATAATTATAAATATGCTAAAGTATTTAGTGGCAAGGGCACTTAATCCAAGTATCGTCAAAAGTAAAAATATTATATCTCCAAGCACCATACCTATTGACATAAAAATTGCGTGTATAAATCCAGAGCCCAAAGCCCTTGAGACAACAGCTAAAGTACCTGGTCCTGGAGTTGCCATAAAGATGAAAATAGCACCTAAAAATGTTAGAGTTGTTAAAAAATCCATCTATTTTTTTGTTTGGTTTGTGTCAAATGGTGGCCCAACTTGCAATCTTACTGTGATTTTAGAAGCTTTTACTGGATCCATCTTTGCCATAATTTTTGAAATCTTTTTGGCAGGAAGTGTAAAAAGTATCGAAGAAGCTTCATTTGTAGAGAGATTTTCAAAAACACTCGCAGCAGCTGAGTCTTTCATCTTTGTGTAAGTCTGGGTTATTTTATCAGTTTTGAGACCTTTTATAGTGTCTATCAGTTTTTGATTTTTGGCTATCAATTCTTCTATTTGTTTTTGCTCCTTATTTAACTCGTCCCTCTTTTGCTTTAAAGCCTCTTGATCGCTCAACATCTTTGCTTTTTGCTTATCAAAAAGTGAATTTGTCGCAGCTTTAAGAGCCTCAAATGATTGTCTTGCTTCATCGATATTATCTACTTCTTTTATGAGTTCACTCTTTCTGCTTTCAAAAACTTGAGTGCAATCCACACTAGCTCCATAAGAAAAATTCATCAATATCAAAATCAAATATAATATTTTCAAGTTCTCGATCCTTTATAAAGCATATTGGAAATTTCATCCAAATCTTTCTGCTCTTGTTTTTTAAGTTTTTCAATTTTTTTGATAATTTCTTGCTCTTCAAGGTATTTTATCTTCTCAAATTCCATCTTTGCTTTTTTATACTCTTGGTATTTGTTAGCAAGTTCCAAGTTTTTAACATTTAACTCTCTTTGATCTCTACTTTTTTGGTTATTTAATAGTTTTCTTTGTTCTTGAAAAAGCATCAACTCTCTAGCTTCCCCATTTTTAGGAATATTTAGCTGATCGATATCTATATATATATCTTTTATTTTATTTTCTATCACTCTTATGTTTGACTTAAGTACAAAAAGCTCATTTTCGACTTTTTGTACTTTTTGCTTATTTACTTTGGCAATTTTACCAAAAATCTTTGACATATTCTATAATATTATCGTTTCTTTTCTATCAGGTCCAGTAGAAATCAAACCAACTTTTGTTCCAGTTATCTCTTCAATCTTTTTGACATAAGCTTTAGCATTTGAAGGTAAATCTTCATATTTATCAACACCTTTTGAGCCATTCCATCCATCAAATTCTTCATATATAGGCTTTAAATTTTCAAGCGACTGAGGAAGAGTTTCTACTCTTTTACCATCAATCTCATAAGCTGTACAAATTTTTACTTTATCAAATCCATCTAAAACATCTAATTTCATCAAAGATAATTGGTCACAACCATTGATGCGGCTAGCATATTTCACAGCAACTGCGTCAAACCAACCACATCTTCTAGGTCTTCCTGTTGTTGTGCCAAATTCATGTCCATTTTTACCAAGTTTTTTGCCATCTTCTTCAAAATCCTCGGTAGGGAAAGGTCCATTTCCTACTCTAGTACAGTATGCTTTGACTATCCCTGTTACATTTCCTATGTCTTTTGGGCTTAATCCCAAACCTATACATGCACCTGAACTTATAGTAGATGAACTTGTAACAAACGGGTAAGTTCCATGGTCGATATCCAAAAGCGTTCCTTGAGCACCCTCAAGCAATACTCTTTTTTGCTCATCTAGTGATTTCCAAACTAAAGCAGTTGTATCTTCAACGAAAGACAAAAGCTCTTTAGCGTACATATCAAGCTCAACTTTAAGCTCATCAAAACTAGGAGTTTTTATACCCATCGCTTCAAATATTGCTCTATATGTAGTAAAATAATCAATCAAGTTTTGAGCTAGTTTTTCAGTATCTCTAAGTTCACCCATCCTGTGACCACTTCTCTCTATCTTGCTTCCATAAGCAGGTCCTATTCCTCTACCAGTTGTGCCGATAGCTTTTGCACCTCGAAGTTTCTCTCTTGCTTGGTCGATTAGGATATGATGTTTTAGTATCATATGTGCTTTATCGCTGATGAAAAGTCTTCCTTTTAAGCTTCCAAATTGTTGCATCTCTTCTATCAAAGCTTCAGGGGATATAACTACACCATTTCCTATGATATTTATGGCATTAGCATTTAGCACACCTGAGGGTATCAGATGAAGTGCTAGAGTTTTATCCCCGACAACTATAGTATGTCCTGCATTGTGTCCGCCCTGATAGCGACATACCACATCATAATCTTGAGCCATCAAATCAACTATCTTGCCTTTTCCCTCATCTCCCCACTGAATTCCTACTATTAAATCTGCCTTAGACATTATCTTAATCTCGCTTTTTATTTTTTTAATATTGTATCTATAATCGCATCTGTATAAAGTGCAAAACCTGCTGATTTAGCTCCATCACATGCATAGTTTCCACCTAGTCCCAAAGTTAGATTTTTTTCTATAAATCTAAAAAACAATCCGTCATAATACCTCATTTTAGCATAATACAATGGAGAAAAAACAACTCTTTCATAGCCAATCTTTGCAGCCATCTCTTTCATGCTAATAAGCTCACTCTTTATGTCTTGAGGAGCCTCGTTTATAACCTCATCCAAACCTTCAAGATTTTCAACCTTAACGAGCTTGTCTAGCCAAGAAACACCAAGGGCAAAAAGCTTTTGTATTTCTCCTCGCTCAAATATAGCGATATCTAAATCAAATTTTGAAGCTATCATATTTGGTATATTTATATTACAAATTTGCAACAATGGCGAAAGTCCAAAATCATCAAAAACACTCGAACTTATATCCACGCCAAATGATAAATCTTTTGCACCTACAAATTCCGCACCTATTTGATTTACTTCAAGACTAGGAAATTTAAAAACAGGCTGTATATAAAACCACTTATCATTTGCTATGCTTCGTCCTAATCTTTTACTCATGAGCCTAACAACATCCATCGTACTATCAGCTCTTAGAGAGAGCACATGGTTATCGCCATCTGCAAATCTTATAAGCTCTTTTTCTGCTATATTTCCGTGTTGATGGTAAGACAAGAAAGGAGTAACTATCTCTTTAAAACCCTCTTTTTCAAAAATCTGGCTTGCGCTATTTTCTATCTCTCTTTTTAGCTTTGCACTTTTTCCAAAGTAAAGCTTACTTCCAACAGGAATCTCGTGTTCATATATCATCTTTACCTACTTATATGTCTGCTCACAGAAAACTCTGTTTGCAGTTCCATCGTATTTTCTTCTACCTAGCTCATCAAGTGCTAACTCTATAGCATTTAATGTCCAAGGTGTCTCATATCCTTCAAAAATCCCCATGTGGTTTATGCGAAAAAGGGTGGTTTTTACATGTTCTTGACCACCAGCTATATTTACGCCATACTTTTGCTTTAAAATCTTTCTTATTTTAGCTGCGTCATCATCTAAAACAGCACTCATGGAATTTGCTGGGATTTTTGGAAATATATGAAGACCAAGTGCCTTCAAAGCTTCTCGTGAAGCATTTGCCCGATTTGCCGTATCGTTGTAAAGTTTCTCTAATCCATCTTTTTCAATTGACTCTAAAACAGCTTTTAATCCTATAATCAAAGTCGTAGGAGCAGTCCATGCTGTGGTATTTTGCTTCTGTTTTTTCAGCTCAATTGCAAGATTGAAATAATACCCTACAGAAGATTCTTCTATACACTTTACAGCATAATCACTTAAGCCAATCATTGATAATCCAGGAGGTAACATAAATGCTTTTTGACTACCTGAAATCAAAGCATCTATATTTGTAGCGTCGATTTTTTCCACTCCAACAGCAGTGATGCCATCAGCTATGATTTTGATATCTTGGTTTATCTCTTTTGCCGCTTTTGCAATCTCTTCTACAGGGTGCCTAAGACCTCCAGCACTTTCACAAATCTGCACACAGATAGTATCTATCTCTCTATCTTTAAGAAGTGCGATTTTAACATCTTCGACACTACAAGGCGTATCCCAATCGTATTTTAACTCTACATGTGAAATCCCATAAGCCTCACAGATAAGACCAAATCTCTCACCAAATTTGCCAGCATTTACAACCAAAGCTTTTTTCTTGCACAAATTTAAAATGCTAGCTTCCATAGCGCCAGTTCCACTGCTCGCAAGCATCAAAACCTCGCTCATGCCAAACATCTTTTTCAAAAGCCCTCTTGTGGTTTTAAAAATCTCTTCAAATTCAGGAGTACGATGATGGATAGTAGGCTCACTCATAGCCAAACGAATATTTTCTGGAACAGGAGTCGGTCCAGGAGTCAATAGCAACATTTTTATAACCCTCTTATAATTTTTGTCCTATTCTAGCCAAAAATAACTTTTTATTTGTTAAATATTAAAATTTTTCCATATCTATATCCCCATATTATAAAGACTAACAACCATATAGTAAATGCTATATCAAATAAAAAATTTAAATTCCAACTAAATGCTACATTTACACTATATAATGCTCTTAATGCAACTATTAGTTGCACAGATAAAAAAACATTTCTCTCAAAACTACTGGCATGTGGTGGTTGCCCTGAATGTCCAAGCACTACTCTTGTGCCAAAACCAATAAATACAGTAGTTAAAAAACCTAGGGCTAAAAGATGAATACTTAGAAAATACATATCTACATGTAAGAATATTTCAATAGCATTAGAAATGGCCGACATAAAAAATGCAACGGGCAACCAAAAAAGTCCAAGATGCAATACCCACAAGATTGCAGGCGAGCTAAACATAGGCAACTTCCATCTTAAAAATTCTTTTATGGTATATATAGCGATAATTAAATCAATGACAATTTCTAAGCCTTTGATATAACTGATATCTTGCAGTATTACCAAACCAGTCTTTACGAGAAAGAGTATAAAAACTATGCTTATAAATTTTTCATCTTTTGGCTCTGCAGAGTGAGAGAAAAAAGGTATCATTCTTTGTGCCACGCTAAATGTTAAAAATATTAAATACATATAAAAAGAGATGCTAATGGCGATATCAAGCTTCAGTAAACCTAAAATCGAAGCTATAAAAAAAGATGTCCAGCTAAGCCGAAATACTGGGCATTTAAAATCCAAAAGGGGTCTTTTTTGTTTTGTGTGCGGCTATTGGCATATATATCACGAAGTTTTAAAACCATAAAAATTTGTGATACAAATAAAAGAACCATAGCAAAAATCACTAAAATCTCAGATGTAAATACACCTATCATAAAAAGCAAAGTACCTATGGTATTTGCATAAAAAAGTTTAATATAAAAAGCTTTTTTTATCACTTCACCCTGCGTAAATCTAGGAAAGGTAGTAAACAAAAAACCTATAAAAAAGTTTGTAAAAACCAAAAATATCAAAGAATATGCATGAAAAAAAGGCACGCTTACATGTAAAGAAAAAACACCCTTATAGCTAAGTGCAAAAACCAACATAAATAACACAGAATTTACAATCCCTAGGGTAAAAAATGGTTGATGCGGTTGTGATAAAAAGTAATTTTCTTGGTTTTTTGTAGTTTGAAATTTCATATAAATCCTTAAAAAACGGAATTATACCAGAACATAATAAAATTAATTATATCTCACATTACTTTTACACAATTTAAGCATAAGTTAATCAATCTTTTCATAAAATAAGAGGAAATTTGTCTCATTATTTTCATTATATCTTTAAAATCCCTATTTATAGTGCTTAGAGATATGATGAGTATAACTCAACAAGGAGATTGTATGTTAGAAATAAGATGGCATAGTCGTGCCGGACAAGGTGCAGTAACTGGAGCCAAAGGACTGGGTGATGTTGTAGCAAACACAGGAAAAGAAGTACAGGCATTTGCTTTTTATGGCTCAGCAAAAAGAGGAGCTGCTATGACAGCTTATAATAGAATAGATGATAAGCCTATCATAAACCATGAAAAATATATGGCACCTGATTATGTTCTTGTGATTGATCCTGCTCTAGTACTTTCAGCAGATATAACAGCACATGAAAAGGAAAATACCAAATACATAGTGACAACTCACATGGATAAAAAAGAGCTTATAAAGTTAGTTCCGAAATTAGAGGGAAAAGAAGTTTATACGGTGGATTGTATGACAATATCTATGGAAACCATAGGTAGAGCTATACCAAATACACCTATGCTTGGCGCTTTGATGAAGGTTTCTGGAATGTTTGAGTTAGATTACTTTAAAAATGCGATGCTTAAAGTTCTAGCCAAATTTCCACAAAAAATAATAGATGCAAATATGTCTGCGATTACAAGAGCATATGACGAAGTCAAATAAGAAGGAATGAAAATGGAATTTTTAGGATGGGACCAACTTGAAGCTGGAGCTGTTATTCCTTCATTTGAAGATAAGAACAGCGATATAGTTAAGTTAAAACAAGAAGAAAGAAATTATGCAAAAACAAACTCTTACACAGCAAGTGTTGCTGATTGGAGAGTTTTTAAACCAGTTTTCAATAAAGATGTTTGTATTGATTGTCAAAATTGCTGGGTATTTTGCCCGGATACTGCGATAGTAGCTAGAGACAAGGATATGCTTGGAATTGATTATGACCATTGTAAAGGTTGCGGAATTTGTGCGGAAGTATGCCCGACAAATCCAAAATCACTTATAATGTTTTTTGAAAATGATGACAATGATACTGCGTTGTCACAGTGGCCAGAGAAAAAGAAGAAGGAAAAGTAATGGCAGAAAAATTAAAATTACAAGAAGTAGAAGTTTGGGATGGCAATATGGCTTTTGCACAAGCTATGAGACAAGCACAAATCGATGTTGTTGCGGCTTATCCGATAACTCCATCAACTCCAACAGTTCACGGATATGCAAAATTTTTAGCTGATGGCTATATAGATGGTGAGTTTGTTTTAGTTGAGAGCGAACATGCTGCCATGAGTGGCTGCGTTGGTGCGGCTGCGGCTGGCGGAAGAGTGGCAACTGCCACTAGTTCTCAAGGTTTTGCATTGATGATAGAAGTTTTATACCAAGCAAGTGGCATGAGATTGCCTATAGTCTTGGGTTTGGTAAATCGCGCACTTGCATCTCCACTAAATGTAAATGGTGACCACTCTGACATGTATCTTGGACGAGATGCTGGCTGGATTATGATAGACGCTTTTAATGCCCAAGAATCTTATGACTTGATGCTTATGGGATTTAAGATAGCTGAGGATTTAAATGTCAGACTTCCAGTAATGGTCAATCAAGATGGTTTTATAACTTCGCATACTGCACAAAATGTAAAACCACTTCAAGATGAAGTAGCTTATAAATTTATAGGTGATTACAAAGAAGTAAATCCTTTGCTTGATTTTGGCAAGCCTGTAACTTATGGTGCTCAAACTGAAGAAGATTGGCATTTTGAATTTAAAGCAAGGCAACACAAGGCTTTGATGGACTCAAAAGATACCATAGAAAATGTTTTTAAAGAGTTCGAATCACTAACCAAAAGAAAATACAATCTTGTTGAAAGCTACTTGATGGAAGATGCCCAGGTAGCTATAGTAGCACTTGGTAGCACTGTTGAAAGTGCTGTGCAAGCTGCAAAAAATTTACGAGAAAGCGAAGGCATAAAAGCTGGAGTCGTAGCTACAAGAGCTATAAGACCATTTCCTCTTAAAGAAGTCGCTAGAGCATTAAAAGATGTAAAGGCGATAGCTACGCTTGATAGAAGCGCGCCTGGTGGAACGCTTGGAATGATTTACAATGAAATAAGTGGTGCTATGTATCAAAGCGACAATAGGCCTATCATAAATAATTATATTTATGGTCTTGGTGGAAGAGATATGACGCAAAAAGATATAAAAGAGATTTTTAGAGATATCAAAAGAAATGCAGATAGTGGCAAACTTGTAACACCACTACAACAATTTAGTGGATTAAGAGGCCCTAAGCTCTCTTTTTTCAATTAGGAGTAGATAGATGAGTAAAATTATAAAAAACTTAAAACAATTTTCGACATCAAATGATAGATTTGAAGGTGCTCACCTTTTATGTCCAGGATGTGCGCACTCTATCATCGTTAGAGAGCTTTTGAACTGTACGGATGATAACCTGGTCATAGCAAATGCAACAGGTTGTCTGGAAGTTTGCACGGCTGTTTATCCTCATACTTCTTGGGATGCGAGTTGGATTCATATAGGCTTTGAAAACGCTGCAACTGCGGCAAGTGGCGCTGAAGCTATGTACAAAACGCTCAAAAGAAAAGGGAGGCTTAAAGAGCCTGATAAACCTGTTAAATTTATAGCTTTTGGTGGTGATGGTGCGACTTATGATATAGGATTTCAATTTCTAAGTGGCGCAGTTGAACGAGGTCATGACTTTACTTATGTTTGCCTTGACAATGAAGTCTATGCAAATACAGGAGGTCAACGAAGCAGCTCAACTCCAAGAGGAGCAAGCACAACTACAACTCCAGCTGGAAGAGTAAGTTATGGTAAAAAAAGGTACAAAAAAGATATGGTAGCCATCATGGCAGCACACGGCGCACCTTATGTTGCTCAAGTCGCTCCAAACAAATGGAAAGATATGGTTAAAAAATATCAAAAAGCTCTCAGCACTGAGGGACCTGTCTATATCAACGCCATGAGTGCATGTACGACTGAATGGAAATTTCCAGCAGATCAAACTATAGATGTCAGTGATTTAGGAACCGATTCACTTGTTTTTCCATTATACGAGATAGAAAATGGTCACAAACTAACTATCACTTATAGACCTAGAAATATCGTTCCTGTTAGAGATTATCTAGGAGTTCAGGGAAGATTTAAACACTTGTTTAAAAAAGAAAATCAACATATCATAGATGAAATGCAAAAAGCTGTAAATGAAAAATGGGAATTGCTCCAAAGAAGAGAGGAAGCTGGCATTTAAAAATGCGTAATTATAGCCGATAAATCACATCTAAAGTTTATCGGCTATGAAATTTTATCGATTAACTTTATAGCAAGTTCCGGTGATTCTGCTATATGATTTGCACCATTTTTTTCTAGCTCATCTATACCTCTAAAACCCCACAAAACACCAATAGAATCTATGTCAGCACTTTTAGCAGTTATCATGTCTATCTTAGTGTCCCCCATAAAAAGACACTCTTGGGGCTTTACATGTAACTCTTTCATAATCTCTTTTGCACCTGCGGGGTCAGGTTTCCTAGGTATATTATCTCGGATACCATAAACTGCATCAAAGTTCCAATTTCTTAGATATTTTATAGCACAAAGTTTTGTAAAACTGTTTGGTTTATTTGACAAGATTGCCATCTTGTAGCCTCTTTTTTGCAAAAAGGATAAGAGTTTACTGATTCCGCCATATAGCTTTGTATTTTTATCATATTGCTTAGCATAATGTTTTTCAAAAAAGCCTAGTGCTTTTTTAACATCTTCACTACAAGCATCTGGCAAGATATCTTGCATCAATTTTAAAGCACCCTCTCCTACTAAATATCTATATTTTTTCACTTCAATTGGCTTTTTATCAAAGCACTCCAACACATGGTTTGAACTAATAGCAATGTCTTCCAAAGTGTCAAGTAAGGTTCCATCCAAGTCAAATATAACCGTAGTTTTTTTCACTATGATACCGCCATTCTTACAGCCTCTTTTGCGTGGATGACTGTTGTATCATATACTTTGATATCAACATCATTTTGGTTAATAAGCATTCCAATTTCAGTACAGCCTAATATAACGCCCTTTACATCTGGTATCTTGTTGATTATATCGATAAAGGCATCTTTTGAATTTTGTTTTATATTTCCAAGACAAAGCTCATCAAAGATAACTTTATGAATCAAATCCATATCTTTTTGGTTTGGAATAACCACTTCTATGTCATGGTTTTGCAAGATTTGCTTGTAAAAATCTTCTTGCATAGTAAATTTTGTACCAAGAAGTAAAACTTTTTTTATGTCGTCTTTTACAATCTCTTTTGCAGTAGTTTGTGCGATGTGTAAAAAGGGAATCTTTATATTTGGAGCGATTTGCGGTAAAAGTTTATGCATAGTATTGGTACAAATTACTATAAAATCAGCTCCACCATTCTGTAAAGATTTACAAGCTTTTATCAAGATTTGTGCAGCTTCTTCCCACTTATCTGCGTGTTGTAGTTTTTCTATCTCATCAAAATTTACTGTAACCATAATGGACTTAGCATTATTTTGTGAGCCTAAGAGGATGTTGGTATATTGATTTATAATTTTATAATAGGTGGCACTGCTTTCCCAACTCATGCCACCTAATAATCCTATTATTTTGATAATTTACAACCTTTTGGTTCGCTTTCTTTATACTCTTCTCCCAAAAGAGCGAACGCTCTTTCTTTTATGCCCTTGGTAGTAATTCCAAACTTTTCAAATAACAATCCAGCGGGTGCGCTAGCTCCAAATGTACTCATGCCAAGAAAATCATCTGCAAATCTATACCACTCAACCCCACTAGCAGCCTCTACGGCTAAAACTTTTGTACTTGGGTCTATAACTTTGTCGATATAGCTTTTATCTTGCTCAACCAACAAATCAAAGCAAGGAACGCTGAGTATATTTGCATTTATGCCCGCACTCTCAAGCTGACAACCTGCTTGAAGAGCTGGCATTACTTCACTTCCACTTGCCATGATAGTCAAGACTGCATTTTCTCGTCTTCTAACCAAATAACCTCCATTTGCAACCTCTCCAAAATCTACTTTTCCTTTTTTCAAAGTTACGAGTTTTTGACGAGAAAGCACAAATGCTGATGGAGAATTTTTCATACTAAGTGCTTTTTTCCAACAAGCTACATTTTCACTAGCATCTGCTGGCCTAAAAGTATAAAAATTTGGCATTGCTCTAAATTGACTTAATTGCTCTATAGGCTGATGTGTCGGTCCATCTTCGCCAACTCCTATGCTATCATGGGTCCACACAAAAAAGTTTTGGATTCCCATAAGAGCCGAAAGTCTAGCTGCTGGTTTTAAATAATCACTAAATATAAAAAATGTCGCACTAAAAGGTTTAAAAAGTCCATACAAGGCTATAGCATTTGTGATAGCAGCCATAGAGTGTTCACGAATACCAAAATGGATGTTTCTGCCTGTCGGAAAGTAACCCATATCTTTTAAATTAGTTTTATTTGAAGGTGCTAAATCTGCACTTCCTCCAACAAAACCAGGAATTGCACGAGCTATGGCATTTAAAATCTGACCATTACTATCTCTAGTAGCAACTCCGCTTCCATCTTCAAAACTAGGCCAATCTATCCTTGAAAAGTCAGGATTTAACAATGCTTTTAAAGTTTCATTTTGTTCAACCAAAGGAGCTTCACTTAAAAGTTTATTCCATTCCCTCTCATATAAATCACCTTTTTCAACTGCACACCCAAATCTAGCTTTTACATCTTCGCTTATAAAAAACTTTTTATCTGGGTCAAAACCAGCTTTTATCTTGGATTTTTTAATCACTTCTTCACCCAATGGAGCACCATGGATTTCGCTCAAACCTTCCAAGCCAACAGCACCTTTTCCGATGATAGTATGTGCGATTATAAGATATGGTTTTGTCTGTTCTTTGGCATTTTGTAAAACTTCACTTATCTCTTCATAGTTATTGCCATCAATTCTTGAAACTTGCCAACCTTGTGCTTCAAATCGTCTTTTGACATCTTCGCTCCAAGCCAAGCCAACATTTCCCTCTATCGTGATATGATTACAGTCATAAAACATAACTAGATTGTCAAGTCCCAAATGACCTGCCAGTGCACAAGCTTCATAGCTGATACCCTCTTCCAAATCGCCATCACCGCAAAGGGCATATACTTTATGGTCTATTATCTTAGTAGTTTCACTATTTAATTTAGCCTCGCCCATCTTTTCAGCCATCGCAAAACCAACTGCATTCGCCACGCCTTGACCCAATGGTCCTGTTGTCACTTCAACTCCAGGGACATGTCCGTATTCGGGGTGTCCAGGAGTCTTGCTATTTAATTGTCTAAAATTCTTTAAATCATCTAAGCTTAAATCATATCCACTTAAATGCAAAAATGAGTAAATCAAAGCAGAAGCATGACCACCACTAAAAACCAACCTATCTCTATTTAGCCACTTTGGATTTTTAGGATTATGTCTTAAATACTTACTGAGTACCGTAACTATATCAGCCAAGCCCATAGGGGCTCCAGGGTGTCCACTATTTGCCTTTTGCACCATATCTGCACACAAAAATCTAATCGTATCCGCTTGCTTCTTTAGCATCTCTAAATCATCCATTAAAATATCCCTTTACTATAACTTCAAGCCTATTGGCTAGTTTTTTATCTAATTTTTCCAACTCCACATGTAAAGCTTTTAGTGCCTCTGCCTTATATGCCAATGCACCATCTAGCCCTAAAAGATTTACAAATGAATTCTTGTGTTCGTCATTTCCTGTAGGTTTTCCTGCTTCTTTTTCACTCATCGTAGCATCTATAATATCATCTTGAATCTGAAATAAAAGACCAAGTTTTAAACCAAAATAATATATAGATTTTTTACTCTTTTCATCCAAATTACATATAACAGCTCCCATCAACAAAGATGCGGCTATTAGTTTGGCAGTCTTATTTACATGTAGAAATTCTAACTCTTTGAGATTTAGTTTTTTATCTTCAAATTCACAATCAATTGCTTGACCTATCACCATGCCATCACTACCACCATTTTTGGCTAAAATTTCAACAAGTTCGATCCTCACAGAAGCACTAAGTGGCGCTGTTGAAATCCTATAAAAAGCATCGGTATTTAGTGCATCACCTGCTAGTATTGCAGTCACTTCATCATAAGTTACATGTAGCGTCGGATGTCCTCTTCTTAGCCGCGCATTATCCATGCTAGGCAAATCATCGTGTATCAAAGAGTAGGTATGAAGCATCTCAAGTCCAAGAGCTACAGGGTAGGAATTTTCTATCAATAAAGGCTCAACTGCATCAACTACGCTTAAGATAAGCAGTGGTCTAAATCTTTTTCCACCAGCTAACAATATCTCTCCAAGAGCTTTTTGAAAATAAGGATGGTAACCTTCTACTCTCGGAAGTTTTCTTTCAACATATAATTCAAAATTTTTTAACAATTGTTCTTTCGAACTCACTTATCCACCTTTATAAAAAACTGTGACCCACCTCTTGCAAAAAGCAAACGAATCATTTTTTTAGTTTTTGAAAATACCACTCTAGCATCATTTTGGTTTTTTACACTTTTTCTGCCAATTTGCAAAAGTTTATCTCCTATTTTCAATCCATTTTTATCTGCAAATGAGCCTTTAATAATCTTCTTGATACTTAAATTTTTATCAAAATACATACCTTTTGCTTCCAAAAATGAATCTCCAGCTTCTCCACCACCAACTTTTTGGAAAACTTTTATATCTTCTACATGTAAGGCATTTTTTCTAAAAAACTTTAACTTAACACTCTGATTTCTTCTAGTAAATAGTATCTTATTTTCTAGATCTTGTAAATTTCTAACTTTTTTACCATCTATTTTCTCGATAATATCTCCGATTTTTAGTTTTTGATTCGAGTGCATAGGGTCAATAGATGCTACAACTATTTTTCTGCCTTTTTTTGCAAATCTAGCTCCAATATCCCCGTAAAAGATCTCAGTTGAATTTAAAAATCTTTTTAATAAATTTGAAGATATAAACTTTTTATTTCCAACACCCAAGCCATAAACATCACAACAAAGACAAGTCACCATACTGTTTGGTGGTGTCTTGGAATTTTGTTCAAAATAGACACCTAAGCCAACTCCTCTTTTTGCAAAGTTACCAGCATATAATGAATCCTCATCCATACTCGCCAACCATTCGCCCAAACTTAGGTACTTTGTATCTTTCAACCTAACTGGATGTAATGTTTTTGGACTATAAAAAAGATATAAATTTAAAAATGGATCATGTTTCACATATGGATACGAGGGTTTCTTTTTAGAGTAGCTAACAGCATAATGCTTTGCGATTGCAATAGCTTTTGTATCACTGAAATATACAACTGATTTTAGATTTTTATTGTAACATTGTTTAAAATTTGGATAAACAAAACTAGCTCCAAACAACACATTTATCGCAAATACAAAGCTTAGTAGATATCTCATAGCAATCCTTTATTTATTAAATCCACCCATGCCACTTAGCATCTGCGAGGCGGCAAATTTTTTATCATCTTCTACCATTTTATATCCATCATTTATGGCGCTCATAAGTAGAATTTGCAAAGATTCCTTATCTTCAAGTAAAGAATCATCTATGTTTAAATCGATAACTTCACCATGTCCGTTTAAACTTACTTTTACAAGTCCACCACCACTTTTTGCGGTAAACTCTTTATTATTTGCATCTACTTCCATCTTTTTTGCTTGCTTCTGTGCCATCTCAAGCATTTCGCCCATTTTAGAAAAGTCCATATTTTCAAACATAATTTATCCTACAAAATCTCTAATTTCTACTATATTATTCTTTTCACCTATCAATACAACTGACGGCTTAAAACCATTTGCTTCAATCTCGCTCATACTTGCATATGCGATTACTATAATTTTATCTCCAATTTCTGCTTTTCTAGCAGCTGCGCCATTTAAGCAAATATCTTTTTTTCCTCTAGTACCTTCGATTACATAAGTGCTAAATCTTTCACCATTGTTGATATTTACTATCTCTACTTTTTGTCCAAATCTTAACTTTGCCGCGTCCATTAAATCTTTATCAATTGTTATGGAACCCACATAATTTAGATTTGCATCACTCACTGTTGCTCTATGAATTTTGCTATATAGCATATCAAATGTCATCTATTTTACCTTATCTTTCCTATTAAACTTCTTATTACAATTCTGTCATCAAATGGAAATTTTTCTCTGTTTATCTCTTGATAAGTCTCATCACCTTTTCCCAAAACTAGCAGTACTTCATCTTTTTCTTGCCATTTTATAGCTTCACTTATCGCCTTTTTTCTATCAACTTCTACCCTAAGTGCCTTAGAATATTTGGCACCCTCATATATCTCTTTGATTATCTCTTGCGGATTTTCACTTCTAGGATTATCACTCGTTATGATGATTTTTTTAGCATATTTTGAAGCGATAAATCCCATCTTTGCTCTTTTATCTCTATCTCTATCCCCTCCTGCCCCAAAAACCACTATTATATCTTTGTTTTTCAAACTATCCATCACTTTTTGCATGCCATCAGGCGTATGAGCAAAATCAACTATGATAAGCGGATTATCACTCACAATCTCCATCCTGCCTTCTACTCCAGCAAAATTACTAACCTTGTCACAAATCTCTTGCATTGGAGCGATTCCTAGCATATCAGCTGCTCCAATTGCAGCAAGGATATTGTATAGATTGAAAAAACCATGTAATGGGCTAGAAAATTCATAAACTTTTTCTATCTTTGAGATTGCAGCACTTATACCATCGTCTAGTGCATAAGCTAAAACTTTATAAGTTGATGGATTTTCGACACCATATGTCATGCAATTTTTCTTATTATATCTTATCTTTGTATCATCTTTATTGATCAGTTTTTTGCATTCATCATCAAAAAAGCTACTTTTCACTTGAATATAATTTTCCAAACTTTTATGAAAATCAAGATGGTCTTGAGTAATATTTGTAAATATTTTTAATATAAAATTTAATCCATCTATCCTGTTTTGCACTATAGCATGTGAGCTTACTTCGGTTATGAAATAACTACAGCCTTGCTCTTTTGCGTCTTTTAAGTGTTTTATTGTTTCTAATATTGTAGGTGTTGTTAAGCTCTTTTTGGTGACTTTTTTTTCATTTATAAAAAAACCTCTAGTGCCTTGCATAGCTACTTTTTTATCTAAATCTAATAGCAGTGAATACAGTGCAGCCGCTGAAGTTGTTTTACCGTTTGTTCCCGTAATCCCAATAATACTAATGCCTTCGTTTAAGCCTAGTATCTTTAAAACTTCTACTGCTGATATAAAATTTACACATCCATTGTTTTTGGCATCATTTAAATACCTCTCATTTAACTTTGTCAAAAGAAATGCACCATTTTTATTGCACTCTTTCGAATTGTCTGTTATAAACTCATATGAAAGTCTATCTTTTATATTAATTATCAACTTTTTCCTGCTTTTTTCACAAGAGAAAGTAATTTTGAGTCATTAGGAAATATACTTATAGCACTCTCAAGATAGCTCAAAGACATCTCCTCATAACCATTATCAATCAATTTTTCTAAAAAATCAACAAAATCTTCTTTTTTTGAAATCATCACTTTGGTTGAAAACATGATATCTTCAAATGCCTTTGTAAAACTTCCTCTTTGTCTAATGTGCTTTATAAAGTCTTCGTATTCAATACCGTTTTCCTCATTGATTGCAAACTCTAACTCTTTTGAGTCTATTAACTTATATATTGACTCTGTGCTATTATCTATAAGGTCTATAATGTCTTCTACTACATTTTCGCTATTTTCATGGTCGTCTTCAACTAAAAGTAGATAATATTCAAGTAAAGCTTCTGCTTCTGCTTCTTTTTCTTTTGCCATATCTGCAAGTATTGCTCCTAATTTTGCTTCTTTGCAATCTGGGTCAATTTGAAGAGCAATAGAAAATTGCAATAATGCAGCATCATAATCTTTTTTGTAAAAATTATCTATTCCTAAGGTCACATTCAGCTTCATACTCTATAGCGCCTCTATGTTAAACTCAGCGCCTAAAGGTATATTTTCCAAACCTATCTCAGGATGTATATCGATTTTGAGTTGTCGTTCTATACCATATTTAAGTGTTTGTGAAGCAGATGCGCATCCATGACATGCACCTTGTAATTGCACATAGACGATGCCATTTTTAACACCGAGTAATGTAAGTCCACCACCATCTAAAGCTAACATTGGTTTGACTTTATCTAAAGATTTTTCAACTGCAGGTAATAATTCTTCATCATTAAAGGGTAACATGCTTTATCCTAATATTTTTTCTTATTTTCTCAAATATATGGTTAAAAGCGACTGAATTATTAAAGATAATATTTTTTGTGTTAAACTTATCAAGTTAGAGAGTATATTTAGCGGTGAAGTGAAATATAAAGGCTGAAGCTAAAAGCTTCAGCCTTTATAAGATTTGTATTACTATACTAACTCTATAAATGCCATGGAAGCAGCGTCGCCTCTTCTGGTTCTTGTTTTGATTATTCTTGTATAACCACCATTTCTATCCACATATTTTGGTGCAATTTCTTCTACAAGTTTTTTGGTGCAAGTTTTATCTTGTAAAGCTGCAAATACAGCTTTATGAGCGTTAAAATCACCTTTTCTTGCTCTTGTGATTAATTTCTCTACATATCCTCTAAGCTCTTTAGCTTTTTGTTCTGTAGTTTCAATTTTTTCATATTTTATAATTGCTATCGCTAGGTTTTTTAATAGAGCACTTCTATGTGTTGAAGTACGACCTAGTTTTCTATATCCATGCTTATGTCTCATGCTTAGCCCTCATTCGTTTCAGATTTTAAATCTTGGATTTTCTTTGTTAAGACTTCTGCTGAATCTTCTAAAAATTCAAAACCAACTGGAAATTCTAAATCTTCCATAACTTGTTTGATTTCTTCTAAGGATTTTTTTCCAAGATTTTTCAAGTTTTTAAGTTCAACTTCGCTCATCAATGATAATTCACCTATATACTTTATATCTGCTCTATCTAAGCAGTTATAACTTCTAGCACTTAGATTTAAATCTTCTATGCTCTGTAGTAATTTACCAAACTCCATGCTTGTCTCAACTTCTACTTCATTTGTTTCCACTTTTATATCCAATATACCTTGAAATACTGACATTTGTGCATACATAGCTTCCATAGAGTGCTTAAAAGCATCGATTGGAGTTATAAGCCCATCAGTTTCAACAGTAAAAACTATCTTTTCATAATTTGGATTATCTTCAACCAATATTTTTTCAATCTCATATACAGCTTTTTTTACTGGTGTAAAGAAACCATCAAGTGCAATATAACCAGCATCTACATCTTCTCTAATTTGTTCACTAGGAACATACCCAATGCCCTTTTCAACAATAATTGAAAAGTTTAATTCAGCATCTTCATTGATAGTTGCGAAGTAGTTATCTGGTGTAACAATTTCTACATCATCACTATTTAAATCTACCCCTCTAATCTCTTTTGGCCCTGTAAATGAATAGTTAAGTACTGCTCTGTCTGCATCATTTTTAAGTTTAAATCGAATATTTTTAAGATTTATTATAAAAAGCGCTACATCTTCCAACATTCCTCTGATACTATCAAATTCATGAGTTACGCCTTCAATTCTTACAGCAATTGGTGCACAACCTACGGTTGAACTAAACAATAGTCTTCGAAGTGGATGAGCTAAAGTTATTGCAAAACCTGCTTCAAAAGGATATGCACTTATTTTAATCTTATTTTTAGAAATATTTTCTACTTCAATTTCTGTTGGCATGTGTGCTGATGTGTTAATACTTTTCATATGCTACCTACCTTATTATTTAGAATAAAGCTCAACGATTAATCTC
Source organism: Campylobacteraceae bacterium (assembly GCA_027013245.1). GTDB lineage: Bacteria > Campylobacterota > Campylobacteria > Campylobacterales > Sulfurospirillaceae > JAADIZ01. Next base: position 19,175 of record JALUXT010000022.1, read on the forward strand.
TCTTCAACCGGAATAACTATTTCTTCTCTCTGTGGTATTCTTGTGAAAATACCAAAAGATTTACTTGTGTCAATATCCACCCATGGAACTATCCCTGTTTGTGCTGTCAATTCTAACGCACGAACAATTTGTGGATTATTTTTAGATTTTTCACGAACTTCTACTTTATCGCCTGCTTTAACTCTATATGAAGGAATATCTAGTTTTTTTCCATTTACTAAAATATGTCCATGAGTTACTAATTGACGAGCAAATCTTCTAGTTGTTGCAAAACCCATACGGTAAGCAACATTGTCCAATCTTCTCTCAATTAACAATATAAGGTTTGTTCCTGTGTTACCTTCAGTTTTGTTAGCATCTGAAAAAAGTCTTCTAAACTGCTTTTCAGAAACACCATACATAAACTTCGCCTTTTGCTTCTCTTTTAATTGAAGCCCATATTCACTTACTTTTGTTCTTCTTTGACCGTGTTGTCCTGGTGCGTAAGGTCTTTTATCAAGTGCGCTTTTACCAGCAAGTCTTCTCTCGCCTTTAAGTGCTAAGCTTACACCGAGTCTTCGCTCAAGCTTTTCAACTGGTCCTCTATATCTCGACATTTTTTCTCCTAATCTAATGCATAAACAATAAAATTATTTATTTATATTTGTATCAATAAGATACCTTGATTTATACTCTTCTTCTTTTTGGAGGTCTGCATCCATTGTGAGGTAGTGGGGTAATATCTTTTAGAAAAGTTACCCTGATTCCTTCATATGCACCTACACTTTTGACTGCAGTTTCGCGACCTGACCCTGGACCTTGAACTTTGATTCCTAGTTCTTTGATTCCATGTTCTATTGCTTTTGCCAATGCATCATCAACTGCTTGTTGAGCTGCATATGGAGTTGATTTTTTGCTGCCTTTAAAACCTAGGCTGCCTGCACTACTCCATGCAATAACATTTCCCATCTCATCAGTTACAGTCACAACAGTGTTATTGAATGTTGCAGAGATATATACTACACCTTTTGCAATATTTTTCTTAACAACCTTTTTTCTAGCTACTTTTCTTTTTGCCATCTGTTTCCCTTTGAGACTCTAATTAGCTTTTGCGCCGACGGTTCGTTTCTTACCTTTTCGTGTACGCGCATTAGTTTTTGTTTTTTGACCTCTAACAG
>JALUXT010000023.1 GCA_027013245.1 Campylobacteraceae bacterium
CACTATATATAGTGTTTTAAAGCTTTCAAATTTGATTTCCTCTACTAGTTCCACGAAAAGATTATAACTCTCTTTTTTATACTCAACCAATGGGTCTTTTTGATTATATCCACGAAGTCCGATACCGGTTTTAAGTATATCCATCTGGTAAAGATGCTCTCTCCAAGCATTATCTAGAACTTGAAGATATAGAACTCTTTCTATTTCTCTTCTTTGTTCGTCATCTACAACAGACATTTTTTCATCATAATTTGCTTTTAATAACTCCTCAAGAGTTTCGCTTAATTTATCAAATTCCAAATTTTGAAGATCTTCGACTCTAAAATCCTCTTGAAGCTCCTCGTTTACTATAGATGCAAGTTTTTCTATGTCAAAATCTTCTTTTTGTGCTCCATCAAAGATTTCAGCTCTAAAGATAAGACTTTGCACAAACTCTTTTCTAATTTCATCTATTTTTGAGCCTATATCGTATTCTTTGTCCAGTAGATTATTTCTAAAATTATATATCGTCTTTCTTTGTTCGTTTGCAACATCATCATACTCAAGTAAGTGTTTTCTAGATTCAAAGTTCATATTTTCTACTTTTTTCTGAGCATTTTCAACTGCTCTTGTTACCATCTTTGATTCTATATGTTCGCCCTCTTCTATCCCTAATCTTTCCATAATATTTTTGATTCTATCACTACCAAATATCCTTAGAAGATTGTCTTCAAGACTTAGATAAAATCTACTTTTTCCAGGGTCTCCCTGACGACCAGAACGGCCTCTAAGCTGATTGTCTATCCTTCTACTCTCATGCCTCTCTGTTCCTATGATATATAAGCCACCTAGTTTTTTAATTTCATCAGATATCTTTATATCAACACCACGACCAGCCATATTTGTAGCTATCGTAACAGCTCCTTTTTTACCAGCATCTATGATGATTTGAGCTTCTTTTGTATGGTTTTTTGCATTTAAAACAGTATGTGGAATATTTCTTTTTTTAAGTAAATAATGCAATACCTCACTCTTTTCTATAGAAGCGGTACCCACGAGAACAGGCTGACCAATTTTATGACAACCTTCTATATCTTCTATCGCTGCGTTAAATTTTTCATCTTCTGTTTTATAGATAAAGTCATTATTGTCTTGTCTTACCATAGGCAAGTTTGTAGGGATTGTTATAACTTCCAAATTATAAATTTGTGCAAATTCTGTCGCTTCAGTTTGCGCAGTACCTGTCATCCCTGCTAGTTTATTGTATTGCCTAAAATAGTTTTGAAATGTTATATCTGCTAAAGTTTGTGATTCTTCTTTTATCTCAACTTTTTCTTTTGCCTCAAGTGCTTGATGAAGTCCTTCGCTAAACCTTCTTCCTTCACTTAATCTTCCTGTAAATTCATCAACTATAACTATTTCGTTATCTTTTACAACATAGTCAACATCTTTTTCAAATAGATGATGAGCTTTAAGTGCTTGGTCTAGATGATGGGCTAATACTGCATTTTCAAGGCTATAGAGATTATCTACTTCAAAAAGCTTTTCAGCTCGCTCATTTCCCTCTTCAGTTATAAGAATTGTTCTATTTTTTTCATCTACTGTAAAATCAACCTCTTTTTTCATTTGGATAGCAATTTTATCAGCTTTAACATATCCATCTAAAGTTCTATTTGTTGGACCTGATATTATCAAAGGAGTTCTGGCTTCATCAACCAAAATAGAGTCAACTTCATCGACGATTACAAAATTGTGCTCTCTTTGAACTTTTTCCTCTAAAGAGTAGCGCATATTGTCTCTTAGATAATCAAATCCATATTCATTGTTTGTGCCATATGTGATATCTTTGGCATATTGTTCTTTTCTTTTTGCGTCATCTTCTAGTTCAGCTGTTACAATTCCAACGCTCAAGCTTAAAAAGTTATAAACTGGAGTCATATCATCGGCATCTCTACTTGCTAGATAGTCATTTACTGTTACTACATGTACACCTTTGCCAGAGATAGCATTTAATACAACAGGCAGTGTTGCAACAAGAGTTTTTCCTTCACCCGTTTTCATCTCAGCGATATCGCCACCATGAAGCACTAATCCGCCAACCATCTGCACATCAAAATGTCTTAACCCTATAGTTCTTTTACTAACTTCTCTTGTGATTGCAAAAACATCGTTTAAAATATCATCCAAAGTTTTGGTTTCATTTATGATTTCTTCTTTAAAATTTGCAAAATTATTTCTTAATTCATCATCGCTCATTTTTTCATATAGTTCTTCTAGTGCATTTATGCTCTTTACTCTTTTGAGATAAGTTTTGACTAGTCTATCGTTTTGCGTTCCAAATATCTTCTTTGCCATATCATTTATAAACATTCACATACCTTTTGTTGTAATAAAAAATAGATTTTATCATATCTTTACTATCTATTTGCTAAAACTTTACTATAATACCACTTAAGGAGTTAGTTTTATGAAATTTTTTTGGATTATTTGTATTTTTGTGCTAAATATTTATGCTAGTGCTTTGGATTTTAAGACTTTAGAGTGTAATTTTACTCAAACTATAACAAATGATGAAAATAGTACGATAACATACACAGGTAGTTTTTATGCAACAAATCGAAACAGGGCTTTGTGGATTTACAAAACACCTGTAGAAAAAAAAGTATATTTCAAGAACAAAAAAGTAGCGATATTTGAGCCTGAACTTGAGCAAGTCATAATTACAACGCTAAAAAATAGTCCAAATATAACTCAAATCATAAAAGAAGCAAAACAAATTTCTAAAAATCAATATAGCACCATATTTGATGACACACAATACTTTATAAAAACAAAAGACGGTAAAATTTCAAGTATAAATTACAAAGACAAGCTAGAAAATAGAGTAAAAATTACATTAAATAATGTAGAAACAAACACCATACTAGATGATGCACTATTTGAAATCTCAATACCTAAAGATTTTGATATAGTTACTCAGTGATTATTTTACGCACATCCCTTCTCTTTTAAGTGCATCAATTATCTCTTGGGTATTTGGCTGGGATTTGATTTTTTGTATGTAAATATTGTCTATATCTATGCTGTATTTTTTTGTGGTATAAGCCTTAAGTGCTTTTTTTAGATTTACCTTACCTTGAGAAGTTATCAAATCTTCCCAGTAAAAACTTCCTATGACTATATTTAGAGCATCGATTATCTTGTAGCTTTCATCTTCAACATATCTGCCTTCAATCATAAGGTTTAAATTCACAGTTACTGGTTTATTGGTAGCTCTTGAAAAAACAACAGAGCTAAAGTCATCTATGTTTAGCATTTGTGCAAAAAGACCAATACCTACAAATAGCAGGCTAAATACTATTTTTCTCATCACTAAAAATCCTTTTTCGATATTATAACATTTTAGAAAAGTTTTTTATCTTTTTCATCCTCTTCCTCAATTCTTAAAACTTCAGAATTTTTATAAAATTCTATCACTTCTGGAGATACTTTTATTATATTTTTAATCCACCGTTCAAAATCGCCATAGCTTTGATGCAAGAGTAGTTTTTTTGGATTTATAGCTCTTGAAATTGCTACATAAAATTGACTTTTTTCAAATATATTGTCTATATTGCAAACTAATCCATCTATGCTCATACCTTGAGATTTGTGTATGGTGATGGCATATGCTAGCTTTAGTGGAAATTGCTCTATGCTTACGAGGGGTTTTTCTTCTATGTTGTCGTTTAGTATGATATTTTCACTCATAACAAACTCTTGTTTCTCTACTTTAACCGTTGCGTTTTCTTTTTCTACGATTATGTAATCGTTTGTTATGTCTATTATTATGCCTCGTTCTCCATTGTAGTATTTGCTCCATTTATTTGTGCAAAATAGAACTTTAGCACCAATTTTGAGGCTTAAATCA
>JALUXT010000024.1 GCA_027013245.1 Campylobacteraceae bacterium
AGTGTTGGTTTTGTATTTCAAGATTATGCACTATTTCCAAATATGAGTGTAAAAGAAAATCTACTTTTTGCAAACAAAGATGAGAAATTAGCCTCTAAACTTTTAAAGATGACAGAGTTTGAGCAGCTAAAAGATACACTTCCAACAACTCTCTCAGGAGGTCAGCAGCAAAGAGTTTCTATATGTCGAGCTTTGATGCGAAAACCAAAGATTTTACTTCTTGATGAGCCTCTCTCGGCTTTAGATATACAGATGAGAGAAAAGCTACAAGGCGAGATACTAGAACTTCACAAAACTTTTAAAACTACAACGATTATGGTGAGCCATTCTCCAAATGAGATATATAAAATGAGTGATTTTGTAGCATTGATTGAAGACGGAAAAGTAAAAAAATACGGAAGCCCAAAAGAGATACTCCTAAAAACCAGTGGAAGTCAAAAATTTTCCTTCAGAGGAAGAATCTTAGATATATATAAAGCAGATGTTTTAAGTGTCGCAGTTATCGCGATAGATAACCAAATAGTAGAGATAGTGCTTGATTCAAATGAAGAGAAAATTTTAAAAGTGGGGAACAGCGTAAGAGTAAGCACAAAGGCCTTCTCTCCTGTTGTGACAAAGGTTTGAAATAACTAAAATGCAGCGGTCATATACTGCTGCATTTTAGAACTAAATTATTTTCTACCAAACTACACTTGGAACTGAATCAGGTGCATGTGTAGGCAATCTATACTTGATAAAAGCATGATTTGTTGCTGCGTGACAATCATTACATCCTTGCTCAGCAGCAGCATAGTGAGCTGCAAATGAATTCCAGTCTTTTGCTTTTATGTCAGCCAAGATTGGATCAAGATATGTGTGCTCAAATGCTTTTAAAGCTTCAGCATGTCCTGGTCTAGTTATTTCACCAACTTCTTGAATTTCTGTTTGCTCTTTTACTTCATAGTTAGCCAAGCCCCAGTTTCCAGCTTTTGCAGCATAGTACGCTAGATAAAATCTATGGCCATACTCAATCATAACAGTACCTAAACCTGGTGTGATATCTGCAATTTGACCTAAAGTCATGTTTTTGTTGTGTTTTGTAGGAACAACTTGATCGTTCATATTTTTTGCATTTGCACCAACACTTGCAAATAAACCAATAACCGCCGCAGACAATAATAGTTTTGTCAATTTCATTTCTAACTCCTTTTAAGTTTGATAATGAAATTCTACACCTATTTAGTTTAAGGTTTATTTAAGTTTAAATTAACTTTTATTAAGGTTTAACCTTAGTTTTATTAATTTTTGTTAATATACTCCTTATGAACATACTTATCATAGAAGACGATAAAAAGATAGCAAACTACTCCAAAGAAGGTTTTGAAGAAGAAAACTTTGTCGTAGATTTAGCATACAATGGTGAAGACGGATTAGAGCTCATCAAAACCAATACATATGATGTAATCATACTAGATTGGATGTTGCCCGGAATCGATGGTATAGAAGTATGCAAAAGATTGCGTGAATTTAAAGTGATGACACCTGTCATCATGCTCACAGCAAAAGTTTTCATAGAAGATAAAGTGCTTGGTCTAAACAGTGGAGCAGATGACTATATGTCAAAGCCATTTTACTTTGAAGAACTTTTGGCGAGAGTAAATGCTCTTGTGCGAAGAGTCTCTTATGTCTCTAGCCCAAACATAAAGATAGCTGATCTTGTTTTGGATTTTCATAAAAGAGAAGTTTCAAGGGCTGGCAATCTAATAGAATTAACCCCAAAAGAGTATAGCATATTGGAATTATTAGTCAAGCATAGGGGCAAGGTAGTAAAGATAAAAACTATAGTAGGAGAGCTTTGGGAAAATGATGATGATGTGAGTAGCAATATTATCAATGTATATATGCATCATTTAAGGCATAAAATTGACAATGATTTTGATTTAAAGCTTATAAAAACAGTCCGTAAACTTGGCTTTAGGATTGATTCTTAAAGTTTATATATACTTTAGTGCCAAAGTCTGGCTTACTATTTACTCTTATTTTTGCTTTATGTATCTCTATAATTTTTTTAACCATAGATAAGCCTAGGCCATAACCTTTTATGTGCTCTTTGCCTGGGGGATTTATCCTGTAAAATTCATCAAATATCATCTTTAGTTTATCAAGCGGTATTCCTATGCCTTCATCTGCTACTATAAAAACTGATTTTACTAAGGATATGGTGACAACTTTTCCACTTGGGGTATATTTTATAGCATTATCTACAAGATTTGAAAGTAAAATTTTTAGCAAAGTTGGTTCAGCTTGGATTTTTAGATAATCAAGTGTGCCTATATCTAAAGTAACTTTTTTGTTTTTGGCTACGATGGAGTACTCCTCAAAAACTTCCAAAACGATTCCATCAACTGCTACACTTTTAAAGTTATCTCTTATATTCATATTTTGCATTCTAGTGAGCAAAAGCAGGTTGCTTACCATATCTTGAAGATATACTATTTCGGTGTCTATAGCACGGAGTGTATGCCTACAATCTTCTAGTTTATTGTCCTTTTTTAATGCTACATGTATTTGCAATCTCAATGCAGTTAGAGGTGTTTTTATCTGATGAGATGCATTTGAGCTAAATCTTTTTATATTTTCATATGATTCATTTAATCTTTCTACTAATTCCAATTTAAATATTCCCAATGCTTTGATGGAAGCTAAAGCGATAATCAATGCACAAAGTCCACGAAGTGCTTGGACAGGAAAGTGAAAAGTGTCTAAAAAACTTTGTGTGTTTATGATATCTCCAGGAAAGTATGAAATCTTATCCACTACAATCCCAGAAAATAGTGCATAAGCAGCAAAGGCACCACCAGAGATTTTAAAGTAAAGCCTTAGTTTTTTTATATTTTCACTCTTTTTTAAAGATTCCCCATAGTGAAATAAACCACCACCTAGTAAAAATGCGCCCCAAAAACCATATGTGTATCTTATAGCAGCGTTTATTCCGCTTATAGTAGGGTGTAAATATATCAAAAACAGTAAACTGACACTACTAAAAGTATAAATCGCAGGTGGAAAATAGAATTTGTATATTATATGCTCTTTAAGTTGTTTTTTTAATTTTGATTTTAAAAAACTTTTTCGTATGACAAACCGTGAAAATTCAAATAAGAAGACATATGAAATAAGAAGCAAAAATGATTGTAGATAATTTAGATATACAAATTTTACATGTGGATGTATGTACTCAAAAAGACTTATCCAATCCTCAAAAGCATGTGATATCGCAAAAACACCAAGAAGCCATATCTTATTTGCAAAAAAGTATTCGCTTTGTCTTGGTCGCGCAAAAAGAACAGAAACTCCTAAAACAAAAAATGACAGCCCATATACAAAGAGCAATATCTCCATACTCTCTTGTTCTAATGAAAACATTACTAAACTCTCCTTTTTACAACTCTTTTCTCTCTTGCATATTTCATTTCATTTTTAAAATATTCTATGATTTTTGTTTGTAGCAAATATGTATCTTCATCCGTGTGATTGTCTTTTACTAAAAATTTTTTGAGATGTCTGATGTTTATCTTGCTTATAAATCTAGGATTTAGCCTTATCTCTTTGTTTATATCTTTTATCAAAGAGTCTATATTTAAGCTTTTGATTTCTATGATTTTATCTACATACTCTTTTGTTGTTTCTACTAAAACATTTATTCTATAAGGGTCTTTATATATCTCTTTTGCGATTTCTTTTAGTATTTTATATTCAATATCATCATCTTTTCTATTTGAAGCTATCATTGAGGCAAATACTTTTGCTCGAAATTCTAAAGATTTGTGGTGAAATATAAACAATTCTCGAAAAAGGGATAAAAATTTTGCCTTAAAATCAAAAAACAAACTCTAAAAGCTTTTCAATACTTTTTTAAGTTTTTCAGCCTCACTTGTTTGTTTGATTTTGTCTTGGTGGATTATATCATCAACATATACGATACCATCATAATAGTCAAAATCATCATTGTCACTTACTCTCAAGCTCGACCCGCTCGCAGAAACACCCACAAACGCGCCACTTCTTTTTCCAAAAGATTTTATGTCTGCTGCCATCTTTTCATCTGTTTTAACAGCTACTCCAACACCTTTCGCAAAAATTACAGCACCAGCATCTAAGCCTAAAGTCGTTTTACCAAGAGATAAGTCGTCCAAGCTCCTATCTGTCTTAAATATCATGACTATGTCAGTTGATTCGAAGCCAAGTTGCATACCAAAGCTAAGACCATGGAGCTCCATAAATATAGGCTCACTCCACTCCCCATTTGGAAGCTTAACAGACATAACTCCTTCGCCCATTTTTGCCCCTACGAAAAAAGCACTTTTCATCGTATTTGGAAAAACAGCTATGGCTCTTGCATTTTTTAAAACCTCTTTTGTTATGCCAGTATCTGGTTTGCTAAATACCTCTTTTAGTATTTTTGTTGAAGTTAAAATTCTTCTTTCTTGAGCCAACCCAGCATTTAATATAGTTGTAAAAAAGAAGCATGAGAGTAAAATTGACACATATAATTTTTTCATAGTTTTCTCCTAAATGTAAAATTCTTTAAACATTATACCTATTTTTAGAAAAATTTTGTAATTTATTGGTATAATACTCCATCTTGTCAACTAATTATTTTTTTTGGAGTTACCATGGAAGATAAAAACAATTACAAAGAACTTGCAACTATCGCAAAAGATTTTTCTCTTTTATATATCGAGGATAACCCTGGACTTCAAAAACAGGCTAGCAAAATATTTAATAAATTTTTCCCAAAAGTGCTTGTAGCGCAAGATGGAGAAGAAGGTTTAAACCTTTATAAAAAATACTCTCCAGATATAGTCGTATCTGATATAAAAATGCCAAAGATGAGTGGCTTAGAGATGGCAAAAAAGATAAAAGAGATAGACAATGATGCGCGTATAATTATAACTTCGGCATTTGATGAAAAAGAGTATCTTTTGGAATCCATAGATATAGGTGTTACAAAATACCTAAAAAAACCAATTCCCCTAAATGAGCTTATTGGTACACTCATAAATGTTATAAACACCCTAAATGAAGACAAAGATAAAAGATTGTTTGAACACTATACGAAAGATGCTTTTGAGTATCAAGACCATATACTTATCTTTATAGAACACGATAAATCTTTGATGGCAAATAAAAAATGTTTAGAATTTTTTGCTCAAGAAAATCCTAAAGTTTTCAGAGAATTTTTTGAAAATTTCTCAAAATTATTGTTACCACACGAAAATTTCTTATATGAAAAAGATGGAAAAAATTGGCTAGAAACCATCAAGGAAAAAAGTGGAAATCTGTTTAATGTTAAATTAAAAGATTCTAAAGGCGAAAACAGACATTTTGTTTTGAAAGCTACAAAAATTCCAGATAGAGATGATTGCTATATCTTATCTTTTGATGATATCACGGAGCTAGGACTTCTAGATGAGGAAAATTCAAATCTCAGCGAAGAACAAAGAAAAGAAGAAGATAATATAAGGATGATTAGTCTTTTGCATGTTATCAAAAGAAATAAAACTAAGATAAGGCTTTATAACTCATATAAAGGTTTGTCGATATCAAATACAGGCACTATTGAGGAGGTCATGAGTGACCATATTAATGTAAAAACAACATATCTTCAACAAAGAGCAGTGCATTTAGAGAAAAAGACAACTATAGAATCTGAACTTTTTCCAAAGGCACTCGAGTGTAACTTGGAAAATGTAAATTTTCAAACACAAACTATCGCTTTGAATAAATTTTTATTTGTACCATATCTTCCCTCTATGCAAAAACATGTGCGTGTTATGCCAGAAGCTACTAGCGAAATAGAGGTGTACTTTAACACCATGAAATCACCGATAAATATACAGATGCTCGATATCAGCGTAGATGGTTGTAATCTCTCCTTTGAATCCTTGCCAGCAGGACTGAAAGAAGAAAATGAGTTATCGACAAAAGTAAAATTAGGTTCAAATACTTCACCACTTGAACTTGACATTAAAGCCCAAGTGTTGAGCATAAAAGAGTATAAAAATGAGTTTAGAGCGATAGTCACATATAAATTGGAAACAAAAAAGAAAAAATTACTTGTAGATTATATAGCTAAAAGACAGATGGCTTTGATACGAGAATTTAAAGGATTGGAAAATGCAAAATGAAAAAGTAATCTATGATGATGGAGATCATAAATGCATAGTTTTCAGTTTTGATAATGAAGAAACTGAAGAGAGTTTTTTGGCTGTCAATCAATACCTAATCATACAAAATAAATCAGCTATTTTGATAGACCCAGGGAGCCAATCATCTTATGATGAAGTATTTGACGGAGTTAGTCGATACACAGATATAGACAATCTAAAATATATATTTTATTCTCACCAAGACCCAGATGTTGCAGGGTCTATTGCAAATTGGTCTGTTAGTTGTGGTGCGAGACAGATAGTTCCTAAATTGTGGATGAGATTTATGAGTCATTATGGTTTGATGAATTTTAATAGGATTCTTGCCTTAGAAGATAAGGGTGCGAAGATACATTTTGGTGAGGATTATTTGCATTTTATTCCCGCACATTTCTTGCATAGTCCAGGTAATTTTTCACTATATGATAGTCGCTCAAAAATCCTTTTTAGTGGCGATATAGGAGCTAGTATCACAAGTGTTTATGGTGCAAAAAATCAAAATGTAAATTTTGATGAGATAAAAGAGAACATGGAAGGATTTCACAAAAGATATATGGCTGGAAATAAATTTTGCAAGGCTTGGGTTAAAAAAGCTAGAGAGCATGATGTGCAAATCATGGCACCTCAACATGGTTCACTGCTTAGTGGAGAAGAGTATGAAAAGTTTCTCTCTTGGTTTGAAAATCTGAAGTGTGGTGGAGATTTGATTGATGAGATTTACTAGGGCTTGATATGAAAAAAAAGATTGATATAAAGAGCATAAGACTCAAAACGATGAGTTCGTTTATAGGGTTATTTCTTTTTTTATCTATTTTTTTAATATTTGCTATATTTTATTTTGAAAACAAACTACTAGAGCACAATAATGTAGAGTATGAAAATTTAGTTGATAGTGCTTTGGTGCAAATAACTTTAAAAGAAAAAAGATATTATAACAGTATAATGGAACAAATCCTACTAAATAATGATTTGAAAAAAGCTATTATAACAAAAGATAAACAAAAAACATACAAAATTCTCAAACCAAAATTTGCTCTTTTAAAACATACAAACCAAGTTGTAAGAACCATGAAAATTGTAAAACCAGATGAAAAAGTGTTTTTAAGAGTTAATAGTGAAAGTAAATATGATATTTTATATAAAATAGCCATGCCAATATATTTTGATGGCAGAGATATAGCATCTCTTGAGATTGGCTTGAGCCTAGATAATTTTAAAAAGATTGCAGCCAAAATCACCAATAGCGAAGTTTTTTTATTTGCTAAAATTCAGAAAAAAGAAATATATAAATCTAAGTTTCATATGGATGATTATTATATAGTGGGCAAAACTACGGTAACACAAGACGAAATATTAAAACTATTTCCAGCTAAAATCACTTTATTACAAAATTTTGTTATAAAATATAAAGATAAAACTTATATCTTACATGCAGAGGATAAAAACATAGGAAATTTTAGTAATAAGTTTATTTTTTTGGAAAATGTTAGTAAGGAGCATAGCTATTAAGCTATTATCATAAAATTAATATTATTATTTTTGCCATTCTCTGCCTATTTATACTAGGCATGCTTTTACTTGCTAGATATTTTTTTCTGGACCTTGCTTCAAAACTAAAAAAAATCTATATTTCACACACAAATGAATTGATTAAAAAAGAACTTTATACAAAACAAACTATAGATGCTATGCCAAATATTGTCATGTCGTTGACTGATAAAAAGATTCAAAATGTAAACGAGAGTTTTTTATCTTTTGTGAATTTCCTTTCTCTTGAGGATTTTCAAAAAAAATATGATTGTTTATGTGATATGTTTGTAGAAAAAGATGGATATCTTAGTAAAAATATTGATGATGAGTATTGGGTGGATTTTGTTATGTCCCATCAAGATAAACTTCATTATGCTTTGATAAAAAAAGACGGAAAAGAGCTTATATTTAGAGTGCTGATAAATAGTATTGATTTTGATGAAAAGCTTAGATATGTAGTTATTCTTATAGACGCTACAGAAGCATTTAGAGTTAAAAATGAATTGATAAAGAACCAAGAGTTTTTGATAACCCAATCAAAACAAGCTGCTATGGGTGAGATGATTAGTATGATTGCACATCAGTGGAGACAACCTTTGAGTGTTATTTCGATGTCTGCAAATAATATAATCACTGATATAAAGTTAGAGATGAGTGAGGATAAGCAGATTTTAGATGACATGTCTGATATAGTCGATGTTACAAATTTTTTATCTCATACTATAGATGATTTTAGAAACTTTTTTAAGCCAGATAAAGAAGTTCAAGAGATTTTAATTCGTGAGGCGATAAATGACACTATAAAAATGGTGTCGAAACAATTTGAAACAAAAAATATCGATATTATTTGTAATTATCAAAATAAAACTCCTATTACAACATATGCAAGAGAACTAACCCAAGTGATACTTAGTATATTAAACAATGCAAAAGATGCATATGAGGATATAGAAAGGTCAAAAAAAGCTCTACATGTGCAGACCAAAGAGTATGAAAACAGAGTTCTTATCTCCATAGCTGACAATGCCGGAGGCATAAAAGAAGAGATTTTGGGCAAAATATTTGAGCCATATTTTAGCACAAAAAGAGAAAAGAATGGTACAGGCCTAGGGCTTTACATGAGTAAAACCATAGTGGAAAAACATTTAAGAGGAACCATAAGAGCATATAATGACAAAGATGGTGCAGTTTTTGAAATCATACTTCCTTTGTCTTTTGGTTCTTGGGATAGAAGAGAAAGCGGGGGTGAGACATGAAATTAAGATTTAAAATAACACTAATGGTGACTTCTTTTTCTGTATTGGTTATGTTCTTTATGTCGATTTTTTATGGAAATTATCTACTTCAAGACAGATATAGACAAACAAGTAAAAGGTTACTTGAAAAAAGTTATGATTTGGCATTTTATATAGAAGGTCATTTATTGGATGATTTGAGTGTTGTAAAAACTATACAAAGTGCTCATGAAGTAGAGCAGGAGCTTCTTGTTAGCAATGCTAAATATATAAATCTCTCAAAACAAGAGATAAAAGATAAATTATCAAAACTAAATAAAACATGGATGAGCAAAATTGATAAAAACGACCCTTTTGTAAAGAAATATACCGATAATAAGTTGGCAAATTTCTTAAAAAAACAAAAAAAGGTATCGCCAGGACTTTATGGAGAAATATTTATAACAAACAAATATGGGGCAATGATAGCTGCAACAGGAAAATTGACAACTTTGGAGCATGATTATAAGTATTGGTGGAAAGAATGTTATGCTAATGGAGTGGGCAAAGTATTTTTTGATGACAGGGGATTTGATGATAGTGTTAAGGGCTATGTTATAGGCATCGTTTCTCCTATAAAAAAAGATGGCGAGATTATCGGAATCATAAAGGCAAATATCAATGTCCAATCACTTTTGAGCTATGTTTTAAAAAGATATGATAAAAAGCATGAAGGCATAGCAAAAATTGTTAGAACAAAAGGTTTGATTGTTTATGAAGAAAATACTATACCGTTAAGCGCCAGAGTGCCTAAAAAACTATCTATTTTGCTTAAATCGTTAAAGAGTGGTGTAACTGATATAAAGATATCTAAGCATGAAAAAATAGCCGCGTATTCACCTGTGAAACTTTCACTAAACAGGAAAGATATCATATTTGGCGGTATAAAAAATAGCATAGACCACAAGTTGGGCAATGATGGTGAGATATGGCATGTCGTAATCGAAAAAGATAAAGATACGATTTTCAATAAAGTTTTTGAGGATATGAAAAACCTTATGATTATAGAATTTGGATTTATATTTTTGCTTGCAATTGTACTGTTTTTGATTGTTGATCGCATGAGTGTGCCCTTATATAAACTTTCTCAAATAGTGAAAAAAATAGGGCAAGGAGAAAAAGATATAAAAATAGAGCCAGAGTCTAATGATGAAGTAGGTGAATTGGCTATATCTTTTCGAGATATGCTTAAAAATTTAGATAAAACTACAGCTTCAAGGGATGAATTAAAGCAAGAGATAAAAAAAAGAATTGAAGCACAAAAAGAACTCAAGAAAAAAGATGAACTTCTCATAGCCCAATCGAAACAAGCTGCTATGGGTGAGATGATAGGTATGATAGCTCACCAATGGAGGCAGCCTATCAGCGTTATCTCAATGGCGGTAAATAATATCATGATAGATATAGAATTAGATGGACTCAAAGAAGAAAACATAAAAGAGTGCTCAAATGAGATACTTGAAGAGACAAAATACTTATCCCAAACCATAGATGATTTTAGAAATTTTTTCAAGCCAAAAAAAGAAAAAGAGACGCTTTTGGTGCAAAATCTCTTTGATAATACATATAAAATAGTCGGAAAATCTTTTGAAAATAACGATATAGAATTGAATTTTTCAGGAGATGGGGAACAGAGTATAGCTGTATATGGTAGCGAGCTTTTACAAGTTTTTATAAATATTTTAAATAATGCAAAAGATGCATTGAGAGATACTCAAAGGGTAGATAAAAAAGTAACTATCTCTACATGTAAGAAAAAAAGTAATATAATCTTTGAATTTTACGACAATGCTGGAGGCATCAAAGAAGAGATTATAAGTAAAATCTTTGAGCCATATTTTAGTACAAAAGATGAACAAAATGGAACAGGTCTAGGCTTGTATATGAGCAAAATGATAATAGAAAAACATATGCTAGGGAAGATTTGGGTAGAAAATAGAAGTGATGGAGCCTGTTTTATGATAGAATTACCAATCAATTCAAAGGAAAGCAGTGTTTGATTTAAAAATATTAAAAGATACTTGTAAAGATTTCACGGTTTTATATGCAGAAGATGAAGATGTGCTAAGGTCATCAGTGCAAAATTATCTATCAAAATTTTTCAAATTGGTTGAGATAGCAAAAGACGGTCTTGAGGGTTTGGACAAATACAAAAAAGAACCATATGATTTAGTGATAACAGATATATCGATGCCAAAGATGGATGGCTTAAATATGTCCCTTGAGATAAAGAAGATAAATAAAAATCAAAAAATCATAATAATTTCTGCCTATACAGATAGCGAAAGTTTTTTAAAGTCTATAAAAATAGGCATAGATGGATATATGGTAAAACCATTTGATTATGACCAAATCAATGAAATCCTTTACAAAACTGCTTTGAGTCTTAAAAGTTCAAAAGAGAATGAGATGTTTAAAAATCAACTTTTGGAGATGGTTCAAATCAAGATTGAAGAGAACCAAGAGTTAGAAAAGACAAAAGAAGATAATTATAAAGACGCCCTTTACACACTTGTAGATTTAATTGAACAGCGAGATACTTATACCGGAGGTCATTCGAGTAGAGTTGCTAGGTATTGTAAGATGATAGCCAAGAAACTAAAATACAGCGAAAAAGATATCGGCATTATATATGAAGCTGGCATTTTGCATGATATAGGAAAGGTGGCCATACCAGATAGTGTACTTTTGAAACCAGGAAAGCTGGATGATATCGAGTATAGATTGATGCAAAAACATGTAGATATAGGATATGATGTTTTGATAAAATCACCCATGTTTAAAGACATAGCAAAGATAATGAAAGAACATCACGAAAGAATCGATGGAAGTGGTTATCCAAGAGGTTTGCAAGGAGATGAGATAAGTTTAAGTGGTAAGATTATGGCAGTAGCCGATTCATTTGATGCTATGACAACTAATAGGATATACAAGGTAAAAAAGGATGTAGCCCAAGCACTTGAAGAGATAAAATCTCTAAGCGGTATCAGATTTGATGAGGGAGTTGTAGATGCAGCTCTTGAAGCTCTTAAATATGTAGAGATAAAGCAAAATATAAACCAATTGCCTGTTGATGAGATGGAAAAAGAGAGGTTTTCGTATTTTTATAAAGATCAATTGACAGGAATATACAATGAAAACTATCTTGATTTGGTTTTAAATCAAAGAAGTTTTATGGAAAAATTTCATGTATTAAATATCTTGTTTCTAAAATCTTTTAATTTATACAATAAAAAGTATGGTTGGGTAGGAGGAGATCTTTTTCTAAAAACGATAGCTAGAGCCTTACGAGAAGATTATAAAGATGCACTTATCTTTAGAATTCAAGGTGATGATTTTGCGGTATTGAGTTGTGGTGGGATTGATTTTCACCATGCATATGAGAAATGTGAAAAAAGCTCGATAGAGTGTTCACATATGCAGATTGATTTGCAAAAGCAAGATATAACTTCTGTAAAGTCTTTAGAAAAGTTTATGCAGGAAAAGTGATGTGGTTCAGTGCCAAGAGTATCTCTTCTTCGGTATGCCACTCTTTGCCATCTACGGATTTTGTATTTTCACATTTTATACCATCTACACAACCAAGGCTTAGGATATAATCCATATACTCTTCAACTTCTTCAAATGCAGGCAAGAGCTTTTTTTTCAAAAACTTTTGTATATATGCGATAAATCCATAAGCTCCCCAGTTTGATACAGAAGCGATGATGGGATAGTCAGATGAAGTAGCATTTGGGCTTACATGTAAGACTTTTTTTAGATAATCTCTGAAATTTCCCATTCCTATCTCATTGCCACCATCCCCTATAGCAAAAGTCGGAGCTTTTTTGCCACCCAATGCAAAAAGCTCATCCAAAGGAGCGGTAAATTCTCCGATATCTACACCTCTTGAGTTGAGATATTTGCCCTTTTCATCTTTTCCTAATCTTTCGATAGAGATATGACAGACTGGTTTAAAATCATTTAAAATATTTTGATATATATCATCTTCTAAGCCATTTAGTGGGATATACAAAGTTTTAATATCTCTAAAGTAATCTTGGCAGTATTCATCAGTGATGATGATAGGGGTATAACCTATCTTTTCAAGTGTGCAAGCTAAAAAGTAAGTTCCAAGAGGTCCATCTGTTTCAGGATAACCCTTTACATAAAATCCAGTATATAAAAATACAACACCAAGTTTTAACTCAAGAAAATTTTGCACTGCAATCTTGCAATACTCTTTAGGATATGCCAATGCAAGCTTATCCATACCTCTGGTTGAGTGTTTTAATATGATTTTATCTATGTTTTTATCTTTTTTCATGGTAAAATATTCTATAATTAAAAAGCTTAAAAACAACTACGAGCAAGGAAGTAAAATGGAAGCAAAAGAGCTAAGAAATAAAATAGCTAAAGGTGAGTTTATAAAACCAACTGCAGGATACTGCGAAGGGCATGTGCAGGCGAATATGTTTGTTATCCCAAAAAAGTATGCATCTAGCTTTGAAGAGTTTGCAAAGAAAAACTCAAAAGCTATGCCTTTGCTTGAAGTTGTAAAAGATGGATATCGCACCAAAATTCTAGCCGATGGCGCAAATCTACTAAATGAATTGCCACTTTACAATATAATCGAAAATGGAAAAGTCGTAAAACAAGTTACAAGCATACAAAAGTATTATGATGAAGATTTGGTCTTTTTTCTCATAGGCTGCAGCTTCACTTTTGAAACATCTCTTTTAAAAAGTGGCATAAACTTGCGACATGTTGACCAAGGCGTAAATGTCTCAATGTACAGTACAAATATAAAGTTAAACCCAGTAGATATATGGAATGGTGATATGGTGGTTTCCATGCGCCCAATACAAAAACAAAGAGTGGCAGATGCCTGTGTAGTCACAAGCCACTTCCCAAATATGCACGGAACCCCGATACAAGTAGGCTACCCAGAAATGATAGGCATAAAAGATATAAATAATCCAGAATACGGAGATAGTGTGGAGATAAAAAAAGATGAAATCCCCTTATTTTGGCCTTGTGGCGTAACCCCTCAAAATGTCCTAAGAGATGTAAAACTCCCCTTTGCGATAACCCATGCACCAGGACATATGTTTGTTTCAGATAAAAAAGATGAAGATTATTATATTGATGGAATCAGGGTTTGAATTTTGAATCTCTTTATTCGACACTGCATTCTTGTTTAAATTTTGGAATTTTTAATTGCAAAAAACTAATCTCTTCAAGTATGCCTAATCGGAATTTGTCTAGTGGATTTCTTATGCTGTAATACGCCCATCTTCCTCTTCTGTCAACCTTTATAAATCCTGCCTCTTTTAGAATTTTTAGATGCCTAGACACCCTAGATTGAATCATTTCAAATGAGTTTTCTATATCGCATACGCAAACTTCACCGTTTATTGCAATGAAACTCAAAATTCTCAATCTTGTTTCATCATTTATAGCCCCTATTGTTTTTAAAAAGATGTCCATAGCAAACTCCCAAGGTATTTGGTATATATTATATCAAGATATCTTAATATATCCTTACATGTAAGAATATTTTTATAAAATACTAAGGGTATTTTATAAATGCAAATAATTCCTATTGACATATTATTTTTATCTGGTTATAATTTCGTTATCAAAACAAAAAGGATAAAAAATGAGACAGTATGAGACATATAAGTGTAGTAAATGTGGAAACGAGGTTGAAGTTCAAAATGTTGGTGGTGGAGCACTTACATGTTGTGGGGTTGAGATGGAGTTGGCTACTAAAAACTTAACAGCTGTAAATCTAATGAAAGCATTTGCAGGAGAAAGTCAAGCTAGAAATAAATATGAATACTTTGCAAAAGTTGCTGCAAAAGAAGGCTTAAGAGATATAGCTGCACACTTTCAAAGAGCTGCTAACAATGAAAAAGAGCATGCAAAACTAGAACTTAAGCAATACAATAAAATGATAAACGCTCAAGAAAATGGCTTTGGAGACACATTGGCAAATCTTCAAATGGCAGTTGATGGTGAAAGTTATGAAAATACAACTATGTACCCTGATTTTGCTGCGATTGCAAAAGCCGAAGGCTACAACAGCGTAGCTAGTATGTTTAAAAATATAGGAAAAGTAGAAGTTGAACACGAAAAGATGTATAAAATGCTTCTTTCGAGATTAGAAAATGGGGAAGAATTTGTGAGTGAAGATGGAGATGAAGCTTGGATTTGTGAAGTTTGCGGACATATTCACTATGGTAAAAAAGCACCTAAGGCTTGTCCCGTTTGCGGACATCCACAAGAGTATTTCTCAAGATTAAACGAAGCAAAATAGAAAGAAGGGGCTAATCGCCCCTATTTTTTAATATTTAGATTTTACAAATTCAGGATAAGACTCAACTCCACACTCTTCTAAATCAAGTCCTTCATATTCGTGCTCTTCATCACTTCTCAAGCCTATAACTTTTTTAATAATAACAAAAATTGCAAAAGATATAGAAAATGTAAAAACACCAATAATGGCTATGCCTTTAAGCTGAGTTATAAGAGAAAAATCTGCAAACAATGCGACTGCTATAGTTCCCCAAATCCCATTTACCAAGTGAACTGAAAGTGCGCCAACTGGGTCATCGATTTTAAACTTATCAAAAACAGGAATTGCAAAAACAACCAATAATGCTCCGACTGCCCCTATAACTATAGGCTCCCACAATCCAACTACATCTGCTCCAGCCGTAATCGCTACAAGTCCTCCAAGTGCGCCATTTAATATCATCGTGATATCTAATTTTTTGTATTGTAGATATACTATGATTGTCGCCGTAATCGCACCTGCAAGCCCAGCTGTATTTGTATTTACTATGATTTTAGCAACTAAATCGGCTGCATCTTTAGATGAGATGGTAAATGCACTACCGCCGTTAAATCCAAACCAACCAATCCATAAAAGCATAGCTCCCAAAGTCACTAAAGGTATATTTGATGCTGGAATTGGTTTGATTTTGCCCTCTTTTGTGTATTTTCCTTTTCTAGGTCCCAAAACTAAAATTGCAGCTAAAAGTGCCCATCCTCCAACAGAGTGTATAACGGTTGAGCCTGCAAGGTCATGCATATCTTTCAAAAAACCTCCGCCCCAAGTCCAACTACCAACTAATGGGTATATGAAACCACTCATCACGACGGCAAATGTCATAAAAGGAAGTATTTTTATACGCTCACTTACACCTCCACTCATAATAGAGATAGTTTTGCTAACAAACGCCATCTGAAAAAAGAATATAGCATACTTACTGTATCCCTCTACATGTATGCCATCAAGGAAAAATCCACTTCCTCTAAACATAAGATTATATCCCCATATAAGGTATATAAAAGAGCATACTGCGTAAAGCAGAGTATTGCCCGTTAAAACTGCTGTTACATTTTTAGTTCTGACAAGTCCAGCCTCTAACATAGAAAAACCTGGCATCATAAAGATGATAAGAACTGCCGAGAAAATTAAAAAGAAAGTGTCTAGTGCATATTGCAAATTTGAAGCGTCCATAAATATCCTTTTAGAATTTTATTATATTTTATCTAAATTCATAAAATTTTTCTGGTTATTTTTTATACACTTTTATTAAATAATTCTTAAAGAAAGAATATTTATTAATCCTTTCTTTAGATGTTATTACTATATCGCTTCCTCGTCTTCCTCACCTGTTCTAATTCTTACTACCTTATTTATACTGCTTACAAATATCTTGCCATCGCCTATCTTGCCAGTTCTTGCTGATTCTGAGATAGCGTGTATGGCTTTATCTACATCATCATTTTTAACTATGATTTCCATCTTTATTTTTGGTAAAAAATCAACAACATATTCAGCTCCTCTATAAAGCTCTGAATGACCTTGTTGCCGTCCATAACCCTTAACTTCACTGATGGTCATACCTGTGATTTCTATAGCCGTAAGAGCATCTTTTACATCTTCAAGTTTAAATGGTTTTATGATAGCTTCAATCTTTTTCATACCCAACTCCTTGTTTTTTAGTATTGTATCGTATTTTGGATAATATTCTTATGATATTGTTGCTTAATTTTTATACAAATTATTTAATATATGCTTTGATTATGTACTGTTTAGCTACAGGCTTGTTGTCTTTGCCCACTTTCGTATTTTCGATTTTTTTAACAGCCTTAAATCCATCCACCACTCTTCCAAATATAGTATATCCACCATTTAACCAAGGAGTTGGGACTGTTGTTATGAAAAATTGACTTCCATTTGTATTTTTGCCACTGTTTGCCATAGCCAGATAAAAAGGCTTATCAAAAATCAAATTTGGTTTAAACTCATCTTTAAAAGGATGTCCCCATTTTGAATGTCCTCCTCTTCCTGTTCCTGTTGGGTCTCCTCCTTGAATCATAAAGTTTTTTATAACTCTGTGAAAAATAATTCCATCATAATAACCACTCTTAACTAAAGTCGTGAAGTTATCACATGCTTTTGGGGCTACATCTGGGAAAAGTTCTAACTTGATATCTCCCTGATTTGTTCGAAGTACCACAAAACTTTCTTTAGCAAATAAAGCTAAAGATGCCACTAGTGCTATAAATATGATTTTTTTAAACATCCATTTTCCCTATTAATTGTTTATTTTTAAATTTGCCAAGTATTCTATCTGAAATGACTAAAATCAGCAAGAAAAAGACAATATTTCATCCAAAAATAGTATAATAACAATTTTTAAAACAAAGAAAAGGTGATAAATGAATTGCAAAATATGTAAAAATGGCACGACAATACTGCAAGATGCTACACAAAAAAAAGCATATCAAGTATGTGAAAACTGTCAAGCCATTATGCTTGGCGATAATTTTTTAGTCACAAAAGACAGAGAAAAAGCACAATATGAAAACCATAATAATACTTTTGAAAGCAAAGGTTATGTAAAAATGTTTGAAGATTTTTTGGATTTCTTTTGGGATGACCTTAACATAAACAAAACTACAGCATTAGATTTTGGTTCAGGTCCAGGACCGGTGCTATCACAAATCTTAGAAAAAAAAGGCTTACATGTAGATATATATGATAAAATTTATCAACCCAAAAAAGTGTTTATTGATAAAAAATACGATTTAATCACCTCAACAGAAGTTTTTGAACATTTACAAAATCCATGCGAAATACTTATACTATTTAAAAAACAACTAAAACCAGGTGGTCTGATAGCTATTATGACACTTTTTCATGATAACAATAGTGAGAATTTTTTGAAATGGTGGTACAGAAGAGACCCCACACATATCTCTTTTTATACTCCAAAAACTTTTGAAGTTTTAGCAGATATGTGTGGGTTAAAAATCTTAAAGCACGATAACTCAAGAATTATTGTACTTACTTCTTCAAAGTAGGTATATATTTAGCTAAAACTTTGATTTTTTCGTCACTTAATCTTGATGCTTGGGACTTCATGATGCCTTTCATAGCACCACCATAAGTACCTTTTTTATAGCCAATCAAAGCCGATTCTATCTTATCAGATTTCCAAGCATTTATGATATCTGACCTACCTAACGCTTTTTTCTGAGCTTGCGCTCCGTGGCAACCTGCACAACTCTTAAATAGTGTAGCTCCATCACTTGCGGCCATTGCATTTATAGCAAAACCTGCCAATGCGATTAAAAGTAACTTTTTCATCTCTAACTCCTTTTGTTTTATAATGGAATTTTAAAATAAAAAAGTGAAATGATTGTGGATTAAATATTTACTTATTTTAATTTACCAATAATTTTATATTTATCCCAATACTCATCTATCGCCTTTGCTAAATCTTTTTCATTTAAGTTTGATTTTTTCTTCACTCCAAATCTATTTAGCAATGCATCGTTGAGTATAGAATTTTCTTTTTTTGGGTTTTGAAGATAAATTTTTATAGCATATTTTGTTTCTATCCCGCTACTGTATTTTAAAAGATAACGATAAAAAAACTTATCTATATTTATCGGCAATTTCGCATGACACGAGACGCAATTCTTCTCATATACTGAAGCTTTTAAACCAGCCACTAACAATAAAACCATTATAAATATTTTCACCACGAAACCTTTACTATTGTGTATTTAGAGGTAAGTGAATCTATGCTTACACGAAGACCTTCTTCCTCTGCTATTTTCGTAACTATGCTTAATCCTATGCCAAAACCACCTACGCTCTTATCGGCTCTCTCGTATCTTTTGAAAACTTGTTCTAGCTTCTCTTTTTCTATTCCTTTGCCACTATTTTTTATTTCAAAACAGTTTTCTTTTAGTAAAATATCGATAAATCCTTTGATTTTATTATATTTTATTGCATTTGAGAGCAGATTGTCTATGAGTTTTGTCAATTTGTTTTTATCTATATTTAAAAACACATTTTCTCTCATATCCAAATTTAAAACTATCTTTTTTGACTCTATAGAAAGAGAAAAATATTCACATCTTTCACTAAGTAATTCTTTTAAATTTACTTTTTCTTTTTGGGATTGTCTGTTTTGGGATAATGTCAAAAAAACCAAATCTTGATAAAGATTAGATATGGTCTTAGCACTTATCTTTATCCTATTTAGCCTTTTTTGGAGCCTAACATCCCCAACTTTTCCATCACTCAATTCGATATTTGATAAAATCGTAC
>JALUXT010000025.1 GCA_027013245.1 Campylobacteraceae bacterium
TGCAGCCTCGCATAAAAATCAGTTTTAACAAAATTTGGTTTTGAAACAATCATATCAGGCGTGATATTGTGCACTTCCATAGCCTCAATTTTTATAGGAATTTCACAAGAACAAAGTTCATCAAAAATTTCGATTTTATCTTTTCCTTCTACAATCATAGCTCCAATTTGGATTATCCTATCTTCTTCTTGATTTCCTGTTGTTTCTGTGTCAAAAAGTATATATTTTGCCATCAATTACAACTCTACTTCAAAAAGATAACCGTTATTACTCAACATCTCTTTTACATGCGATTGGTGTTCTTCGCCTTTTGTTTCTATCACTATTGTTATCTTGGCATCTCCATAGGCTAGTTTCGTGGAGGTTCTATCGTAGTCAATCTGGATTATATTTGCGTTTGCATCTCTTAAGATATCAGTGAGATACATTAAGGCTCCTGGTTTATCAACTAGGGTTATGAGGAGTTTCATCTTTCTGTGTGATTTTATGAGACCTTTCTCTATGATAACCGAGAGCATTTGGACATCTATATTTCCACCGCTTAAAACTACTCCGATATTTTCATTTTTTTTGAAATCAAATTTTTTATGCATCACAGCAGCCACTCCGGTAGCTCCTGCTCCTTCAACTACTATTTTTTGTCTTTCCAATAAAAATAAAACTGCAGTTGCTATCTCTTCGTCATCAACTAAGACAATATCATCAACCAAATCTATAATATGCCTAAGGTTTTGCTCACTTACATCCCGCACAGCAATCCCATCAGCTATAGTTCTAACGCTTTTTGAATTTTGTACAGTCTTCGCTTTAAAAGAGTTATACATGGCTGGCGCTCCTTCTGATACCACACCTATAATTCTTATACCAGGATCAATTTGTTTTATAGCAGAGGCCACACCTGTTATGAGTCCGCCTCCTCCAATTGGTACTAAAATGGTATTTAAATCTTTTATTTCATCTATCATCTCAAGTCCCACTGTGCCCTGGCCTGCTATGACTTTTTCATCTTCAAATGGGTGTATAAATGTTATATCATTATCTTTTGCATATTTTAGGGCATAAGCATAAGCTTCATCGTAATTGTCACCATGCAAAATCACTTGGGCTCCTAGCGCTTTTGTGCCTGTAACTTTTAAAAGTGGAGTGGCTTCTGGCATCACTATAGTTGCTTTTATACCAAAATATCTTGCACTATACCCAACACCTTGTGCATGATTTCCAGCACTTGCTGCTATGACTCCATTTGCTTTTTCCTTATCACTTAGGGATGCTATCTTATTGAAAGCGCCTCTTATCTTATACGCTCCAGTTAATTGCAAATTCTCTTTTTTTAAAAAAACATTTGCGTCAACTCTTTCACTCAACAATGGTGCAAATACAAATGGTGTCTTATTTACAACATCACTTACCAATCTTTTTGCTTGTACTATCTCTTTTAAATCTATCACTTCATCAACCTTTGGTGTTCTATCTTTGAGCATCTATTTTGCACGACTTTCAATCCTGCTTTTTTCGCTCTTTGGCATGCTTCATTGTTCACGATTCCCAACTGAAGCCAAAATACCTTCACATCATCTCTTTTCAAAACAGAATCAAGTAAACTCTCAGCGATAGCGGGTTTTCTAAACATATCAACCATATCAACTTTTTCTTCTATCTCGTCCAAACTTCTATAAACTTTTTCACCTAAGATAAACTCTTCTTTGGGATAAATAGGTATGATTTTGTACCCTGCATTTTGTAGATAACGAGCTACCATATTACTCTGCTTAGCTTCATTTGGAGAAAGCCCTATAATTGCGATGGTCTTAACCTCTTGTAAAATCTTTTTTATCTCATTTGCATCATTTGTATTGATAGTAGGCATCGGACATTCCATTATAGCTCCTTGGTTTTTTTATGCAAAATTATACCACTTTCTATGTGATTTGTATGTGGAAATTGGTCAAAAATCGCAAAATCAACTATATCAAACTCTTTTGTCAAAACTTTTAAATCCCTTTTTAGAGTTTGGGGGTTGCATGAAATATATATGATATTTTCAAAATTTAAGATAAATTCCAAACTTTTCTCATCTATCCCTGCTCTTGGTGGGTCTGTGAGTACATGTGAGAAGCTGTAATCATCTAAAGATATATCTTTTAATCTATTAAATTTTCGTTCTTTTTTTAAGGCACTCGTAAGCTCAGCAACGCTCATTCTTAAAAATTCTATATTTGATATACTATTTATCTCACAACTAAAAAGAGCTGATTTTATAGATGATTTTGAGATTTCTGTAGCCAATACTTTTGTAAACTTATCACTCAATGGCAGGGTAAAATTGCCATGTCCACAATACAACTCTAGTAAATCTTTTGTATCTTTTACATGTGAGTAAACCCACTCTATCATCTTCTCATTTGTTTGTCTATTTGGCTGCGAAAATCCGCCCTCTATAATCTTATAAATATAATCTTTTTTCTCTACATGTAAGCTTTCTAACACAAAGTCTTGCGTCAAAACTTCTTTTATCTTTTTAGCTCGTCCTATAACAAAGATACCAAATTTATCTTCTAGTTTTTTGGCTTCCTCTCTCCACTTTTTATCTATCTTTCTATGATATATAAGAGTAACTAGCATACCATTTCTTGTAGATAAAAACTCTATGCCATAAAGTCTATTTCTAAGTTCTTCATTTTTTTGCAAAACTTTTTTTAGCTTTGGCATCAAAAAGTATATATCTTCATCTACTTTTGGACACTCATCAATTTCAAGTATTTCTTTACCTTCTAGCTTATGCATGCCGTAGCTAATATCATCACCATTATGCCAAATTCTAAATTCTGCTCTGTTTCTATAATGCTTATCATCAGAAGTAAAAAATTCAAAATCACCTATATCAAAGTCGCTAAAAAGCTCCTTTATATACTCTTTTTTTTGCATAATTTGTTCGCTATAGCTTAAATCATAAAGTTTGCAACTTCCACAAACTCCGAAGTATTTACACTCCATATGTTAGCACCAATGAGCTAGCTATTCCAATCAGCCCACCAAAGATATAGCTAATGTTTTTTTCAACCTTATTCATACCTATTCAACTCCCGCCATTAAAGGCTTTCTTATCATTGATTAAATTTTAGCAGATTTTAACACATTTATGCTAAAATAATCACGATTGTAGTAAAACACTAAACCTTACCACCCACGCCTTTAAACTTTTCAATAAAAGCAGCAATTTTTTGAAAAACAGTTTGTTTTTTTGTTAAATACTGAGGATTTAAAGGATTCACACTTAGTTTCTTCTCATCTGTTTCACTCTCACAAGATTTAAACTCTGGTCTTACATCGTTATAATCTACTTTAAATTTCAGTACTTTTTCATCTCGTATAGCATCTGTAATAACATAAGAGTGTAACTCTACTCCAAATACACTTGCAGTAGTTTCAGCCCCTAAAGCATTTTCAGGAAATATTGGCGTTCCTGTAAATCCAAATTGATAATACTTTTTAAACTTCTTAGCTATATTTTTTTGAGCTTCACCAAACTGACTACGGTGTGCTTCATCAAAGATGAAAACAACTTGTTTGGAAAAAATCTCTAAACTATTTTCATTTTTTATTAAATTATTTAGTTTTTGGATAGTGGTTACGTGTTTTTTTTGATAAAAATTGACCCACTTTTTTGAAAACTTTTGACCCACCTGAGTAGGAAATTAAACTATACTTATGTTAA
>JALUXT010000026.1 GCA_027013245.1 Campylobacteraceae bacterium
CAAACTTGCATTTGCGATTACTATTCATAAATCACAGGGTATGAGCATAGAAAATCTCATCATAGAGACAAAAGAAATTTTTGCTCCTTCTCAATTTTATGTAGCACTTTCTCGAAGTTCCCATCCGCAAAATCTTATTCTCATTGCACCAAATAAGCAATGGCATCAAATTATTTTTGTTAATGATAAAGCTGTGGCAAATAATAGGATATAATAAATCTTGAAAATAGAGGATAAAGAGATGGATACTTCCAGTACAGATGACATTGTATTTTTTGAAATTTTTCCATGGAATGAAAATTTCAATACACATATAGAGAAGATTGACCAACAGCATAAAAAGTTAGTCTATATTGTAAACAAACTTGCCGCACATTTGGCAAATTTATCTGGTGATATTGTTTTAAATGATATTTTTGATGAATTAGTAGATTATACCGATTACCATTTTAAAACAGAAGAGGGAATTTGGTCTCAAAATTTTCAAGATGATGTCTGGTTTTTAGAGCATGAAAAGACACATGATTCTTTTATAGCGAAGGTCTTAGACCTCAAAGAGAACAAAGAAAACAAACCCTTTGAAGTTTTGATAACTGATCTTGTTTCATTCTTGGCAAAATGGCTTGCTTACCATATACTCGATACTGATAAACGCATGGCAAAAGCTGTCTTGGCTATACAAAAAGGCATCCCTATTGCAGAGGCAAAAGAGCTAGCAGATAGTGAAATGAAAGGGGCAATGCAAGTGCTCATTCATACTGTTTTAGATATGTACGATAGCCTCTCTAGCCGTACACTTGATTTGATGAAAGAGAAGTCTCTTCGCAGAATAGCAGAAGCAGAATTGTTAAAGAGTGAAGAGCGTTGGCAGTTTATCTTAGAGCATGATGTAGATAAAATTTGGGATTGGAATGTTCATGAAGAAAATCTCTCTCAAAGTTTTCAAGAGACACAATTCTCTCAAGTACATCAAGATGATAAAGAACGAGTTTTAGAAGAGTTCCAAGCCCATGTAGAAGGCGATACAGATTTTTTCTCGAGTAAGTATCGATTACAGATAGCGGATGGCTCTTGGTCGTGGATTGTGAGTAGAGCGAAGGTGGTTGCCAAAGATAGTAATGATAATCCGATTCGTATTGTGGGAGTGAATAGTGATGTAACAGAGAGGGAACTTGCAGCTATTATTCATAAGCATAGTTCTCAGGCAATGATGATAACAGATGCTCAAAATCATATTATCAATATTAATCCCGCATATACACAAATTACTGGATATTCTTTTAAGGATGTACAAGGAAAAAACCCAAAATTTATGTCTGCTGGGAACGAAAAACATATCTATCATAAAATGTGGAAAGCGATTAATGAAGAAGGATTTTGGGAGGGAGAACTTTATAATAAGCATAAAAATGGACAAACTTATATAGAGCATATCCGCATTAATAGTGTCAAAGATATTAGAGGAAATGTAGAAAATTATGTAGGACTTTTTAGTGATGTTACAGAACGAAAAAGACAAGATGCTCTCATTTTAGAGCAAGCTAATTTTGATTCGTTGACAAAACTTTATAATCGTCGTACATTTAAAATAGGTTTAGAAAAAGAGATAGAAAAAGCAGAACGATTTCATGGTGATTTTGCACTTTTTTATATAGACCTTGATCGTTTTAAAGAAGTGAATGATAGTCTTGGACATGAAATAGGGGATTTGTTACTGATTGAGGTAAGTGATAGATTACGAAGTTGTGTCAGAAAATCAGATATAGTTTCACGCTTAGGTGGGGATGAATTTTCAGTTATTCTCTCACAAACAACCGCATCTGTAAAGGTGGATACTATTGCTCAAGAGATATTAAAATCATTAAGTTCTCCTTATGCTATAGGAGATAATAAAATCCATATTTCTGCGAGTCTTGGGATTAGTTTGTATCCAAATGATGCGAAAAAAGCAACTTCCCTTCTTGTGAATGCTGATCAGGCAATGTATTTAGCAAAAAAATCAGGACGCAATCGTTATAGGTATTTTACCTTAGGTATACAAAAAAAAGCAGAGCAACGCCATGCAATAATTAGCGATTTATATAGAGCTATTGAAGAAAATGAGTTTGAAGTCTATTATCAAGCCATAGAAGATATACGAGAAAAAAAGATTTATAAGGCAGAAGCACTTGTGCGATGGAATCATCCAACAAAAGGTGTCATCTACCCTGATGATTTTATTACTTTAGCAGAGCAGTCTGGATTGATTGTACAAATAGATAATTTTGTATTTAAAGAGGCTGCAAAACAGATTAAAATTTGGCAAGAAAATTATGGCATTGATTTTCAAATAAGTATTAACAAGTCCCCTGTACAGTTTAAAGAAGCACATATGCTCAATGAGATTACTCACTACTTAAAGCATATTGATTTAAGTACACAAAGTGTGACGATAGAAGTGACAGAAAATGCTTTTATTGAAGATATTGAGAGTATGTCTGCATTATTAGCATCTTTTAAAAAGGAAGGTTTTAGTCTCTCTTTAGATGATTTTGGGACAGGGTACTCTTCGCTCTCTTATTTGAGAAAATTCCATATTGGTATTTTGAAGATAGATAAATCTTTTGTGCTTAATATTATAGAAGATAAACAGGATTTAGCACTTTGTGAAGCCATCATCAGTATGGCACATAAGCTTGGTATTCATGTTATTGCAGAAGGTGTGGAGACAGAAGCACACAAAAAATTACTTGAGGATTTAGAGTGTGATTTTGCACAAGGGTATGTTCACTCTAAGCCAATTCCTGCGAATGATTTTGAGGCATATTTTAAAAAGTATAATGGTCTTTAGTTGCTAAAAAAGATAGATAGTGGCATACTTTTTATGCTTGGAAGTGCTTTAATCTCAGCACTCAATGGTGGTGTTGCTAAGATACTTAGTGAAGATATGTCCGCCTTGGAGATAGTTTTTTTTAGAAACATGATTGGGGTCTTTCTCATTTTAATGACCCTCAAACACACTCCTCCAAAATTAACAGGTGGAAAATTTCATCTTCTTTTTACACGCGGATTTTTTGGCTTTTCTGCGATGATACTTTTTTTCTATACGATTACTGTGATTCCTCTAGGTGAAGCGATTACTTTGAATAAAACTTCTCCTCTTTTTGTTTCTATTTTAGCTTTTTATTTGCTTGGTGAGCATTTGAGTAAACGCACACTTTTTGCACTTTTGATTGGTTTTTTTGGAGTTGTTTTGGTGACACAACCTTTTGGCTTGCATCTCTCTTATGAGCATATACTTGGCATACTAGGTGGTTTTTTTGCAGCAGCAGCTTACACAACCATCAAAAAAATAAAAGATATTTACGATTCTCGTGTGATAGTGCTCTCTTTTGTAGGAGTAGGTTCGCTACTTCCTGCACTTTTGTTTAGTATCTCCCCTTTTATAGAAGTACCTCAAAGCATACACTTTTTATTTCCCTCATTTATGGTGCCAAATACTTTTTACTTATGGGGTATGATTGCATTTATGGCACTTATCTCTACATTTTCTCAATGGTTACTTACTAAGGCATATAGTGCTTCAAATTTAAGTATTGTTGGTGTGATTAGCTATACAAATATTCCCTTTGCCATAGGTTTTGGATGGATGTTAGGA
>JALUXT010000027.1 GCA_027013245.1 Campylobacteraceae bacterium
TGGCTTAAATTTTAAGTCTTCCACTAAAGTGGCTAGTGATGTTAATTTCATCGAAAAAAGCGAGAACATATACTCTTGATATGTGTTTGATTTGCTCATCATCTCTTTTACATTTTTGGTTTCTAGTATGTAGCCTTGTATATCGCTAAGTACGATTGCATTTCCAAGTGCTGGGGTTTTTGAGATGGTGCTTGAAGTGTTTACTATGCATTGTTCGCCAGCTTCTACACTATAAAGTGTGATTTCTTTGCCATCATCTCCTTGGAGATAAACTTTTAGGCTTCCAGATTCTATGTATAATATTCCGCCACACATCTCACCTTGCAAAAAAAGTATTTGACCTTTGCTGAAGGATACTTTTTTTGCATGAGTGAAAAATCTTTCTTTTTCATCATTTGTAAATTTGCTAAAAAAACTATATAGTTTTTCTATTTTTTCTTGCAAGTGCTAACTTTAAATATAGGATAAAGTGGACAAAATCCAAATGCTCCCGTTACCAATGGAATCACACCAATATATGCGATAGGTTGTGCACCAAAAAATGCATATGCAACCAATGCCAAACCAACTACTATCCTTAAAATTCTATCATATCCACCTACATTACAGCTCATTTTGAACTCCTTGTTTTGTTTTATATAGATATTCTACTATTTTAAAATTAATATGTCTGTAACATATGTTACATAATCCATCCGCAACCTAAAACTACATCATCTCTGTAAAATACCGCCATTTGTCCGCTTGCCAAGCCTTCAACTGTATCTTCTAGAGTAATCTTAGCTTCATCTCCTTTTATACTTATATTACATTTGCTTTTTGGGCTTCTATATCGTATCTTCACTACACAATTTACACCATCAAGATTTTCAAACATATTTAAATCTTTTACAAAAAATTCGCCTACTTTTAAATCTTCTTTATCTCCGACAGTTATCTCGTTTGTTTGCGGATTTGTTGAAGTTACATAGTGAGGGGTGTGTGCACCTTTGACACTAAAGCCTTTTCTTTTTCCAACTGTGTAATGCATATAACCCTTGTGAGCTCCGACTACCTCGCCTTTGGTATTAAGTACATTTCCTGGCTTATCAATATCTATATAATCTTTCAACACATCTATATAAGTTGTGTCAACAAAACATATCTCACTACTCTCTTTTTGTGTCGCAAACTCTTTTAAAACTTCTATCTTTGAAGCAAACTCTTTCACATCTTTTTTATACATTTTACCAAGTGGAAATATAACTAAACTCAAGTTTTCTTTTTTAACATTTGCTAAGAAATAACTTTGGTCTTTGCTTTTATCAACCGCTTCTTTTATAAAACCCTCATCTACTTGCACATAGTGTCCTGTAGCTAACTTATCCATTCCAAGCTCTTTGGTAAACTCTATCAAAGCTCCAAATTTTATATTTCTATTGCATAATGCACACGGATTTGGAGTAAGGCCAAGTTTGTATTGCTCTATAAAAGGCATATATACAAACTCTTCAAATCTGTCTTTTATATCTAGGACATGATATTTTATATCTAGGTATTCCGCTACTTTTTTTACTTTTCTTATATTTTCTTCATGAGATTTTACGTCATTATGAAGCCTCATATAGACTCCTTCTATCTCATGACCTAACTCTTTTAATTTATAAGCTGTTACAGTAGAGTCAACCCCACCGCTCATAGCTACTAGTATTTTTGACATTTATTTCTCTTTTTGGTTAATTTAAGTTGTAATCATACAGTTTTTATCTTAAAATTATACTTTAATTTTTTCGTCAGTTATCGAAGTTTTTCTAATCTTTCTCTTTTTGTTCCTATATCGCTTATCTGTATACCAAAGTTTCCATCTACTATAACAACTTCACCTATAGCTATGACTTTATTGCCAACTAGTATCTCAAGAGGGTCATTTGCTAGCTGGTCTAGCTCAACCACAGAGCCTATATCCATAGAAAGCACATCTTTTAAGAGCATCTTTTTATAGCCTATCCTTACTCTGATAGGAAGATTGACATCTTTTATGAGTTCGATATTTTTAATCTCTTCTTTACTCATATATTGCTCAAAATTTTCAGAATTTAGTGTATCACTTTTGCTCTCATTCGCATTTGACACTGGAATCTCTTGACCTGATAGCTTAGCATAAAGTTCATCATCTAGGGCAACACTTAGATTGTCCATACTGCTTTGAATACTTAAATTATATATCAAAAGATGAGTATAGCTATCAAATGATATAACCGAATCCCCATTTTTAAAATCTATAGATTCAACATTGAAACTAAGTTTTGGCATATTTTTTTGAGCATTTAGAGATGTTGAAAGGGATCCTAAAATATTTGAAATGATTTCTTTAGTAGCATCCAAATCATCTGCATCCATCTCTTCTTTTTCAACACCTTCACCACCAAGCATCATATCTCCAAGAGCAGTGGCTACATTTGCTGCGATAGTGGTACTCATACTTGATTCAATATCACCAGTTATTTTTACATTTAATACAGCCAAGGGAGGAGTAAGTGTAGTTTTGCTATCTATCTCTATCTCACTATTTAGCTCAACCTTAGGGGCAATTCCAGTTAAACCTTCTATGGTTGAAATTATTTCATTTTGAAATAGCGTTATAAATTCTTTTATCATGGCGTTTCCTCTACACTTTTATGAAGATGCTTTTTCTCTTCTTTTGTTTTCTAAAACCTCAAGAGCATGTTTTATGTCGTCTTTATCTGTTTTTATCAACTTCTCTATTTTAAGAGATTTTCTAAACCTATGCAATCCTATCTCACCTAAAAACAAATCTTTTTTGTCAATAGCTATGATAGCATGATCATCAGCAGGGCGATCTAGTCTTATGATATCACCATTTACCAAATCCAACAATTCACCAACGCTCAACTCAGTTTTACCTAAAATTGCCTCAGCAAATACTTCTGCTCTCCCGATTAATGCATTTAATTCTTTATTTCTACTTTTTTTAGCACTTGTTTCACCAAGCATGATATCTCTGTTTGCTAGCCTCGAAAGGATTGGCTCAAGATGGATTACTGGATAACATAAGTTTATCATTCCGCTTGAATTTCCTATGATTATCTCCATCACAACCATGATAACTATCTCATTTTGAGAAACAATTTGCACTACATTTGGACTTGATTCTTTTGCTTCCACCACTGGATACATATCAGTCACAGGACCCCAAGCTTCTTTCAGCCTTTGCATCACTATTCTTAAAATCGCATCTAGTAAGTTTAATTCTATATCTGTAAGCTCTCTTGTAGCTTCAAAAGATTCTCCAAGACCACCTAACAATCTATCTATCATAGGAAAGGCGATAGAAGGGTTTATCTCGATAACGCAACTTCCATCAAGTGGTTTTATAGAAAAAACATTAAAACTTGTCGGTATCGGTAACGACATCAAAAACTCACCATATGTCATCTGATCAACTGAATGAAGTTGAATTTCAACGATACTTCTCATAATCGAAGATACTTGTGAAGCAAGGTTTCTAGCCATCTTGTCATGTATGCCTTTTACGGCACGAAGTTGCTCTTTTGAAACTCTATTTGGCCT
>JALUXT010000028.1 GCA_027013245.1 Campylobacteraceae bacterium
TAAATTTCTCTTTTATAAAAAGTTGCATTTTATTAAGTGTCCAAACTTGTTCCTGATTGTTATCAATCTCATCTCCAAGAGCTTTAAATATTTCATCATCATATTTTAGTGCTCTAGTGTTTGAACCTTTACCACCATTTTCAACTTTTAGCTTCTCTAAGCCGCCATCGTTATACCATTTTAGCCATCTGAAAAATGTATTACTTGTAATATAGAATATTTTACAAATCTCTTTGCTACTGATATTTGGATTACTCAAAATCTTTTCAATAACTAACATTCTAAATCTTACATCTAAATTCTGATTCTTAGGTATTAATTCTTGCCATTGTTCTAAAGTGTAATGATTTTTTATTCTTATTCTTTTTGCCATATCTACTCCATATGTAATTATAGCATAATAAGTATTTAGTTTTAATTTATAATGGTATTAGTTATTGCATTTACGCATCAAAAGTCTTTAAAAAAAGAAATGTATAAGCAGAAGAAAACTAAACTTCAAAATGAAAGTTAATTTTAGAATTAGACAGTCATCATAGTGCAAAGTGGATATTCTTCAATCAACAATAGTCGATATTATATAATTAGCTACCTCTATTTAAAAAGCTGCACAAAAAATATAAATTAGTGAAAATAGATAAAGTTTAAAAGCAAGAGTGTAACCTAAAGCATAACCCATTGTATTTAAAAAGCTTTTGAAGTCTGTACTGTAGAGGTAAAGTAATGGTGCGGATGAGAAGACTCGAACTTCCACGCCGTGAAGCACCAGATCCTAAGTCTGGCGTGTCTACCAATTTCACCACATCCGCACAACAATAATAAGACTAAAATCTCGACTTTAAGTCGAAGTTTTAGTGAGTGAACAATTAAATGGTACGCCCTGCACGATTCGAACGTGCGACCTACGCCTTAGAAGGGCGTTGCTCTATCCAGCTGAGCTAAGAGCGCATCTATATCGGTTTTAGATGGTGCGCCCGACAGGAGTCGAACCTACAACCTACGGATCCGAAGTCCGTTGCTCTATCCAATTGAGCTACGAGCGCAAAACTCGGTAAAAACAATGGGGTGAATGATGGGAATCGAACCCACGACCCTCGGAACCACAACCCGATGCTCTAACCAACTGAGCTACACTCACCAGATAATATTTAAATGGTCGGGGCGAAAGGATTCGAACCTTCGGCCCCCTGGTCCCAAACCAGGTGCGCTAACCAGACTGCGCTACGCCCCGACAAATATCAAAGTATCATATTAAACTGGTATTTTGAGGGTGAAATTCTACACAAATTTTGCTTATTTGTCAAGGAAATTTAGGCTTTTTCTTTTATTTATTTTGATAAAACCTCAACAACTACTTTTGGAAGCAATTTATACTCTAAAGAATGTATAGT
The DNA here is from genome assembly GCA_027013245.1 of Campylobacteraceae bacterium. Lineage (GTDB taxonomy): Bacteria > Campylobacterota > Campylobacteria > Campylobacterales > Sulfurospirillaceae > JAADIZ01. The sequence goes on from JALUXT010000028.1 coordinate 1,392, forward strand.
TTTTTCATACTCTTCCAAGCTCATATCTTTTTCTTTTTGGAAACATTTTTGTGATATTATCGCGCCACCATCCAACTTTTCATTTACAAAATGAACTGTTATTCCACCTACTTTCATACTCGAATAATAACTTTCTTCTATAGCATGTCCGCCTTTAAAAAGAGGCAATAATGAGGGGTGAAGATTTATAGCCTTTACATTTTTTGTAAAAACTTGAGTTAAAAATCTCATAAACCCTGCAAGTACCACGAGGTCAGCTCCACTTCTTTTTATAGAGGCAACAAGCTCTTCATCAAACTCTTCTCTACTGCTAAAGTCTTTATGATTAATGATTGTTGGTTCTATCCCATATCTTCTTGACTTTTCAATACCACCAGCATTTGGGTTATTACATATTGTAGCTACTACTTCTATCTTGAGTCCGTCAAACTCTTTTAGATGTAGTTTTTCAAATAGATTTTCTAGATTTGTTCCACTGCCACTAAATAGTATTGCTATTTTTTTCATAAATATTTAATTCCTTCGCATAAATCCAATGGATTCATGGCATAGTTTCTACATGTAAGCTTTTTTGCACTCACAGCATGAGCTAAAACACTTGTAATGGCTGCGTACTTGCCACTATAACCCTGAGCCATAAGAGAGCCTATCATACCGCTTAACACATCTCCGCTTCCGCCTTTTGATAGAATATTTGTACCTAGTGTACTTATATATATATGTGCACCATTTGAAATTATTGTATTTGCCCCTTTTAAAACAAGTGTCGTTTTGGGGTATTTATTCGCAAACATTTGAACGAATTTAAATCTATTTGCTTGGATTGTTTTCACATCCACCTTTATTATGCTGCAATTTTCAAGAAGTGATGAAAATTCTTTTGGATGTGGTGTCAATACTACATTTGGCTTTTCTTCTATCAAGGTCTTGATAAATGGCTTATAAAACAAATCAGCATCAACAACCAATCCAAATTCACTGTTTATCAATAATTTCAAATCAAATTCTGGATTACCAAGTCCCATGCCAGCAACCAAAGCAGTACAATTTTTTGGTATCTTATTTGTATTCATGATAAAAGGCGGTATACCTTCAGTCTCATTTGTTAATATACTCACTAATCCTGAACCAAAATTCATAGCAGCGGTTGCACAAAGCACAGCTGCTCCTTTTTTTTCACCACCTATAACGCAAGTGTGTCCAAATGAACCCTTGTTAGTGTTTTGTTTTACTCTTAAAGGCAATTTCATATCTTCAATTTCTAGTAAATGTATATTGCTAGTATTTTCATAAATCTCTGGGCTAACCCCTAAATCCGCAACTTCTATATCACCTATATACTCTTTTGCATAATCTTCGAAAAAAGGTAATTTTAATGCTCCCATGCTAACACTAACATCAGCCTTAAAAACTTCATCAGATATAAAATCCTCCCCTAGTCCACTAGGAATATCACACGATATTTTAATCGCATCTTTTTTATTTAATTCATTTATAATTTTACATGCTTGGTTATCTAGCTTCTTAGATAGACCAGAACCAAAAAGCGCATCTACATAAACTTTAGATTCGACGATATCTTGTATAACAATGCCTCCTAATTTTTCATATCTTTTTAGTTGTAATCTTGCCATTTTTGATTTGACACCATAGGGCAAACAAACATGAACATTGTATTGTTTATATAAAATTCTCGCACACGCCAAACCATCTCCACCGTTATTTCCAGGGCCGCTCAAGATATATATACCACTTTTTGGTTTTGCATGTGATTTTATAACTAATGCCAAGTGATTTGCGGCATGCTCCATCAAAATATCTTCGCTCAATGCAAACTCTTCATAACATCTTTTGTCTAGTGTTAGCACTTCTTTAAATATCTGTTTCATTTAATGTCCCCTTTAAGAGGAGCAAAGCCCCTTTTAAATTCCTCACGACTAAAGCTACGGCTTTGCCGAGAATGAATCTTATTTTCATAATCATCTTTTTCTGTAATTCAGTGCTTCAAATAGATGTTTTTTATGTATAGTTTCGCTTTCATCTATATCTGCAATTGTCCTTGCAATTTTCAAAATCTTACTTACGCTTCTTTGGTTTAATCCATAATTACTTATGGCTTTATATAAAATATCTTGTGCATTGTTTTGCATTTTACAATATTTGTGCAAATCCATTTCACTTAAATTTGCATTTAATTCACGCTGCCCTCGTTTTTTTTGAAAAACAAACGCTTTTAAGACATCTTTAAACATATCATTTGAACTAGCAGATTGTTTTTTTGAAAAATCTTCATCAACGAGTATATAGAGGTCAATTCTATCCAATATAGGATCTGAAATCCTAGATTTATAGCGAGCAATTTCCAAATCAGAACATCTACATTCTCTAACTTTGCTAAATAAATTTCCACAAGGACAAGGGTTTTGTGCAGCTGCAAATAAAAACTTAGTATCATACTCGATTTTACTATTTACTCTCGAAATCAAAACCTTATGATTCTCTAGTGGCTCTCGTAAACTTTCTAGAATTTGTTTTGAAAAATGAGGAAGTTCATCAAAAAATAGCACACCATTGTGAGCAAGAGCTGCTTCGCCTGCCATCGCCCTTGAGCTTCCACCTCCAAAGATGCTTGGCTTACTAGAGCTATGATGTGGTGCTCTAAAAGTTCTTTTTGCACTTAGGCTTTCATCTTCTTGATTTATTGATTTATATGCTTGTGTTTCTAAAACTTCTTCTATACTGATTGGCGGCAATATATATCTAAGCCTTTTTATACTCATGCTTTTTCCACAACCTGGGCTACCTTCAAGCAATATATTGTGCATACCAGCAGCACAAATAACCAACGCTCTTTTTAAAAAATTATGACCTTTCACTTCTGCAAAATCTAGTGGAAAATCTAAATCATAATAATAATCTTTGCTATTTACTTCTATTTTTTCGTCAAAAAACTCTTTTGCTTCTATTTTTTCATATGGCAAGTTATATTTTTTCTCCTGAAAAAATTCTATAGCTTCAGATAAACTATGGACTCCATAAATCTTTATCCCTTTTATTTGAGAAGCTTTTTCCACCATGCAAGAGGGCAAAATGATATTTAAATCTTTATATTCTCTTGCCAAAGATAATAAAATTGGAAATATTGCTGAAGTTGATTTAACTTTACCATCCAAACCTAGCTCTCCAAAGATATAAAAATCCTTACATGTAGTATCTGTTTTTTGAAAAGCGATTAAAAGTGCTATGACCAAATCAAAGTGACTGCCTTCTTTTTTTATGTCGCTAGGAGATAGATTTATAGTTATTTTTTGTGAGGGAAATTTAAATCCTATAACCAAAAGCGAAGATTTTATCCTATCCCTTGATTCTTGTATACTTTGATTTGCCATTCCGACTATAGAAAATCCTGGCAAAGCTCTTATAAAGGTAGATTCTACGAATATTTTTCTAGCTACATTAAAATCAAGAGTAGCGCAAAATGCTTTTTTGACTTTTTTGCTAGGCACGACTACTTGCCCGCTTTTAATTTCTTTTTCCACTCTTTTTCAAATTTTTTACGCTTCAAATACGAAAGTTTTTCTATAAAGAGATGCCCTTTAAGGTGGTCCATCTCGTGTTGCATCGCAATAGAAAGCAAACCGTCTAAATCTTTTATAATTTTTTGCCCATATCTGTCAAAATACTCCACCGTTATACTTTTTGCTCTTTGCACATCATCATAATACCCAGGAACACTCAAGCATCCCTCTTGGTAAATCTCACTTCCTTCGAGATGGGTTATCTTTGGATTTATGACTTCAAGAAGATCTTCCTTGATTTGCTTTTCATCTTCATTGGCCAAATTAATAATTAATATGTTTTTAGTGATTCCCACTTGTATAGCCGCAAGTCCTATGCCCTCTTTTGTAATCATAGTTTCATACATATCATCTAGCAGATTATGTAATTTTTCATCAAACTCTAAAACATTTGTGGATTTATTTCTTAACCTCTTATCTGGATACACGACAATATCAAGAATCACTTTGTGCCTCCGCATCTGCTGCAAATTCACCTATCATATATGTCTCCAAGCCTTTACCTGTTTTAGGTAAAACTTCTAGAGCCCCAAAAAGCATCTCTTCTGTCGTATAGTTTGGGTCAATAGGCATAATACCTAATTCTATATCGGCTTCAACCTCATCACCTCCTATAAAAAAACTAGTAGCATATATAAGATCTGCTATACGCTCACATGCTTTTTGTGCGCTATTTAAATCTGTATGCTTCATAAGCATAGTAAAAATACCACCCCCAAAATGAGCAACAATATCACTTCTTCGAGAAGTTTTCAAAAGAAGTCTTGCAACATTTCTATTAAGCATATCTCTTTCTTTAGCATTTAGCATTTTATCTAAGACTTTTTCTTTGATTTTTATCATAACGATAGAGCTTTTATGCTTATATTGTTTAACTGCATCTAGTTCTCTTTGTATCCCAAAAAGCAGATATTTTTTATTATAAACGCCATATCTAACATCAAATATCGCTTCGTTTTCAACATCTTTTAGTATGCTAACAGTTTTGTCATAATGTTTTTTCAAGGCCTCCATTTGTTTGTTTGTAAGGCTTGATAATTTCTCCAAATCTTCACCTAGAGCTATGAGCACATTGTCGATTGAGAGTTGATTTGAATTCAAGTGCAAATCTCCTAATCTCTTTTTAACAATTTGCTTCATGACATTTAAATTTTTATATACCGTAGATACTATTTTTACGATACTTTTAACTTCCACAAACCCTTCTCTAATCTCTCTTTCCATCTTGGCTCTATACTCATTACTATTTACATCGTCTATCTCTAAATATTCCTTGATTTTTCTTCTAAAAGCTAGGGGTTTGTTCTCCAAAAGTTTTTCAAAATAAATTTGAAAATTATTTGGAGTTGGCGGAACTTTATCATCTATAATATTCTTAAGGACAACTTGGGAGAATTTTTCAAATTCGTTATTTTCATTTTGTGACTTTGGAGTAGTTACACCGCCCAAGCTTTCTTTTTTTATATTTTTAATTGAAGAGCTTTTGCCTTTTAGCTTATCTGCATCCAAACGAACCATTTTTATTCTCCCATCTTTCTACTTAAAACTTTTTTCTAAAACCTTATCCACTAATCCATATTCCACAGACTCTTTAGCACTCATAAAGAAGTCTCTCTCTGTATCTTTGATGATTTTTGATGGTTTTTGGCCACAATTTTTGGCTAATATACCGTTTAAAACTTCCTTCAAGCGTAAAATTTCTTTTGCTTGTATCTCTATATCCGTAGCTTGACCTTGTGCACCACCCAAGGGTTGGTGAATCATAATTCTAGAATTTGGCAAAGAGTATCTTTTCCCCTTAGCCCCACAACTAAGCAAAAATGCACCCATAGATGCTGCTTGACCTATACAAATAGTACTGATATCAGGTCTTATGTAATTCATAGTGTCATATATGCTAAAACCACTAGTTATAACGCCACCTGGAGAATTTACATAAAGATAAATATCTTTTTCAGGGTCTTCAGCTTCCAAAAATAAAAGTTGAGCTACGATAGAAGAAGCAACTGCGTCATTTATCTCTCCGCTTAACATGATGATTCTGTCTTTTAAAAGTCTAGAATATATATCGTAACTTCTCTCGCCTCTTCCTGTTTTTTCAACAACTACTGGAACATAACTCATTATTTACCTTCTATTTCTTTAGCTGTTTTTGGCTCTTTTGTGAATAATTTTGTAAACAGTCTATCTTCAACAACAGACATCTTTATAGCAGGAAGCAAACCTTGCTTTTCATAATATTCGAAATACTGCTTAGGGTCTTGACCTTGTTGCATCGCTTCAAAATATATCATTTGCATTACTTCTTGGTCTTCTACTTTGATTTCTTCTCTTTTTGCTAACTCATCAACAATAAAAGTAAGCTTTACACTATTTCTTGCCTCATCAGCAAATTCAGCTCTTTTTTCTTCGATTTTTTTAGGATTTTCAGAGTATTCTTTTATCTCATCTTCGCTCATCTTTGAAAAAATATTTCTTACTTGCATATCAATCTCTTGGTCAACTATATTTTCTGGAAGATCAAATTGAAGTTTTTCTAAAATTATTTCTACATATTTTGGTTTAACTTCTTCATTAAAAATACCATGAAGTTTTTCATTTTTCAACTGCTCTTTTACTTGTGTTTCTAACTCTTTTAGAGTTGGTTTTTCAACGCCGGGAAGTAATTTTTTAAGAGTTTCCTCATCAGGGTTTGTAGAAACTTTCTTAGCTTGAATTTCATGAAGTTTTACTTTAAAAAGTGCAGGTTTTCCTGCTAATTCTTTACTGTTGTATTCAGCTGGAAATGTAACCTCAATATCTTTTTCATCACCCGCGTTCATACCAATCATCGCATCTTCAAAACCTGGGATAAACGAACCGCTTCCGATTTCTAATTGAAAGTTTTCAGCCTTGCCACCCTCAAATGCTTTTCCATCTATGAAACCCTCAAAGTCAATCTGTGCAAAATCACCATTTTGAAGTGCTCTTTTTTCTTCAATCTTTTCCATGGATGCTACTGATTTTAACATGTCTTCCAATCTTTGTTCTATATCTTTTTTCATGATTCTTGGAGTCTTATACTCAGGAACCATATCTTGATAACCTTCAACATTAACTGTTGGTTTAAAAGATACTTTTACTTCGATATTTAAGCCATCATCAGTTTTATCAAATTTTGATATTTGAGGTTCACCAACAACTGTATCCGCAGCAACACCCAACTCTTTTAAAGCTTGGTCAAATACCTCTTTTAGTATTTCTTGTTCAGTATCTTGCTTGATTTGATCACCATGTCTTGCTTTTACAACATTTACTGGTACTTTTCCTTGTCTGAAACCATCAACTCTCATACTCTTAGCAGCTTTAGCCGCAATCTTATCTTCTTTTTTACTTAGCAATTCTTTTGAAACCTTAGCTTCTACTATCGAATTTGCACTGTCAACTTTTTTTGCACTAACTTGCATGTATTCCCTTTAAAATAAAAAATTTTCTTAATATACCAAATTTTTGCTTTATTCTCCATATATGCCAAGCATTTTAGCTCCTGATTAGTAAAAATAAGATACAATATAATAAAAATAATTGGGAATAATTTTATGCAAAAAGAAGAAGAATTTGAAAATTTGGTTAAAAGAATGTTGGAATTATTAGATGAAGACCCAAATAGAGAAGGCTTGCTTAAAACACCAAAAAGAGTATTTAAATCATTTGAATTTATGACACAAGGATATCTGCAAGACCCAAAAAAAGTCTTAAATGACGCACTATTTGCTAGTGATAATTCTCAAATGGTACTGATAAAAGACATAGAGTTTTATTCCATGTGCGAACATCATCTTTTACCTATAATCGGAAGAGCACATGTGGCCTATATCCCAGATGGCAAAGTTGTAGGTTTATCTAAAATACCAAGAATGGTCGATATCTTTGCAAGAAGATTGCAGATACAAGAGCAATTAACAGAACAAATAGCTGAAGCTATCCACGAAGTAATAGCACCAAAAGGCGTAGGTGTTGTAGTTCAAGCAAGACACATGTGCATGGAGATGAGAGGAGTAGAAAAAACTCACTCAAACACGACAACATCTTCACTAAAAGGGTTGTTTTTAAAATCAAATACTAGAAAAGAATTTTTTGATATCATAAATGCACCACAGGCTACTAGATTCTGATGTCCATCAACAGACTTAGGCGTAAATTATCACAAGAAAAATTATCTCCACTATTTGGAACTATAAAAAAGATAAGTTCAAATATCATAGAAGCAAGTGGATTAAATCCAAGTATCGGTGACATTGTAAAAATTATCTCAAAAAGTAGCGATAAGTTTGAATTAGGAATGGTAAGCGAGATAGATCAAAACTCTTTTTTCATATCTCCTTTTGGTTTTGTAGAGGGCTTTAAGATAGGGGATAAGATATTTATCAACGACCAAGGCATGATGATTCCAGTGGGAGATGCACTTCTTGGAAGAGTTGTTGATCCGTTTATGAGACCAAAAGACGGCAAAGGAGAGATAAGTACAACTATCACCACTCCAATCATGAAACCTCCACTTGATGCTATGAAAAGAGGATTGATAGATGAGCCTTTTAGCGTTGGAGTTAAAACGATAGATGGTCTTTTAACATGTGGAAAAGGGCAAAAACTAGGTATATTTGCTGGAAGCGGTGTTGGTAAATCTACTCTAATGGGTATGATTGTAAAAGGCTCCGAGGCACCTATAAAAGTTGTAGCATTGATAGGTGAGAGAGGTAGAGAAGTTCCTGAATTTATACAAAAAAATCTAAATGGAGATTTAAGTGGAACGGTTTTAGTGGTAGCTACAAGTGATGATTCTCCTTTGATGAGAAAATATGGAGCATTTTGTGCTATGAGCGTTGCTGAGTATTTTAAATCGCAAGGAAGAGATGTCCTTTTTATGATGGACTCTATCACAAGATTTGCAATGGCTCAAAGAGAGATAGGCTTGGCTCTTGGTGAGCCACCAACTTCAAAAGGCTATCCACCTTCTGTTCTTACTCTTCTACCACAATTAATGGAAAGAGCTGGGAAAGAAGAAGGGAGAGGTTCTATCACGGCTTTTTTTACAGTTTTAGTTGAAGGTGATGACTTGAGTGACCCTATAGCAGATCAATCTAGAAGCATCTTAGATGGACATATTGTACTCTCAAGAGAGCTTACAGATTATGGGATATATCCTCCAATTAGCATACAAAATAGTGCTTCAAGAGTCATGGGAGATATTATCAGCGATGAGCACAAAAAATTAGCAGCTAAGTTTAAAATGTTAAATTCTACATTAAAAGAGAATGAAATATTAGTTAGAATTGGTGCTTATGAAAAAGGAAATGACGCAAATTTAGATTTAGCTATCGCAAAAAAAGAAAAAATGGATGAATTTTTACAGCAAACACCAGATGTAATCATCGATATAGATACAACTATAGAAAGTTTAAGAGAAATTCTTTCTTGAAACTAATCAAAAAAGAGTATTTTTTAATCGTTTTTTAATGTTAAACATAATAATATTCAAAAAAGAAATAATTAGGACTTAATTTGTCCTAATTAAAAATTGGAGAAATTTAATGAGAGTTTATTTAGATAATAACGCTACAACGATAGTCGACCCTATCGTTTTTGAAGAGATGGTCCCATACTTTTGTCAAATGTATGGAAATCCAAACTCGCTTCACGAATTTGGAAGTGAAACGCACCCCGCTCTTAGATGTGCGATGGATAAGCTATATGCTGGAGTAAATGCTGATGACAATGACGACATAGTTATCACATCATGTGCTACAGAGAGTATCAATTGGGTACTAAAGGGCATATATTTTGATTTTATTAGAAATGGTGATAAAAATCATATCATCACTAGTGAAGTTGAGCACCCTGCAGTCATTGCCACTTGTAAGTTTTTAGAAACCCTAGGGGTTGATGTAACTTATTTGCCAGTAAACAATGATGGAGTTATCGAACTTGATACCCTTGAGCAAAGCATAACTGATGAAACTGCATTGGTAAGTATAATGTGGGCAAACAATGAAACAGGAATGGTATTTCCTATAGAAGAGATAGGTCAAATTTGTAAAAAACATGATGTACTCTTCCATACAGATGCCACACAGGCCATAGGAAAAGTTCCAGTAGATGTAAAAAAAGCTGGTGTTGATTATATGAGTTTTTCAGCACATAAATTTCACGGTCCAAAGGGTGTTGGTGGGCTTTATATAAAAGAAGGTAAAGTTATAACGAGCCTATTGCATGGTGGCGAACACATGGGCGGGCTAAGAAGTGGAACCTTAAATGTTGCTGGAATTGTAGGCATGGGGAAAGCCATGGAACTTGCTGTTGAAAATTTGGATTTTGAAAAAAGCAATGTTAAAAGATTAAGAAATAAGCTAGAAGATGAATTGTTAAAACTCTCTGGTACTTTTGTAGTTGGCACTAAAGAGCAAAGAACTCCAAACACTATCTTAATAAGTGTAAAAGGTATAGAAGGCGAAGCAATGCTTTGGGATTTAAATAAAGCTGGTATCGCAGCAAGCACAGGAAGTGCATGTGCTAGTGAAACGCTAGAATCAAATCCAGTTATGGAAGCAATCGGTGCCGAAGCTGACTTGGCTCATACCGCGCTTAGATTGTCACTTTCAAGATTTACAACAGATGAAGAGATAGATTATACGATAGAAACGATACAAAATGCAGTGCTAAGACTTCGAGCGATTTCAAGCACTTATGCTTATGCCCCTGATTGGCATGAGAGTAAATTATAAGGAAAATATTATGGGAAAAAATACACTAATAGGTGGATCTATTTGGGAAGAATACAGCCAAAAAGTACAAGATTTGATGAATCATCCACAAAATATGGGAGAGATAACTGAAGAGCAAGCCAAAGAGATGGGAACTAAACTTATCGTCGCTGATTTTGGAGCTGAAAGCTGCGGTGATGCCGTAAGATTATATTGGGCAGTTGATGAGGATACAAACATCATAAAAGAAGCTAAGTTTAAAAGCTTCGGTTGTGGCACAGCTATAGCAAGTAGCGACACAATGGCGGAACTTTGCAGAGGAAAAACGGTTGATGAAGCAGTAAAAATCACAAATATTGATGTAGAGCATGCTATGCGTGATAATCCAGATATTCCAGCAGTTCCACCTCAAAAAATGCACTGTTCAGTTATGGCATATGATGTTATAAAAGAAGCAGCAGCTTCATATAAAGGCGTAGATGCCGCTAGTTTTGAAGACCAAATCATAGTTTGCGAATGTGCACGAGTGAGCTTGGGCACCATCAAAGAAGTTATAAAGTTAAATGATTTAAAAACAGTAGAAGAGATAACAAACTACACCAAAGCAGGTGCATTTTGTAAATCATGTATAAAACCAGGTGGTCATGAAGATAGAGATTATTATCTAGTGGATATTTTAAAAGAGACGAGAGAAGAGATGGAGCATGATAAGCTTTCATCATTAGCTGATGCAAAAACATCAGAAGCAGGGGAATTTGCTTTTGTTGATTTAACGATGGTTCAAAAACTAAAAAAAGTAGAAGCAGTTATAGATGAAAATATCAGAGAAATGTTGATGATGGATGGTGGAAATCTAGAAATAATCGACATAAGAGACACAGATGATGGTTTTACAGATGTATATATTAGATACCTTGGAGCGTGTAGTGGATGTGCAAGTAGTAGCACAGGTACACTTTATGCAATCGAAGCGGTATTAAAAGAAAAACTAAGCGACGCCATAAGAGTTTTACCTATCTAACTTTTTCAAGAGGGGTCAGGGTTTGAATTTTGAATTTAAATAAATTCAAAATTCAAACCCTGACCCTTTTATACTAAAGTCAAGAGAAGAAAGACGCATTATAAATTTGGAACTCGTCCTTTTTTTTACAGACAATACAATATCACTTGTTTTTTTTGATTTAAAGGTCGTATCTATTTTTGGTAAATATACTATCCAAAATTTATTATTTGTTCCTTTTAATGTTTCTGGTTGACCATATTTATCCCATTTATTAAAAGGCACTTTTTTCCCAACAGCTAAATAGTTTTTTTCTGTTAGTGCTATATTGTGAATCTTTTCTAATTTTTCAGCAGTATAAAACTTTCCTCTTAAACTCCAAAATTCCAATTTTTTATCTGGTCTAATTAAGTAATATGCTCCATAAGGATCAATATCTAAAACTTTAATTATTCCATTTCTGATTTTTTTATATTTCATCTTTTTAGTAGAACCACTTCCATCAGAATATAATGTTTTTGAAAATAATATGTTACCTCTATAGAAAAAAGTTTGTTTATATTTAAATCCCCAATTAACAAACCATATACCAATAACTTTTTCACTCTTTTCAAGATTAGATATTTCCAGCTTCTGATTATTCTTTTTTAGCTGTTCTGACGTATAGTTTTTAGCTTTTTTATAGCAATTATTATATTCATGATTATAAAGTCTTTTGTAATCTTTAAAGACACTAGCTTTATCTTTACAATACTTAATAATTAAATCTTTATTGGCAGTTTCACCTGAATACAAGAAAACAGTAATCAACATAATAAAAAATGTAATTTTCATTTTAAACTCCTTTGGGTATAACTATTTATATAACACCATTATATCGATAAATAAGTGAAATGATACTAAGTAGTTCAAAAAGAGTCATTTAAAATCATTTTATACATATAATAAGTACTAAATTGTTATATAATATAAAAGGGTTTAAATTTTGAATTTATTTAAATTCAAACCCTGACCTTTCCTATAGATGAAATAACTCTCTTATGCCATCTATAAACATTTGAACTGCCATCATTAAAAGTAACATTCCCATTAGTTTTTCCAATGCATTTAGCCCTTTTTGTCTCAATACTTTATACAAGAATGGGGACAAATACAATATACAAGACGATATAAACCAAGCCAAAACTACTGAAGCAAAAAGTTCCCAATGAAGACTTGGCGAATATGCCTTAGTCATAAGTAAAAGTGTAGCTAATGCAGATGGTCCTGCTATCATAGGTATAGCAATTGGCACCATAAATGGCTCTTCACTTGAACCAAATAAAGCAGAATTACCTTCATTTCCAGGAAAAATCATTCTCAAGGCAATTACAAAAAATATAACAGCTCCTGCGATTGTTACTGCTTCTGTTTCTAGATGAAAGATATTTAAAAATGATTTTCCAAAAAAGAAAAAGAATAGTAAAATTGCTAAACCAAAGAGTGTTTCTCGCACTATTATAATTTTTTTTCTTTTTTCATCAACATTTTTCAATATACTTAGAACCAAAGGAACATTCCCAAAAGGATCTAGTATAAACATAAACAAGATAGCACTTGAAAGAATAGAGAAGTTTTCAACCATTTTACATCCTTACATACAGTAAAAAATATTTTTATTTATAAACCACTTTGCAACTTGCAGATTTGAGTAACTCATCTCTCTTTGAGTTATTGGCAATGAAAAAAGTCTCATCTTCGATATAAGCACACCCATGCAAAGCGTAAAAAATAGAAAAAAAGAAATAGCTATGAATAAATCGTACATATACCAAAGTACCAATCCAATCATCGTTGGAGCATAGGATATAAAAATGTACAACAGGAACAATATCATCTTACATCTAGTGCCTTTTATAATCGGCACTTGTTCTATCAGATCTGGTACAATTTCTTCCATCTATTTCATATTTGCAAAATTCAAAGGAATTTCTAAATCTCTTTGCTTTATGGCAGCTATGGCTGTTTGCAAGTCATCTATAGATTTTCCAACAACTCTTACTTCTTCACCACGGATAGATGTTTGAACTTTAAGCTTCAAATCTTTGATTTCTTTTACTATCTTTCTAGCATCATCTTTTGAGATAGTGTCGTTAATACTAACTGTTACTTTTGTGTTTCCACCACCAACGCTATCTCTTTTGATCTCTTTTAATGCTTTGGAAGATATACCTCTTTTTATCACTTTTGAAATTAAAATATCAAACATAGCATCTGCTTTATTGTCGCTAGTAGTTGTCAAAAAGATAGTTTTTGCATTTTCATTGTAATCAACATCTGCAACTAATCCTCTAAAATCGTACCTATTTGTTATCTCTTTTTTTGCTTGTTCTATCGCATTTTTAAGCTCTTGCTTATCTATCTCTGCTGTTATATCAAAACTGTGTTCTTTTGCCATCATACTTCCTTTTGTTTTATAAACTACTCTTGATCCCTATCTTTTTTAAATTTTTTCTTTATAGCCTTTTTCTCTTTTTTAGAGTATCCTTTTTGCTTTAGGTAATCTCTAAGATCTTGCCAATCATTATAAGAATCAACGATCTCTTTTGTTTGCGAATCATCTGATTCAATATCTATATCTATCGCGTCTTCTTCTTTTTCATGCACAAAAATTTCTTCTTTTCTTCTTTTTTTATGCTCTATTGCTCCACTTGACGCAAGGGTTAGTATAGCTTTTATATGCTCATCTCTTTGTTTATATATTTTTTCAATTTCTTCTTTGGATTTTATAAGGAGTTTTTCTTTTTCTTGGACAAGTTTGTCTTTATCCGTTTCTAACGCTTTATTTCTATCTTTCAATTCTTTCATCTCGTCTTTTAAAAGTTGGATATAAGCGTCACTTACATTGTTATTTGACTTTCTAGATGAGCTTTTTTTTACCTCATCCGTCAACACAACAAGTTTTATTCCATCTTCAATCACAGTTGTGAGTGAGCCTCTTCGTATGCGATTGTATATAGCTTCTTTACTAACGCCAAGTAACTCGGCAGTTTCTATAACTGTTAGCTTTTTTCCCATTAAATCTCCTTACATGTGAGATTTGATATTATACAAAGATTTGCTAAATGTTAGTTAAAGTTTGGAAAAGTTATGAAATAGATAAAAAAAGACCAAGAAAGTTCTTGGCCTTAAGTGTTTTAGAGTCTTGATTCGTATCTACGAAGCATATATAATCTTTTTAACATTTTTTTACGGGCACTAATTTTTTGCTTCTTACGCTTTTCAGTCGCAGTTTCAAAAAATCTTCTAGCTCTCGCTTCCGTTACGATAAGGTTACGGTCAATTTGTTTTTTAAATTTTCTATAAGCTTCTTCAAAAGAATCGTTAGGATGAACTTTAATCCCTGGCATACTCTTCACCACCTTTCTTTTAAAATTGGCGTGTATTATATCATAATAATTAGAAAAATATTTAAATGACGATTTAATATTAAATTGTCTTGACTTTTAACATCAATAGTTATATAATTTCGGGCAATAAAAAGGTGACCTATATGAACACAATTCTTTTAAGAGCAAAAGATACAAAAACAAATGTGATACAACAGCAAAAGCATATTTTTAGGTATGCACATCAAAATGAACTAGATATTAATTTTACTGAAATTGACAATTCTGGAATAAATGATAGACTTGAGACTAAAAATGAGCTAAAAGGGTTTCTTAGATCCCTTAGAGACAACGATAACATCTTGATACATTCACTCTCAACATTTTCAAGCAATACAGAAGATTTAATCAAGATTTTTAACTGTCTTTTTGAGCGTTCTATTTGTGTTTATATTACAAACATAAATATCAAAATAAAAAAAAGTACAAAAGCTATTGAGATACTTTCTGTGCTCATGAAAGAAAATGATATTGCTATTGATGAGAATAAGACAATTTCCCAAGGCAGACCAAAAGGAAGAATGTCAAAATCAAAATTTGATATCTATAGGCTAGAAATTATAGATTATCTGGAAAAAAATTGCTCTGTCAATGAAATTTCCAAGTTATTAAATGTGAGCAGAAGCTCATTGAAAGATTATATAAATTCTAGAGGCTTAAAAGATCTTGTTGAGACGAGAACTCAACTGCTGCAAAAAAAAGATTTTAAAAAAACTAGTGCTACTTCACAGCGGTGCAACATAACAAAAAAGGACAGGAACAATAATGGCTTGCGACATAAGTAATCAATCACCACTGCACAGAAAAAAAAGATATATAGTGCTTGCTATAATCACTATATTTTCTTTAGTATTGCCTTTCATTAGAGAAGATGGAAATCATTTATTTCTATTAAATTTTGATCATAAGCAGTTAAACTTACTTTTTGTGTCATTTGACATGCAAGAGTTATATCTTATGCCTTTTATATTGATACTTCTATTTTTAGGTGTATTCTTCATGACGACACTTGGAGGAAGAGTTTGGTGTGGATGGGCATGCCCTCAAACTATCTTTAGGACTATATATAGGGATCTCCTGCAGACAAAACTTTTTGGCCTTAGAAGAAATATCAACAATAAACAAGCCAAAACAAAAAAAGGTATGTATTTTCAAAAAATTACAGCTATTTTGATGTGGTCAATTTTGGCTTTTATAGTTGCTTCAGATACTATGTGGTATTTTGTTCCGCCAGAGGACTATATTAAGTATTTATTAGATCCTACCAATCATATTGTATTTTTAGGCTTTTTAGGAGGAATTACACTTTTTCTCATCTATGATGTTATTATGCTAAAAGAAAATTTTTGTGTATATATCTGCCCATATGCAAGAGTTCAATCTGTCATGTTTGATGATGATACAATCCAGCCTATATATAGTGAGCAAAGAGGTGGAAAGATATATGATGAACACGGGACAAAACTTTGGAGTAAACCACCAGGCGAGAATGACGACTGCACTGGTTGTGAATCATGTGTAAGAGTATGCCCAACGCACATAGATATCCGAAAAGGAATGCAGCTAGAGTGCATAAACTGTTTAGAATGTGCAGATGCTTGTGTTCCTGTTATGGGAAAACTTGGTAAAGAGCCGTTGATAAAATGGACAAGTGCCAATGCAGAAGAACATGGGAAGAAGACTCAATATGTGAGATTCAGAACAGTTGCATATGGTATTGCTCTTACCTTGGCTTTCATAGGTCTCATGTGGATGGGCAGTACAAAAGAAAAGATGCTTCTTAATATAAATAGAACCTCCCAATTATACGAGATAAGAGATGAAGGCAAATCAGTAGAAAATGCATACATATTTCTATTTCACAATACTGACTCTAAAGACCATAAATATTATTTTGAGATAAATAATAAAGATATACAAGTAATTAGACCCTCAAAACCTTTTATGTTAAAAGCTAGAAAAGAGATTAAAAAAGTTGTTATATTAAAAACAACCAAGACGCTTATTGACACCAATAGAGAAGATACCCCAATCCCAATAGTTGTAAAAGCATATGCAGTGGATGACAAAGACGATATAGTTGTCTTGAGAAAAACTATATTTTTCTACCCAAGAGAAAGTATTTTAAAGAAATATAAATAAAAACAAATTTTCAACCTCTCCCCTCTTTTAGGGGTCAGGGGTTGAATTTTGAATTTTTATAATTTTTGATATTGTAGAGATTGACAAATCTAAAAATTTTGCAATTTCACTTTGTGAAAAATGATCCCTATATGCCTTCAGTATTTGTTTATTTCTTTCATTTTTTGTTAAATTATTATTAAAGTAATCTGATATATTTTCATTTTTTGTAGCTTGTTTTGGAACTTTTTTATAAGATATGACTTCCTTTTTAAATCTATCAATCTTTGCAATATCAAGTTTTGTAACTTTTAAATTAATCATCTCCAATATACTTCTAGGGGTACTGTACCATTCTAAAACAAATGTCT
>JALUXT010000029.1 GCA_027013245.1 Campylobacteraceae bacterium
CACCTTATCAGGATGCCCTTCTGTTACAGACTCAGAAGTAAATATATACTCTTTTGTCATCGATTTTCCTTATTGAAATACAAGGTCTTGCCCTGTAAATCGACGAAATTATAGCAAAGTATAATTAATATGAATTAGTAAATTTTCATTAATATTTTTTTGATAGAATACTGACATTAATACAAAAGGAAAAAATATGATCGTAACAAACAAAGCTCCAGATTTTACAGCAACAGCAGTTTTAGCTGATGGTTCAATCGTAGAAGATTTTAACTTAATGGATAACTTAGGAGACAAAGGTGCAGTCCTTTTCTTTTACCCACTAGACTTTACATTTGTATGCCCTTCAGAAATTATCGCTTTTTCTCATAGAGTAGAAGAGTTCACATCTCGTGGTGTAAATGTAATAGGTGTATCAGTTGATAGTCAATTTTCACACTTTGCATGGAGAGAAACTCCAGTTGAAAAAGGTGGTATAGGCAGAGTTAAATTTCCTCTAGTAGCTGACCTTTCAAAACAAATCTCAAAAGATTATGATGTACTTTTTGGTGAATCAGTTGCACTTCGTGGTTCATTCTTGATTGATGCTGATGGTACAGTTCGTCACGCTGTTATCAATGATTTACCTCTTGGAAGAAACATTGATGAGATGATTCGTATGGTTGATGCTATGATATTTACAAATGAGTATGGTGAAGTTTGCCCTGCTGGTTGGCACAAAGGCGAAGAGGGTATGAAAGCATCTACAGAAGGTGTTGCAGAGTACCTAGCAAAACACGAAGAAGAGCTTTAATCTTCAATCAAAGGTGAGAGATTTTTTCTCACCTAGATTTTTTATAAACTATCAAACATATCATTTATAAGTTTAGAAGATATTCTATAATTGTTATCTTTAGCTTTTTGTAAAAAATCTTTTGCATCATCTATATTGATATACCCTTTTTTAATATTTAGATAAATAATGCCTAAAAGACCAAGTATATCAAGAGATAGATTTTTTGCTATCTTTCGACCTTTTTTCTCATCTATGATTAATGGTAATTGTTTTTCTATAGCAAGAACTATAGCTTCACTTTCCCCATCATCCAAAAGCATTTTCAGCTCATAAAGTTGTGGTGTGTCTTTTGGTTTTAATATTTTAATAAATTCTGGTAACTTAAAATCTTTTTTGAAATTTATCTCACCATATACTTTTGGAGGAATATAAACAGTTGAAAATATATTTTTTAGATATACTAATTTATCTAAATCACCCAATATAATAAGTGTAGTGCTATCACTTACTACTATCATAAAAATTTACTCAAAGTTTGCATATCATTTTTAAAATCATATTCAATACAATCTATACCCATCATATCAAGTAAGTGCATGGCTTTTTGTTTTGGTATATCAAGATTTGAGGCTAATTGACCTAAACTAATATTTCCACTTTTATATCCATCTATTAGAAGTGAAGTTTTTAATCCATTGGCTAAAATATCATCATCAAATGATACTGCGATACCTATAGGATTGCTTCTTTTTGTAATCATTGTGTATTGTTTAGATTCTAATGCTTTTGTCAATGTTGCTGGGTTTGTTTGTAAATCTCTTATACCTATTGTTTGCATATCTAATCCTTTGTACTTACAGTTGTATGTATTTTACTATATTTAACATTAAAACTCTTTTATTATGGAACTTATACACATACTTAACCCTAAATTATTTTTATTCCGTATCTTTTTGCAAACCATCTAAAGCTTTTTGACTTGCCATATTTGCTCTGTTATAGTAGTTTTTATCCTTAGAGGCACAAGCCCCTAGTCCAAGAAGGACAAAGATTAAAATTAGTAAAATCTTCAATATCATCCGCCTAGCTGTGCTTTTACCTCGTCACTTGCCATAGATATATTCCATGCTGGTTCCCAAACAAGATTTACTTTTGCTAATTCCACTTCAGGTAATTCTCTAAGCACAGCCTCTTCTACCCATTGTGTAATCATCTGATGCAAGGGACAAGCTCTTGTACTCATAGTCATAGTTACTGTAACTTCATTTTTCTCATTGCACTCAGCATCATAAACTAAACCCATCTCAACTACATTAAACCCAACTTCAGGGTCATTTACAGTTGAAATTGCCTTAAAAATCTCTTCTTTTGTGTACATATTATTTGAACCTCATCATATAAATCAAATCTTTGAATACAAAAATTGCACCCATAAGTAAAAAAGTAACACCTACATGAAATATCTCACTATTTTTTGTAAGCATCGCCACAAAACCTATAATTACTCCCGTCGTAGAAAATAAAAACTGTAAATTTGCACTTCTTTTTGGTAGCATATCTGCAAGCATAGGAACCTTTTGTTTTCCAACATAGGGTGAAAATCTCTCATACCAAACCAAAAATGGAACGATTTTATACAGATGCCCTGTAATCATAAATGTAACATATCCAAAAACAACAATCCAACCGATAGATAAAAGTAGTCTTTGAGATGGTTCAAAAAGATAAAGAACACCCAGCGTTAAAGCTATCCATAAAGATATATATGCAAAAACAACACTTCTAAAATATATATCATTTTCTACTCTAACTCTTGTTTTATATATTGTATATATTTGATAAAAGTATAAAAACAGAGCAATTAGAGTTAAAATATATCCGCCATACTCAAAATATCTACTATCAAATAGGCTTGAAAGGACTACAAAAACAACTCCAAAACTAACAAACCATAAAGCATAAGTTACACTCTTCCAGCTAAAACTATGTGATAACCAAAACATAGGAAGTAAAACCATACTCATACCCATAATGGTAACACCAACATAACCAATAAAAACAAGATAAATATGCCCTTTTAAAAGAGCCATAATATCTATACTAATAACTCCAGCAAAACCTAGAGCCATAATGATTCCAAAAATCAGTCCAAAAAACAAAAAGCTATTTGCCAAAGCAACACTACTCATAACAAGATTCATCTTCTCAACTCTTTTTATAGTCATAAATGTTTCAAAAACAAAAACCAAGAGAGAGATAAGAACGACAACTCCACCATAGGGTAAAAGAGCAGGTAAAAATGCAAATCCTGTTGCCATCATCAAAGTTCCAACAAAAAGCAGAGGATATATAATATAATAAAGCTCCACAGCAAAATGACCAACTTCTAAAACAACAGGAACAAGCTGAGCCATAGCACCAAATATAACCATCATCACAAAACCAAGTAAAAGTAAGTGCATCCATGATAAAACAGTTGCATCAAGATGAGAGATAGTTTTTATATCAAAACCATATAAAAGTAAAATGGCTATGGGATAAACTAAAGTACCTATAATAAAATATGGTGCTATAAGTTTAAAAGGAGGTGCAAATTCTTGAGAAATTGCCATTTAACCCTCGCAATGAGTTGAATT
>JALUXT010000030.1 GCA_027013245.1 Campylobacteraceae bacterium
CCCAGGATGAACGCTCCAGGGATTAGGTATATTAGCAGCTGTTTGCGTGTTTTGATTAAGCTTAATCTGTTCAGCTTGACTTGCTTTTGTAGCTTTATCAACTGCTCGTTTTCTTCCTGCTGAATACTGTTTATCAATCCACTTGCTACGCTTTGCACGCTCTCTGTGTAAGTTAATACTAATTTGTTTTGCATTTGTTCTATCGCTGTTTGTTCGTCTTGTAATGCTTGAATTACTGCTAATTTTCTTTTTTCTATCTGCTCCGTCAAGTCCGTAAAATTTTCGATCATAAATATCTCCTTTTAATCGTAATTTATTATCACCTTTCATTACTGTTAAATAATGAAATGATTTGGGTATATCGTAGCCCTCTTTGGTAACTTTTAATCCTAGTGCAGTCAACTCTTTTTTGACTGCTTCAAGGTTAGTTAAAAGCCCACTTTGAACGGCATCAGAAATATGGTCTGTTAGTTGTAGCTCTGCTACTTCTCTTGATTTCTTAGTGGAAAAATCTAAAGTTTTTTGCTTATGCTCTTCCCTCCATTTGTTTATGCGATTTTTATTCTCTAAATGGTTTTTTATAAGTTTCTTTTTATCCAAGCCTATGATTAGTCCATACTTATGTGCTATGTCTGCTATAGTAGCCTTTAGAAAGCCTAAATCTGCATTGTGATAGTACGCTTTTAACTGTGTCTTTGTCACAAGGTTGATTTTAGGCATACGCCCGTGGTAATGAAGGTGATCCGTATCTTGATGCTCGACAATATCTAAGTGATATTCTTCTTTTTTAAAGCCCTGCATGAAGTTATCAAAAAACTCTTTAGTGATAGCTCTGCCTTTCTCTGGAGTAACATTATCTTCTTTTGCAAAGGATACTACATAGCGTATATAGTTGCCACTCTTATAGTCTATACTGTCTACAAGTGCATCGCCTATTGCTGTATCTCCATATATAAGTGTAGCTTGTTCTCTGTCGTTTCTTCTTCCTAGCGTATACTCGCTCCATGAAGATCCAAAACCATTTATATTTTGAACTGATACAGTCATAGTAGGGCTTTCAAACTTTTTTCAAGTGCTACTAGCTCTGCTAGTATATAAGTGTCAAGCCTTTTTTTTGTGTTGCAGTATTTAGCTATCTGATTAACATTAGCTCCAATTTTTGCCACTTCAAAAAGCATAGGGTTATTAGAAATTTTCTTGATTTTTCCTTTTGGTACTCTTGTCTTAGGAATAGAAAAATCACCTAAATTTTTACGAATATATTCTGCTTTGGTTAGTTCTGCTTCCTCTGCTAAAAGTTCCAATTTTTGGAAATCTTCAGGTTTAAAATTTATTTTCACTTGCCTATACTTTGCCATAATAGTTGTTCCTTTATAAAATAAAAAAAAGAGCTTTAGCTCGTGGGGTTTGGGGGTTTCCCCCGACAAGGTGAATGTAGGCGTATGCCGTAATGCCCTAAGTCCAAACTCGTAGAGTGTGGGACTTAGGTCACCTTGCTCACTACCGATTTCACCTACAATATGTAAAAAATATAAAATATAGTCACTGCCTCGTTCATGGAGGATTTTCATATACACTCTTTTCATTGCAACACTACTTTTGCACTTTTGTTTTTCGAGAAACGACAAACGAGGCTATATCGAATATATTATAAAGAATTTTATCTGACCCTGTTTGTTTGCCAACCTTTGTAAAAGGAATGCCTATGCCTTCCTCACGATCACGCTTAAGTGAAATTTCACTCCGCGTAACTAGTTTTGCTGTTGGTTTTGGTGGAATCGTCAGGCTCTTAAACTCATCAAAAATTACATTTACAAGTATCTTAACTTCAGTTTCTTCCTTTCTATTCATTATCATCCTTTACTCTGTGTTCATAATCACAGGTTGTTTTTGATTGATATAACTGTATAGAAAAAACGAGAAAGATTCAAAAGATGCCTATTTAAGTAGGTATTTTGGGTTTGTATTTTGAGTATTTATTAAAAAGTGAGGTATTTCCCTATTTTTGGATAAAAATAGAGGTGAAAATGGGTTTTGTGCTTAACTTCTCTAGGGGTTTAATTTCTAAATCAACAGATTATAACTCTCGTTCCTCCTTTTTATTTCTTATGGAAGCTAAGAAATCTATATCCTCATCGTACTCATCATCCCAATTTTCTTTAACACACTCAGGTTCTACATCTCCAAAAAGAATCTTATATGCAGATAAAACACAATCACTGCATATCGAGGCATTATCCCCTGCAATGAAAGGGTTTTTTGCATGTTCATTTGTATCACAAAAATTGCACTTTTTGCTTTTATCTTTCTTGAAAATAAATTTATTGAACAAAGTTTTAAACATTTTAATCTCCTGTAATTTAATATCACATATTACTTCAAGACTAGGACATCATATGTCCCCTTTATTCGCTATAGTCTACAGATAAAAAGAAAAGGTACTAAATCATGAAAATACAGTTAGATGGATTTACCGCAGAGATAGACAAAATATATGCCTACAAAACATATGCTGGTTTATTGGCTGGGGTGATAGATACAAGAAGAAATGACTACGAAGAGTCCCAAGCACAAGATGAACTGAAAAAATTTAGCATGAATGGGGAAAATCATTTGTATATATATCCTAGAAGAAAAAAACGTGAACTGTCCTCTTTTTCAAAGAACATGGAACAAGTCATCAAAGAAGATTTTAGAGATGGTTTTTACAGTGATGAAAATTTCCCAGAAAAAAAATTGGAAG
This sequence comes from Campylobacteraceae bacterium, assembly GCA_027013245.1. Lineage (GTDB taxonomy): Bacteria > Campylobacterota > Campylobacteria > Campylobacterales > Sulfurospirillaceae > JAADIZ01. The sequence continues at coordinate 2,744 of JALUXT010000030.1, forward strand.
CTTTTTGGGTATATGTTGAGCTTGTAAGCTACGATGCCGTCAAAGATGAAGATTGCTTCATGTCTGCATTAAATATTGCCTGTAATGTGAAAGATTTTGAGATGACTACAATAGAATCATATCTATTGGAGCATTTAACACTTGAAATTTGGGAAACAAACGCAATAGATGCTACACCTTGATATATAAATCATTTCACCTATAAGACATATGGTGTCTACATAATAAGTTACTCTTCTGCTACATCAATCAAAATATGATGTCAATATTGATTTATGAGGAGTGCTTATGAATATAGGTGAAAAGATACTTGGAAAATTGCGAAAAGAGATTTCACAAAATAGCTATGAACGCTATATTAAAAAGTTGCATTATGATATAGCACAGTCTAGTGATACTCTAGTTATATTTATTGCACCAAATATATTGATTTCTAAATGGGTACAAAATAAATACAGTGAACATATTGCGTATTTTTTTGAGGTTGAAAATGGTATTCGTCCAGAAGTTAACATTATAGAGGGGAATTATGTAAACGATATTTTACCCCGTACAACACGAGTACCCAATATGCAGCATACTAAGTGTATTGAACTCAATCCTCATTACACTTTTGATAATTTTATTGTCGGTGCCTCTAATCAATTTACCTA
>JALUXT010000031.1 GCA_027013245.1 Campylobacteraceae bacterium
CGAAGTATCTCTTGTGTCTAAGGTATTTTTTGAGGGTATTGATGCATTGAATAGTACTGAACTTCAAGCTTTAAAGGAGAATAAAGAGGCGAATATAAGCAGAAAAACTTCTAAAAAAATTCACGATAAAACAACACAAAAAAGAGTTCAAAATCTCACAAAATTTCAAAGAGAATGCGAATTTGAAGAGAGAATTAAGACACAAAGAGAACTTTTAGGATATAAAGATTTAGCAACTACAACCATAGGTTCGTTTCCTCAAACAGACGAGATAAGAAAAGCAAGAAGAGAGCATAAGAACAGCCTCATCTCAAAAGAAGATTATGAAAAAGAGATGAAAAAATACATAGATGAGTGCATTCAAATCCAAGAAGACATTGGCTTAGAAGTTTTAGTTCACGGAGAGCCTGAGCGAAATGATATGGTTGAGTATTTTGGTGAGCAGCTAAACGGATATGGCTTTAGTCAAAATGGTTGGGTTCAAAGCTATGGTAGCAGATGTGTTAAACCTCCTTTTATCTATGGAGATATAAGCAGACCAAAGGCTATGACTGTTGATTGGATATCTTATGCACAAAGCAAAACAAAAAAGATTATGAAAGGCATGCTAACTGGTCCTGTAACTATACTAAATTGGTCTTTTGTTAGAGATGATAAGCCTAGGGGAGAAGTGGCAAAAGAGATAGCAGTAGCACTTAGCGATGAAGTAAATGATTTGCAAAATGCAGGCATAAAAATCATACAAGTCGATGAAGCGGCATTTAAAGAGGGTTATCCTTTGCGAAATAGTAAGATACCAGCTTACGAAAAGTGGGCAGTTGAAAACTTCAAAATAAGTGTCAGCAGTGCCAAAAAAGAGACTCAAATACATACTCACATGTGTTATAGTGAATTTAATGACATCATAAGAACCATAGAAGCCATGGATGCTGATGTCATCACGATAGAGACTGCGCGAAGTGGAAATGAGCTTTTAAAAGTCTTTAAAGAAGTAGGCTACAAACAAGAAGTAGGCCCTGGGGTTTATGATATTCACTCGCCAAGAATTCCAAGCGTAGATGAAATCGTAAAACAAATAAAACTACTCTTAGAAGTTCTACCAAAAGAGCAACTATGGATAAATCCTGATTGCGGTTTAAAAACAAGAAAGTGGAAAGAGGTAATACCAAGCCTTAAAAATATGGTTAAGGCTGTGGATATAGTAAGAAAATCACTTACTTAGAGACATAGTTATCCACTACCCATTGTGAGAATGGTATGGAAGAGGTGAAAGCTGGGCTTACTGCATTTAGTACATGTACGCTCACTTCATCTCCTTCTACTACAAAATCTTGAACTAGTTCTAGTGTTTTTGTGTTTAAGAGTTGAGCTCTAATTCCAGGCGTACTCCAAGAGTCAAAACCACTCATATCTAATGGTTTTGTTAATCCTTTTGCTAGATTTGTTAGGTAAGTTTTTGAGTATTTTTTTACTTCACTTATGGCTAAGTTTCTAAAACCAAAAGCATTTGTGATAAAAAGTTTCGCTTCATAATACAAAATTTGCACCATTTCAGATAGACAAAAATTGTCAAATCCTTTGTAATTTTCTCTCCAAAAAGCAGGAATTGCCGTTGGCCCTATCTTGCTATCATTTTGGACTGCATAAGTATAGTGAACACCCAAAAATGGATTTGCAAGGTTAGGCACTGGATATACATTTGTTTCTAATCCACAGATATTTTTCTCATCTTTTAGATAAATTCCTTTAAATGGAATTATCACATATTTACTTCCAAAATCAAAATCTTTTGCTATCTTATCGGCATACAGTCCTGCACAATTTATCAATTTTTTATATTCAAAATTACCATTGCTTGTTTGAATATTATGTCTTGAAAGTCTTTTTTCGTAAGCCGTATCAGTTTTTATCTCAACACCTAATTCTTCTACATATTTTTTAAATTCTAGTGTTACTTCTTTTGGGTCTATCGTAGCAGTTGTTGGAGAAAAGAGCGCTTTTTTATTGGTTTTTATGAGTGGAAATCTCTCTTTTAGCTCGCTCTCACTTATCCAAGAAAGCTCAACTCCATTTACATCTCCTCTTCTTTTTAACTCCTCCAAACCTTCTAGCTCTTTATCGTTTTGTGCAACCACCACTTTGGCACACTCATTGATACGAAGTCCTCTTTTTTTGCAAAATTCGTGCATTTTAGCATTACCAACTCTAGTAAATTTTGCTTTTAGTGAATCTGCACTATAGTAAAATCCAGCATGAAGCACTCCACTATTTCGACCACTACTGTGCATGCCTACTTCTTTTTCTTTTTCTATGATAAGAATTTTGGCATCTTTTTCTTGCAACTTCAATACTCTTGCTATATTTAAACCTATAATTCCGCCACCAATTATCAAATAATCATAAATCACTTATGCCGCCTTTTGTAAAACGAGTTTTCTGTATCTCGCTTTATGAATTGTCATCGCAATCACAAGCGTAATTATACCAACAATACTTGTATCTTGCACTAAACCAAAATAACTCTCTATGTGAAATATTTTATCTTGTGAGAAAAGTAATATTGTCGCAATTGCGAACAAACCTCTCTCAAAAATAGTCATCTTTATATCCCAAAATCCCTCTGAAACAGCTGCTATACCTAAAAAACCAGGGATTGCAAAGGCAAATACTTCAAATTTCTCTGGCCAAGTTCCAGTGATAAGTGGGCTAAATGCAAAAAGTATAGGCATGATATAAAATGCTTTTCCAAGTGAAAATGCTCTGAAACCCGTCTTCATAGGTGGAGTTCCAGCTATCGCAGCACCTGCAAAAGCAGCCAAGCAAACTGGTGGAGTCAAATTTGAAACCTGGGCTAACCAAAAAACCATAAGATGAGCTGAAAGCAAATACATAGTTGCTTTTGGCACATTTACACCCGCACTAACAAGTGCAGCAGTTGCAGGGTCTAGCATCAAGCCCACCAATGCCGGAGCAGATAAAACAACCAACACCACATAAGCAGCAGTTGTAGGAAGTCCCATACCTAAAAATATAGCCGCAACTGAAACTAGCATAAGCGCTATAAAAAGATTATGATTTGACCACTCCATAATCAATTGTGAAAGCGTTATGCCAACTCCTGAAATATTTATGACGCCTACGATAATACCTATAGCGATAAGTAGCGTTCCTGTCACAACCATGTTTTGCGAACCTTGCGCTAAAGCTTCTAAGATGAGTTTGAAATTCATCCTTTTTGTTTTAGTTAGATAAGATGCAAAGACAATGGTTATCATCGAAATACCAGCAGCATAAGTTGGAGTAAAACCCTTTATCAAAAGAAAAACCAATGTGGCGATA
>JALUXT010000032.1 GCA_027013245.1 Campylobacteraceae bacterium
TAATTAGATTTTACCATCATATGCAGATAAAAATAGAAGCTCTAAATCTTGTGCATTTATCTTTTTTGCATTTGTTGAAGTTGATGGGTCCTTAAATGCTAACTCTCCAATCTCTTTTGCCCTCTCATTGCTAATCTTTGCAAGTTTAAGAGTATGTGGAATCTCTAATTTTTCTCTTAAATTCAAGATATACTGTATAAAGCTATCAGTAGAAGGGTTTTTTATATTTAGGTATTCGCAAAGTTTCATCATCTTGTCTTCAATGGCTGTTTTGTTTTGCTTTAATGCATATGGAAGTATGATAGAATTTGCAAGTCCATGAGGCATATTGTAAAGACCGCCTAATTGATGAGCGATAGAATGAACTGAGCCAAGACCTTTTTGAAAAGCAGTCGCTCCCATCATGGCCGCCACTAACATGTAAGCTCTCGCATCGCAATTATGAGGCTGTTCATAAACCTTTACTAGGTTTTCTTTTATCAATCTTATAGCTTCAAGCGCAATTCCATCAGCCATAGGATGAAATCCAGGAGCACAGTAAGCTTCGATAGCGTGAACCAAAGCGTCGATACCTGTCCATGCAGTTATGTGTTTTGGTAGATTATAAGTAAGAACTGGGTCAAGAATGACGATTGAAGGTAGCATTTCTGGATGAAATATTATCTTCTTAGCGTGATTTATACTGTCAGTTATGACTGTAGCTCGTCCAACTTCTGAGCCAGTTCCAGCTGTTGTTGGGATTGCTATAGTTTTGGCGATTCCGTCTTCATCTGCTCTGCTCCAATTATCTCCTTTATCTTCAAAATCCCATACACTAAGACTTTGTCCTGACATAAAAGCGATAGTTTTGCCTGCATCTAACGCACTGCCTCCACCAAAAGCTATAACGCCATCATTTTTGTTTTCTATGTATTTTTTAACCCCATTTTGCACATTTTCACCAGTTGGATTTGGCTGAACATCACTAAAAATGCAGTAAGAAATATCTTTAGACTCAAGTGCATTTTTTAAATCCTCCATGATAGGAAGTTTAACCAATGCCTCATCAGTTACGATAAGAGGTTTTTTTATATTTAATTGTTTTAACGCTTTTGCTATATCTTTTATTCTATCATTTCCAAACCAAACAGTAGTGGGGTAGTTCCAATTTGCAGTAGCTAGCATTTATATTTCCTTAAAATGAATTGATTTTACTCGAGTGACTTGGTCGTATCCAAAAGTCGAAAGTGAGATGCCTCTTCCTGTATCTTTTACGCCAGTCCATGTAAGTCCAGGGTCAAGATAGTCACATCTGTTCATAAATACCGTGCCAGTTTCTATAAGTTTTGAGAGTTCTTCTGCTTTATTCATGTCTTTTGTCCATAAAGATGCGGTTAAACCGTATTTGCTATCATTCATCAATTTTATAGCCTCTTCGTCACTGCTAACTTTCATGATTCCGACGACTGGTCCAAAACTCTCTTCATTCATCACAGACATTGAGTGGTCAACATTCACCAAAACTTGAGGTGCAAGATAAGGTGTACCTACTTTTGAAGCAGGAAATAAATTTTCATCAATTAAAGCTTTTGCCCCACTTTGGACAGCTTCGCTTATCTGTTTTCGCACAAAATCACTTGCTCCTACTTTTACCATAGGACCTATATTTGTTTCACTCAAAAGTGGGTCGCCTAGTTTGTATTGTTTTGTTAATTTTACAAATTTTTCTACAAATTCATCATAAAGTTTAGCATCCACATAAATTCTCTCTATCCCACAGCATGATTGCCCAGAGTTAAAAAATGAACCATCAACCAAATTTGCAACACTATAATCCAAATCCGCATCAACTCTTACATAAGCAGGGTCTTTTCCACCAAGTTCTAATCCACAAGGGATAAATTTCTCTTTTATAGAATCTTGAACAGCAATTCCTCCACCAACAGAGCCGGTAAAAAAGACTCCATTAACTCTTTTATCTTCAAGTAAAACCGCACTATCTGCATGGTTTAAGTATAGCAAACTAAAGATGCCCTCAGGTAATCCAGCCCTTTCAAACGCTTCTTTATACTGTTTAGCAACAAGAGGGGTTTGCAAAGAGTGTCTTAGCACAACTGCATTTCCAGCCAAGAGTGCTGGAATCAAAACATTTACAGAAGTTAAAAATGGATAATTCCAAGGGCTGATTAGACAAACAACTCCAAGAGGCTCTTTTACTATTTTTCGCTCAAACCCCTTTATAGGCTTTGGATAGTATGGTCTTAAGCTCTCTTTCGCTAAATCAAGTAAATACTCTGCTCTTTCTTTAAATCCATTTATCTCAAAACCACTTTGGCTTATGGGCCTACCCATCTGTAAAGTTATCTCTCTTGAAATTTCATCTTTTTTAGAGACTATTTCATCTATAAATTGTCGGATATATCCAATTCGCTTTTTAAGAGGAGTATTGTTCCACTCTTTTTGAGCATCTTTGGCTTTTTGTAGAGTTTTGTTTATATCTTCTTTATTGTTTAATGTGTCTTCAAAATAAACAGAATTATTTATCGGTGTAATTGTTTTAAATGTTGCCATCTTTATCTCCCTTATATGATTTCAAAATATCTATCTAATTGCCAGTCTGTTATGGCTTTTAACTGCTCACTCTCTTCCCATTCTCGGCTCATACTATAATGATCTACAAAAACATCACCAAATATCTCTCTAGCTATTTTTGATTCTTTTAGTTTTCTAGCCGCCTCTCCTAGTGTACGAGGAAATGAAAACTCACTTGGAAGCTCTTTTTGATAAGCATTTCCAACTATAGGCTCAGTTGGTTCAATTTTATTTTTTATCCCCCAAATTCCACTACCAAGCGCAGCACTCAAAGCTATATAGGGGTTTATGTCTGCCGCTGTTACTCTGTATTCTACTCTTTGGGATTTTTCACCACCATTTATAGCTCGAAGTGCACATGTGCGGTTATCAACTCCCCAAGTAGCTTGCGTAGGTGCCCAAAAACCAGGAATCAATCTCGTATAAGAGTTGCAAGTTGGTGCTATCATCGCTAGAAGTTCAGGCATCAGCTTTTGCTGACCACCTATAAACCAACGCATCTGGTCTGATATAGTATCTTTTTTATTTTTATCAAAAAATGCAGATTTTCCATCTTCAAAAGTTGCAGATATATGCAAGTGTCCTGATTGACCAGGGTATTTGTTTGACCATTTTGCCATAAAAGTTGCCATTAGAGATTTTTGTTGTGCTAAAACTTTTGTAAATGTTTTAAAAAGCACAGCATCGTCAGCAGATTTTAGTATGTCACCATACAGCAAAGCTGCCTCGATAACTCCAGGCCCTGTTTCGGTATG
>JALUXT010000033.1 GCA_027013245.1 Campylobacteraceae bacterium
AGATAGCAATTGTTGTTTTATCTGCACTCGGCATTTTGCCAGCGTGACCTAGCGTGATACGAGTGCCGAAGCCTATCAAGATGGTAACAAAGTATCCTATAGCAATGATATGTAGAGGAAATTGACCAAAAAAGAAATCAATATTTAGCAAATTTGAGATGGATTTGATTAGCGAGATGAAAAAACCTATAGGTATCCACAACAAAGCAAGATAAAGAATCCACATAATAGCAGTTGTCTTAAATATAGGAAGTCTCCATTTTATAAGTTCGTATGTAAAAAAAGCAAAAAGCAAAAAGTTTGCTAAAAAGCTGATTAATGGATAATTTATGCTTAGAGAAATTACTTTTATTGCTAGTAGAGTAAAACTTATCTCTAAAAGGTATTTAGACTTATTTATCTTGTAGCCTGGTACTTTTCCTGTTGTGAAAAAAGGAATCATTCGTTGAGAAATCGTAAATATAAGTGCGAATATAAATAGATAAAAACCTAAATTAATGCTAAAGCTTTGTAGTTTGGAAGCTAAAGTAAAATTAAAAGTAGATATAAAAAATAAGAGATTAGATATCACCCCAAAAGAAAAGGCTACTAGAATCCAAGTTGTGTCATGCTTGTCCTTGACAATGCTTTTTTTCTGTATATTTAAAAGAGTTATCAAGCTAGTTATATTTGCAAATAAAAGTATGGCAATCGCTAGAGTAGTTATATTTTTATGCATAAACAAAGATGTTATGTAAATGACAGAACCAAAAGTATATAAAAAATACCTATTCATATATGTTTTTTCAGTGACACTTGCTTGAGTTAGAAATTTTGGAAACACAACAAATAAAAAACCTAAGAAAAACTGAACAAGAATAATGTGTATGATTGGGTATTCATGAATTTTAGGCATAGTGATATCAAGAAAAATTATATTTGAATATTTGACACCTAAAAGAAGTAAAAAAATGATAAATAAGACGATACCATTTGCAAAAAATGGCTGGTGAGGTTGTGAAGAAAATTTTTTATACCAAGTTTGGAACATGAATATCCTATGAAGACCGCAAAATCTTTTTATGAAATTTTGCGGTAATATTTTTAAGTATTTTTGTTATTGACAAGTTCCGCAACAACTTGTTGTTGTGGATTCTTTAACTGATGCAAGAGCGGCATTGTAGTTTGGCTCTTCTGTAATTTCTGAACAAATATCTTTATATGATATTTTTCCACTTGCATCAATTATAAAAATTGCTCTACATGTAAGACCAGCGAGTGGACCATCTGAAAGAAGAACACCATAAGCATTTGCAAAATCTTTTCCTCTAAAATCACTACCTACTTTTAAGTTTTCTATGCCCTCAGTTGTACAAAATCTGCCCATAGCAAATGGTAAGTCCATTGAGACTACAGTAACAGAAGCGTTTTCCAACTTAGCAGCTTCTTCATTAAATCTTCTAGTCTCTGCTGCGCAAACAGCTGTATCCAAAGATGGAACTACTACTATAATTTGTGCCCTACCTTGTTCTCCACCTATTTCTATATCACTTAAGTCGCTAGACACAACATTTACAATAGGAGCTAAATCTCCGACATTTACTTCATTTCCTGCAATATTTACTAAATTACCTTTTAGATTTGTAGTTGCCATAATAATTTCCTTTAAATTTTATTTCAGATGAATTATAGTCAAATAGGATAAAAACTATCTTAAACAGAAAATATTATGACTATAAGCTATTTAATCAAGTATTAAATGAATTTTAGGTACAATCTTCAAAAATATATTTAAAGGAAAAGTGTAATGAATGAAGTTTTTACATTTTTAGGTCTTATTAGTGAAAATCATGCTTTTTTATTTGTCTCTCATGTATTGTTAGCGGCTGCGCTTGCACTTATTGTTGCAAAATTGTCAACCTCGTCTATGCAGTTAGTTCCAAGAGGCTCTCAAAACATAATGGAAGCATTTTTGGGTGGAGTGCTTTTTATGGGCAAAGATGTTATAGGTGAAAAATTGGCTAGAAAATATTTGCCTTTAGTTGCAACCTTGGGTCTTTTTATCTTTTTTTCAAATATTATGGAAATTATCCCTGGATTTGAACCACCATCTGGCAATATAAATATGACTTTGCCTTTGGCTGTTATGGTTTTTTTATATTACAACTTTGAAGGTATTAGGGTAAATGGTTTTATCAAATACTTTGGACACTTTATGGGTCCATTGAAAATCTTAGCACCTTTAATGTTCCCGATTGAGATAGTTTCTCATCTTTCAAGAATCATATCTCTTTCTTTTAGACTTTTTGGAAATATAAAAGGTGATGACTTATTTGTTGCAGTTTTACTCTTGCTTGCTCCTTGGGTTGCACCACTTCCTGGTTTTGCCTTGATGACATTTTCTGCGATATTGCAAACATTCATCTTTATGATTTTAACTTATGTTTATCTTGCTGGCGCAGTTTTGATAAGTGATGAGCATTAATAAAATTGTCAAATAAATTGAAAAATCGACAAAGTTTTTTTGAAAAATTACTAAGCTTGCTGCAAGGTGCCGCTTGGGCACTTGTAGCGGTAGGCTCTACCTCATTTTTTATAAGTTTGTATCATTTAGGATTATTTTTAGCCTTATTAGGCGCTTTTATTGGCGCTTTGCTTGGTCTGTTTTTTGTAGTTATATTTGAAATTGCACAATTACAAATAGATAAGCTAAAAGAGATGAAAAAACAGACACTATTGTTAGAAAAACTTACACAACAAAGCGAGACAACTACTACTCTTTTATAGAGCTTAAAAGACTGACCTTATGCACTTTTTTCTCGAAAAGTTTTACTTTTCGTAGCTTCAGGGGGTTGTAGGGACTTCCGTCCCTGCCACCATAATGGGCTTTGCTCATTATGGTGTGTAAGGTCAGTTAAAAGAAATTAATGATAAAATAGAGCATACAAGTACATAATCACAAAAAGGTTTTATAAATGTTTGAAGTTGTCATAGGTTTAGAAGTTCATGTTCAATTAAATACAAAAACAAAGATATTTTGCAACTGTCCTACAAGTTTTGGAGATGAACCAAATACACATGTATGCCCAGTATGTTTAGCACTTCCTGGAGCATTACCGGTTTTAAATAAAGAAGCGGTGAAAAAAGCAATAGCATTTGGAACTGCTATCAATGCGAAGGTGCATGAAAAATCAATTTTCAATAGAAAAAATTATTTTTATCCAGACTTGCCTAAAGGTTATCAGATAAGTCAATTTGATATTCCTATCGTAGAAGGCGGAGAAGTTATCATTGACTTTGAT
>JALUXT010000034.1 GCA_027013245.1 Campylobacteraceae bacterium
AGACCAACTAATTCTTCTTCTATTTTTGCACAAAGTGTTATGACTTCAGCCCCAACTTCTTTGGCATGGTCTTTTACTATTTTTACAAATTCATTATCTTCAAGAAGAGAATCTTCATCTACATTCGCACCGTAAATGATAGTTTTTCCAGATAAAAATCTAAGTTCTTTATTTAATTCTATAAAAGCTTCATCTTCTTTTTTTGCAAAACTACTGACAGGCTTTAGTTCATCTAAATGCTTTTTTAATTCATATGCGACTTCGAGGATACTTTTTGCTGATTTATCAAACTTAGCTTGTCTTATTAGTTTTTCTATTTTTTTATCAAGTTGCTCAACATCAGCTAAAATCAACTCTGTTTCTATGATTTCTATATCGCGAAGCGGGTTTATATCCCCTTCTACATGTACGACATTTTCATCTACAAAACATCTAACCATATGCAAAATCACTTCCACTTCTCTTATATTTGATAAAAACTGATTTCCAAGTCCTTCACCTTTACTAGCGCCCTTTACAAGCCCAGCAATATCTACAAAATCAACAGTAGAGTATTGTAACCTCTCAGGATTTACTATTTTTGCTAACTCTTTTAATCTCTCATCTGGTACTGGAACTACTGCCTTGTTTGGCTCAATCGTACAAAACGGATAATTCTCGCTTTGTGCATTTTGTGCTTTTGTTAAAGCATTAAAAGTTGTTGATTTTCCTATGTTTGGTAATCCTACTATTCCTACGCCTAATCCCATTATTTGCTTTCCTTTGCTTTATTTATCATAAAATTCACACACATCCTAACTCCCGCTCCACTAGCTCCACATTGGTTATATCCCCAATCCTTTTCTATAAAAGCTGGTCCTGCGATATCGAGATGAAGCCATTTATCTTTAAATTCATCTTTTATAAAATTATCCAAAAATAGCCCAGCAGTCAATGCTCCACCATATCTTGAACTTGCTATATTTGACATGTCAGCGATGGAGCTTTTAAGTAATTTTCGTAAATATCTATTGAACGGCAATGAACTCGCCAATTCTCCACTTTGAAGTGCAGATTTCACAAATTCTCTTTTTAAAATTGTGCTATTGCCCATAACTCCACTTGTATATTCCCCAACAGCTACCACACAAGCCCCAGTTAAAGTAGCTAAATCAAAAAGATAATCAGGCTTTAAATCTTGAGCAAAATCAAGACAATCAGCCAAAACCAATCTTCCTTCTGCATCGGTATTTCTCACTTCTATACTTTTGCCATTTCTTGCTATTAATACATCATCAGGTTTATATGCATTTCCACCAATCATATTTTCTGCCGCTCCAATCACAGCGTGGATTTCAAAAGGAAGTTTTAGAAGAGCAGCTGCCTTTATGATATGTATGGCTGCACTTGCTCCACTTTTATCTGATTTCATAGTGACCATATAATCGCTTGGTTTCAAGCTAAGTCCACCGCTATCATAAGTCAAACCTTTTCCCACAAATACAAATCTTTTTTTAGAATTTTTTGGTTTGTAGCTAAGATGGATAAATCTTGGTTTTTCACTACTTGCTCTAGAAACTGCCAAAAATGCTCCCATCTTTTCATTTTCTAGAAATTTTTCATCTCCAACAAAACACTCTAACTCATCTATCTCTTTTGCTAAATTTTGTGCATATATTGCAAGTTTTTCTGGTGTCATATCATATGGAGTTGTGTTTACTATATCTTTTGTATTGTTTGTACATGCACTTAATATTTTGGCTATTTCTACACTGTCTTTTATAAAATTGATATCTATTTTTATGTCATTATATGTTTCGCTAGATATTAAAACCTCTTTTATGGAAGTTGTATCTTTTTTACTTTTGTACTTATCAAAACTATAGCTTCCGAGCAATAATCCCTCACTAAGCGAACGAGCACTTGACTCATCATCCAAATAAAGACCCACTTTAACAGTTTTATATGTTGTTTTTTTGATGGCTTTATAGGCACTTGCAACTCCTAGTCTTATGTCATCATTTTGAAATGAATCAATGACGCTATAGACTCTATTCGAGCTTGCTAAAAATACGCATTCTTCACTTTTGCCTTTGAAACCTACTGTTTCTAAGGTATTTTTATCTTTTATCCATTTATGATTCAAGTTTTTTTCTAGAACTAAAACTATCTCGCAATCAGCTTTTATATCAGTTATATTTTTATCTATTAAATTAATTTGCATATTTTATTCCTTGTATGAATTTTGTAAAATTAGTTTTTAATCGAAGTTTAAAAGTGTTTGAGCTTGTACCATATCTTTATCACCTCTTCCAGAAACATTGACGATGATAACTCTATTTTCCAACTCTTCTTTTTTCATTTTTTTTAGAAATGCCAAGGCATGTGAGCTCTCAAATGCAGGAATTATCCCCTCTTTTTGTGAAAGCCATACAAAAGCATCAAGTGCTTCTTTATCTGTGATATTTTCATATCTAGCACGCCCTAAATCTTTGAGATATGCGTGTTCAGGTCCAATCCCTGGATAATCAAGTCCAGCAGATATAGAGTAAGCCTCAAGTATTTGCCCATCATCATCTTGGAGTAAATAACTCATCTGACCGTGTAAAACTCCCGGTTTTCCTTTGGCGAGTGAACATCCGTGTTGGTTTGTGTCGATTCCTTTTCCACCAGCTTCTATGCCTATACATGTAACGCTATCTTCATCTAAGAAGTGGCTAAAAATCCCCATGGCATTACTACCGCCACCGATACAAGCTATAATGAAATCAGGCAATCTTCCTTCTTTCTTTAATATCTGGGCTTTTGCTTCATATCCGATTATAGCTTGAAAATCTCGAACCATCATAGGATATGGATGAGGACCCGCTACAGTTCCGATGATATAAAAAGTATCTCTTGCATTTGTTACCCAGTATCTTATAGCATCATTCATGGCATCCTTAAGTGTTTTACTTCCACTTTTTACTGAGTGAACCCTTGCTCCTAAAAGTTTCATCCTAAAGACATTTAACTCTTGCCTCTTGACATCAATTTCACCCATAAAAACATCACACTCTAGCCCTAAAAGAGCAGCTATAGTAGCAGTGGCAACTCCATGTTGTCCAGCTCCAGTTTCAGCTATAACTTTTTTCTTTCCTAATCTTTTGGCAAGAAGTCCTTGAGCTATAGTGTTGTTGATTTTATGAGCACCAGTATGGTTTAAATCTTCTCTTTTAAGATAAATTTTTGCTCCAAGTTCATCAGATATATTTTTAGCATAATACAAGGGAGAAGGGCGACCAACATACTCATTAA
>JALUXT010000035.1 GCA_027013245.1 Campylobacteraceae bacterium
CTTATGTATCAACTTGAATCTGAAAAGAATCGCTTTAAGAAAATCATTGATTTTACACCAACTCCTCTTATACTTTACAATGAAGATGAAGAGATAATACTCGTGAACAAAAATTTTGAAAAAAATACAGGATATACGCAACAAGAGTTACCAGATATAGCAACAATGATAGAAAAAATTTTCAAAGATAAAAATCATAAAGAGTTATTACAGATAAAAAAATACTATAAAAATCCCGTACTAAAAACTGAAGAGAAACAAGAAATTGTTACAAAATTTGGCGAAAAAAGAGTTGGTATTTTACATGCAGTAACACTTGATGTTCAAGAAAATATTTCAAAAAAAATGTATTTAATCGCTATTGTTGACATAACAGATTTACAAAAAAAAGATGAATTTATGATAGCACAATCCCGCCAGGCGGCTATGGGAGACATGCTCGCAATGGTAGCCCATCAGTGGAGACAACCACTCAGTATCATTTCTATGCTTGCAAACAACATACGCCTTCAAAAAGAACTTGGCAATGAAGTATCTGATGATGATATAAATCATCTCATCAGCGGGTTAAATAAACAAACAGCCTATCTTTCACATACCATTGATGATTTTCGAGATTTTTTCAAACCAGATAAAATGAAAGAGACAGTTTCTTTAAATTCTATCTTACATAAGATGATGACACTTGTAGGAAAATCTCTCCAGAACAATAATATAAAACTCACACATGAACTGCAACAAGATATTATGCTTACAACATATCCAAACCAACTCATGCAAATCCTTATAAACCTTATCAATAACGCAAAAGATGCAATTAAAGATAATAACATAAATGATGGACTCATTCAAATCACTGCAACGCAGAAGAAAAAAAATCTTATTATCAATATATGTGATAATGGTGGAGGAATTGATAAAAGTGTCTTGGATAAACTTGGACAGCCTTATGTCACAACAAAATCAAAAAATGGTACGGGACTTGGCTTATATATGTCTATCATGATTGTTTCTAAACATCTTGGAGGAAAGTTAAACTGGGAAAACAGAGAAAAAGGAAGCTGTTTTTATATTACACTGCCGAGCTCTTAACAAGCTCTTTCATAGAAGTAAAAATCAAATCCATCTTAATTTTTGCTTTTGGAAATATTTTTTTTAATCTCTTAGCATCTCCGCCTGTCAGTATTATAGATAAGTCATGAGAAAGAACCTCACGCTGTAAAGTTTTCAAATAGCCGTAGGAGATAGCATCTTGAGAGTTTTTTGGCATATCAGCCAAATTTAATTCAAAATTAAATGAGTAATCAAGTGCCGGCGAAATATCTTTGTAAGATTTCTCCATAGCCTTAATGCCTGGATAGATAAATCCACCTTCAAATTTTCCCTCTTTAACCACATCAACTGTAATAGCACTGCCCGCATCTATGATGATGCCGTTATCTACCGCTTCAACTGCCATTATCCTGTCTATGCCCATAGTTTCGTAGTATTTTTCTTTGCTGACATAGAGAGAAAGATCTATCCAATTCTCCAAATTTTGTAATTTTTTGGGAATATTTTGATTGACAGAGATGTAGTAGACTTTTTGAGTAATAGTTGCAGGATTAAAAGATGTTACACTCTCTTTAAAATCTCTCTCGCCATCAAGAAAATGGTACGAAGTGTTGCCAATGTCGCAAAGCAGCATTACTGGATTTTCCAGCCTGCTTCTTTAAAGGCTTTAGCTGCTTTAGAACAGAGCGGTGCGTCAATAAAAAGGATTTTATATTTAAAGTTGTGTTCACAAAAAAGCGTCAGTTTTGCATAAATCTCTTCAAATTTATGCACATCCTTCATTAAAATTCTGCTCTTTTGACTGATTGCAAAAATAGCCCAGAAGTAGCCATTTACATCTGTAGCCTTATAGATTTTTATTTTGTTTCTGATGCCTAAATCTTTGGGAGGAATCTCTTGCATCTTTTTAAATATTTTTCCCTTTTGTCTGAGGGAATCAACAACCATCTGCATATCTATATGACCTCCTTTTTGTTATGTATGTTTTTTCATAAACGCTTCGCACGCTTCTTTTGTGAGTGCTTTTGAGTAGTAAAAACCTTGAATATAGTGACATCCCTCTTGAACTAAGAACTCTACCTGCCCTTCAGTCTCAACACCCTCGGCAATGGTCTCTAAACCTAAGTTTTTCGCTAAAGAAATGATTGTTTTTACAATGGCAGCATCATCTTCATCGCTTGCAACATCGATTATAAAACTACGATCGATTTTAAGTTTTGAAACCGGTAATTTTTTCAAATAAGAGAGCGATGAATATCCTGTACCAAAATCATCAATCGATATGGAGATACCAAGACTTTTGATAGAGCGTAAAATATCTATGGAGCGCTCAGGGTCTTCCATAATCTGGCTCTCCAAGATTTCTAACTCTAAAAGGTCTGTATTTACACGGCTTTTTTCAATGAGTCTATAGAGCTCACTTCTAAAATTATCACTCTCAAGCTTTTTCGTTGAAATATTGATAGAGAGTTTTCCTGTTTTATATCCCGCAGCACTCCATTCGACCAACTGCTCCACACAATGTTCAAGCATATACTTGTCTATCTCAAGAATCAGACCCACCTCTTCTGCAAAGGGAATAAATTCGACAGGATAGAGCAATCCTTTTGTCGGATGATTCCAACGAATGAGTGCTTCTAATCCAACAACTCGTAGTGTGGTAGCATCTACCTTTGGTTGATAATAGGCTTCAAATTCACCATTTTTCAGTCCGTTTCTAATATCTTTATCAAGTTCTAAACGCGTACGTACCAATTCTGTCATCTGTTGATTATAAAACTGATACGAGTTTTTGCCATTATCTTTAGCTTTATACATTGCAGTGTCAGCATTTCTGAGTAAGAGATCAGGAGTCTCACCATCTTGTTTATAGATGCTAATTCCTGCACTGAACGTTGTATGAATATCGATACCCGTAATAATAATCGATTTTTTAATCTCATCAAAGATTTTTTCTACAACTTTAATAACACTGATTTGATTAATATTTGGCAATATCACTGTAAACTCATCACCGCCTATTCTTGCGATCGTGTCATCATCTCTCACGCAGGCTTGCAGTCTTTCAGCAATTTTTTTGAGTAATGCATCACCAACATCATGCCCATACGTGTCATTGATTTCTTTAAATCTATCCAAATCCAAGAAGAGTACAGCCAAAGACTGATGCTGTCGTTTTGCGTGCTTAATGGCCTGTTTGAGCCTGTCTA
>JALUXT010000036.1 GCA_027013245.1 Campylobacteraceae bacterium
TGGCGGTGGTGGCGGTGGCGGTGGCGGTGGCGGTGACATGTAATGCTAAGCGCCAACACGATAAAAATCATTATTACCATATCAGCCATATTTTTCTTTAGTGGCTGCGTTGCTAGTAGTTTAGCCACGCAAGATAGTGATAGAGATGGCGTGCCTAATTACAAAGATATATGCAAATATACACCAATAGGAGCACAAGTTAATAAACAAGGATGCGCGCTTGATACAGATTTTGATGGCGTAATTGACTTGTATGATAAATGCCCAGGCACCACAGCCTCAGAACTCGTAAACCAATATGGATGTACTATAAAAGTACTTCCATGATATTTAACCCCACCTTTATAAAAAAGGTGGGATACTTAAAACTTTATATATAACAAAAAAATTATAATTCTTCTTAAGCTACATCTTTATATACTGTATAAAATAATTCTCAGAAAGGATAAAGATGGCAAACAATTCTATAACCGTTATTGACAATAGAACAGGAAATAAATTTGATTTTCCTATAGTACAGCCAACTATTGGACCAGATGTTGTGGACATTTCTTCGTTTTATAAAAATACAGGCATGTTTACTTTTGATAGAGGTTTTACCTCAACTGCAAGTTGTCGCTCTAATATCACATATATAGATGGTGGGGCTGGAAAACTTATGTATAGAGGCTATGATATAGGCTATCTCGCAACGAAAAAAACTTTTTTAGATGCTACCTATCTTTTATTACACAAGGAATTACCAACAAAAGAACAACTTGATAATTTTAACCTTGAGTTGAAAAAGAGGTCATTTATAAATGAAAGTATGAAAAAATTATTTGATGCTTTCCCTGACAATGCTCATCCTATGGCGATACTCTCATCTGCAGTTGCGGCACTCTCGGCTTTTTATTCTGATTCATTGGATATGGATACGCCAGAAGAAGTGATAGAAATGGCACACAGAATCATCGCCAAGATTCCTACAATCGCTGCTTTTTCATACAGATACTCAAAGGGTCTTCCTGTTATATATCCTGATTTAGACAAAGGTTTTACTGAAAACTTCTTATATATGCTACGCGCTTATCCTCATGGATATGTAGAATTAAAACCCATAGAGGTTGAAGCACTTGATACTATATTTACTCTTCACGCTGACCACGAACAAAATGCTTCGACTACGGCTGTTCGCGTTGTGGCTTCGACTCAAGCACATCCTTATGCTGCAGTTTCAAGCGGTGTTGGAGCACTTTGGGGCAGAGCTCATGGAGGTGCAAATGAGTCAGTAATTCGCCAACTTGAGATGATTGGAAGTGTTGATAATGTAGATAAATTTATCGCAAAAGCAAAAGACAAAAATGACCCATTTAGATTGATGGGCT
This sequence comes from Campylobacteraceae bacterium, assembly GCA_027013245.1. Lineage (GTDB taxonomy): Bacteria > Campylobacterota > Campylobacteria > Campylobacterales > Sulfurospirillaceae > JAADIZ01. The sequence continues at coordinate 1,368 of JALUXT010000036.1, forward strand.
TTGGTCATAGGGTTTATAAAAACTTTGACCCAAGAGCTACAATCCTTAAAGAGTTAAGAGATAAATTAACTGATGAATTAGATATTGATTCTCATTTGCTTGAAATTGCAAATAAGATTGAAAAAATAGCACTTAGTGATGAGTACTTTGTAAAAAGACATTTATACCCAAATATAGATTTTTATTCTGGTTTGATTTTAAATGCTCTAAGAATTCCAAAAGAGATGTTTGCTGTAATATTTGTCATGGGTCGAACGCCAGGATGGATTGCACAGTGGGTTGAGTTAAAAGAACAAAAAGACATGAAAATAGCAAGACCAAGACAACTTTACCTTGGACCGTTGGAGAGAACACCAAAAAGTTAGATTTAATAGTCTCACTATCTTAGGGTGATTACAAAATTGCCCTTCTCTTTTTTTAGGGTATATACATATTGCCCATCAAGTTTTATGGCAACTCTATAGTATTTATCATGATTTCCTAGAACTACAGAAACAAAAGGCGGAGTATTTAGCATAAAGCTTTTTGTTAAAAAATTGGCATCTCTTTTAAAATCAACCACTACTTTATATGGATGGCTTACAAGAAAATCTCGAATTTTTATATCTTTTGTGATAATCTTAAAGCTAGTTTTACTAACCTCAAATCTTATAAAGTTTTTAAAATTATAAGTTTTGGCTTTCTCTGTAGTATCCCTTTTCATCACCATCGGCTTTGACTCTGCTACTGGTTGTTTTGTCCTTGTAAAGATAAGTTCATCATGCCAATCTGTCTTTTTATTTATGATTTTAACTTTTTTATCAATAGAACCGTCAAGATTTTGGTAAACAACGGCTATGCTTTTCAAAATTCTTGCACTATTTGGGAGTTTGATTTTTACATCATCAAAGGTAGCCTCTTTTTTGTTTATGTGGGTAAATTTAGTTATATTACTTGCAGACACAAAAGGATTATCTCGTCCAAAACAAAAAACACTAATCAGTAAAATCATGCTAAAAACTTTTATCAATTTGGCTCCAATTGTTTTAATTCAAAATACTCTTTTTGCAAATGAGCATTTTTGTCTTTTATCATTATAACATTTTGTTTTAAATTATCTCTTTTGTCCTGCAAATCCAACAAAACTTCCAAAGAGCTTTTTCCAAACAAAACATCACCCACATATATGCCAAGCCCTATAACCAACAAAACAAGAAGAGCGATTTTTCCATAAAAAAGAGTATCGATACTTTTTGATTTTCCTCGTTCCATCTCGTTTAAAATTTTACTCATATTTTAGTGAAATAGCTCCTGTCCAATATATTCACCAAGTTCCAATTCTCGCTCTATCTCTAAAAGTCTATTGTATTTTGCGATTCTCTCCCCTCTAGCAGTTGAGCCTGTTTTGATTTGAGGGCAATTAAGAGCAACGGCAAAATCAGCGATAAAAGTATCTTCACTTTCGCCACTTCTATGACTGACTACGCAAGCATAATTATTTCTCTGAGCCAACCTTATCGTTTGCATAGTTTCGCTAACTGTTCCTATTTGGTTTAGTTTAATCAAAACAGAATTCGCTATACCTTTTTCTATTCCCTGTGCTAAAATCTTTTTGTTTGTTACAAAAATATCATCACCAATCAATTGAATTTTATCTCCTAATTTTTCAGTCATGATTTTCCAACCATCCCAATCATCTTCAGCCAAGCCATCTTCTATAGAAACTATCGGGTATTTTCCACACAATTCATCATAATAATCAACCAATTCACTACTATTTAGTGTCCTGTTTTCAGAACCAAGCCTATATCCATCTTCTTTTAAAAACTCGCTACTCGCTGCATCTATAACGATAGAAATATCAACACCTGGTTTATATCCTGCATTTTTTATAGCCTTAACTATAAGCTCCAACGGCTCTTCATTGTTTTTTAAATTTGGTGCAAAACCACCTTCATCTCCAAGCGATGTGCTCAAATCCATATCTGATAATATTTTTTTAAGATTATGATATGTCTCAGAAGCAGCTCTAAGAGCTTCAGCAAAGCTATCAAAGCCAGCTGGGACTATCATGTACTCTTGAAAATCTACATTATTATCAGCATGGCTTCCACCATTGACAATATTGAACATAGGAGCTGGAAGAGTAAGTGCATTTACGCCTCCAAGATATCTATACAAAGGCATACCAAGAGAGTTAGCACTCGCTCTAGCTACTGCCATAGAAACACCCAAAACCGCATTGGCTCCTAGTCTATTGTAAGAATCCGTGCCATCTAACTTTTTCATCATACTATCGATTTGAGCTTGATCAAATGGGTCTGTGCCTATCAATTCATCAGCTATCTCTATATTTACATTTTCAACAGCCTTCAAAACTCCTTTACCCATATAACGATTGCCGCCATCTCTTAATTCTAACGCTTCCTTAGAGCCTGTACTTGCACCACTTGGCACTACTGCACTAGCTACTATACCATCGCTTAAGACTACTGTTGCTCTTACTGTTGGATTTCCTCTGCTGTCCAAAACTTCATCTGCATATACATCTTCTATAAATGTCATTTTTTAGCCTCCCCCTTTTTTTTATCTTCTTTTACTGTATTTATTCCCATTTCTTCTTTGATTTTATTTTCTAGCTCAACTTTAAGCTCTTTATTCTCTTTTAAAAGTGCTTTTACATTTTCTCTACCTTGTCCAAGTCTTGTTTCACCATAGCTAAACCAAGCGCCACTTTTATCTATAATATCTAACTTGACACCATAGTCAACTATCTCACCTTCTTTACTGATACCCTCACCAAACATGATGTCAAACTCAGCTAAACGAAATGGTGGCGCCACTTTGTTTTTTACGACTTTTACTTTTACTCTGTTTCCTATTTGCTCTTCTGCTTGTTTTAAAGTGGCAATTCTTCTGATATCAAGTCTTACCGAAGCATAAAATTTAAGTGCATTTCCACCTGTTGTAGTTTCAGGTGAGCCATAACCCATAGTTCCAATTTTCATACGGATTTGGTTTATAAATATAACAGTCGTCCCCATCTTACTAACTATGCCCGTTAGTTTTCTAAGAGCTTGACTCATAAGTCTTGCTTGAAGCCCAACATGAGTATCTCCCATATCTCCTTCTATCTCAGTTTTTGGAGTCAATGCAGCCACAGAATCCACCACGATAACATCAATCGCACCACTTCTTACCAATGTTTCCAATATATCCAATGCTTGCTCTCCAAAATCTGGCTGAGATACAAAAAGATTATCTACATCAACACCAAGGTTTTCAGCGTATTTTATGTCCAATGCATGTTCAGCGTCTATAAAAGCACAAACACTACCTTCGCTTTGAGCTTGCCCTATAATATGAAGAGCAAGAGTTGTTTTTCCAGAACTCTCAGGTCCATATATCTCCATAACCCTACCTCTTGGAACTCCGCCGATTCCAAGTGCTAAATCTAAGCCCAAAGAACCTGTACTAATAGCAGCAATAGGCTCGACTACTTTATCCCCCATTCTTATAAGAGCACCTTTTCCAAAAGCCTTATCTATCTGTTTTATAGCTAAATCTATCGCTTTTTTCTTATTTGCATCGATTTCCATATTTTTCCTTATTTTTTAATACTATTTTATCACTTTGTGCTTGAAATTGTGCTTTTATGATTAATGAAATGAAAGTTTTAACAAAAAAGTGTTAGAATTAGATAAAATACTCAATAAGGATTTTTGTGAGAAATGTAACTGTAGCCCATTCCCCTGATGCTGATGATATCTTCATGTATTATGCTATAAAATTTGGATGGGTTGATTTAAAAGATGTAAATTTTAACAATATCGCCTTAGATATCGAGACACTAAACCAAAAAGCCTTAAAAAGTATCTATGATATAACTGCTATTAGTTTTGGTTTGTACCCTAGTATTAGGGACGAATACGCACTTCTTAGAACTGCTGTAAGTTTTGGTGAAGGCTATGGTCCAAAAGTTATAAAGCTAAAAGATAAAAAACTAAAAAGAAATTTTAAAGTAGCCCTTAGCGGAGAACACACCACAAATGCTTTGCTTTTTAAAATCGCTTATCCAGAGGCTAGGATTGTATATAAAAACTTCTTAGAGATTGAGGGTGCTGTTCTTAGCGGTGAAGTTGCTGCTGGAGTTTTGATACACGAGAGCATACTTAGTTTTGATGACAAATTAGAAGTCGAGAGAGAGCTATGGGATATCTGGAGGGAATTATGCAAGGAGGATTTGCCATTGCCATTGGGTGGCATGGGAATTCGTCGCTCAATCCCTTTGAACCAAGCGATTGATTATGAAAGAGTGCTCACAAAAGCCGTAAAAGTAGCCCATACTCATCAAAATCTTTTATCAAAAATGCTTCTTTCTAGAAACCTGATAAGAGTAGATGGCTCGACACTTAAAAAATATCTAGGACTATATGCAAATGACAAATCAATAACAATGGACGATACACAATACAATGCGATAGACAAACTTTTTGAGCTAGGGTATGATAATGGTTTTTATGATACAAAACTAGAAGTGAGAGATTTTTTAGTCCCTACACAATATGAGAAATTAAGAAATAGTTAAAGATGGAAGAAAAACTAATAGGCTTAGGAATTGAGACTTTTAAAATAGCACTTTACCTCTCAATGCCTATACTTATGGCGGGGCTGCTCGCTGGGCTTGCTGTCAGTATCTTCCAAGCTACCACTCAGATAAATGAGCAAACTCTTAGTTTCGTGCCAAAAATTTTGCTTGTTATCGTAGTTGCTATTTTTACAATGCCTTGGATGATGAACATGATGATAGAGTTTACCACTAAAGTCATCACAATGATACCAACATTTATATTTTGAAAATTATAGATTTTAGCACATATTCTAGTATCAAAATAGGACCTAAAGTCCAAGTAAAAATTATAAACAATATCCAAGATTACAGTGAGTTCGCAATCATAGGTGGAGCCAATAATCTTCTAGTTTCGCCAACCCCTCCAAAACTTGCAATGCTTGGTAAAAAGTTTGATTTCATAGAAGAAAAAGATGGTTTTTTGTATATTGGGGGTGCCACGCCTAGTGGAAAAATACTCTCATATGCAAGAAGAAGAGATATAGCAAATTTTGAATTGATGCAAAAGTTGCCTGGCACGCTTGGGGGAATGATGCGGATGAATGCGGGGCTTAAACAATGGGAAATATTTAATCATCTCATAGCGATAAAAACGGGAATAGGCTGGATTAAAAAAAGTGATATCGTACATGGTTATAGATATGCAAATATCAAAGGTACAATTTATGAAGCAAAATTCCAAATTAAGAATGGCTTTGATTTTGAACTTTTAGAGATGTTTAAAAAACTAAGAGATAACCAACCAAACTTTCCAAGCGCAGGAAGCTGTTTTAAAAACCCAAAAGGAAATTTTGCTGGAAAATTACTCGATGAGTCAGGATTAAAAGGTTTCAAGATTGGAAACATGGCTTTGAGCAGCTCTCACGCAAATTTTTTGATAAATCTTGGTGGTGGAACTTACAAAGATGCAATAGCCGTGATTCAAGAAGCAAAAAACAGAGTGTTTGAAAAATGTAATATAAATTTAGAATTAGAGATAAAGGCTCTTATAGGATGAAATTAAAAAATTATTTTATATTTCTTAAAATTTCTTAACACAACTTATACATTTTTAGCAAATTCGTTTGAACGAGGATGAATCGCTAAATTATCCATATCAGTAAATTTACCAAGATTAAAAGCATCTACTCCACATCTTCCTATCATGGCTGCATTGTCTGAACAAAATTCTAATGGTGCTACATGTAGGTTTGCTTTTTTATCTTTGCAAAACTCTTCTAGCCTAGCTCTTAGGCATAGGTTTGCACTAGCACCTCCTACGATGCCAAAGTTTTCTATCTTTTTGTTTTTATATATCTTTTTTATCTTTTGCATCAGATGCTTCACAGCTGTTTTTTGAAAACTTGCACTTATGTCTGATTTTGTTTTGTCGTCCATTGTCTCTTTTTCTATAGATAGTCTAACTTGATTTTTTAAACCAGAATAACTAAAAGCAAGCTTTGGAGAATTTGACATGGGCACCGTAAAATTAAATCTCTCACTATCACCTTGAGCGGCACAAGTTTCAACTATAGGTCCTCCTGGGTATTCAAATCCAAGCATCTTTGCTACTTTATCGAAACTCTCGCCAAAGCTGTCATCTAGCGTAGTTGCAAGCATCTCAATCTTGTCATAATTCTTTACATGTAAGACTTGGGTATGTCCGCCTGAAACCAATAAAATATCTATAGGAAAGTTTGTGTCTTGCTCTAAAAACAGAGAATATATATGTCCTTTTAAGTGATTTATTGGCAAGATTGGAAGCTTTAGGGAAACGCTAAGAGCTTTTGCCATCACAACGCCTTCAACTAAAGTTACGCTAAGTCCAGGTTCGTTTGTTACTGCTATCGCTTTTAATTCGCTAAAATATTTTTTGACACTCTCTAGAATATTTGGCAAAGCAACAGCATGGAGCCTAGCTGCCAACTCAGGCACAACACCACCATATTTGGCATGTTCGCTCTCTTGTGAGATTTTTTTATGAAATAAAAGTTTTTTATCTTTGATTCTAGTTATCGCGATGGAGCTATCATCACAACTGCTTTCTATGCTAAGTATCAACAAAAAACCTAAATAATCTTAACATGCCAAGGCTCAAACCTTACCCCATCTTTATTATTGACAGTATAGCGCATAGATATATATGAGAGTCGTCTTAATTTCCAAAACTCTTTTGTTGTTATAAATGAAACTGTAAAGTTTTTATATCCCCATCCCTTCTTCCCAACATCAAAATCACCGATAGAATGGTATGAGTAAGCAGGAGGGGCTAAAGACCTCGAAGCTAAAGATATATTGCCTCCTGTTCTTTTGATTTTATTAAAATACAAATTCATCTGTTTTGGCACACCCCTTACTCCAGAAGTGAGATAAAGCGATCTTCCAACATCACCAATCACTCTTTTATATGACTCTTTCGAATGACCTCGAAAGAGATAGTGTCCTGTGTGTCGAATCTTCACCACATCTCTTTTGTTTATCTTGGTAGTTATATGGGGGACTGTTTTTTTACCATAAAAACCGTGGGTATCTGGATTTTGATAAAAAATCTTTTCCATAAAAGCCAGTTCAATTGGAGTAAATTTTCCTATGCTAGAGTGATACTTTGCAGTTTTAAGCATGTCATCATATGATAGGATATTGAAATTTCCGTTTCCAACCCATCTTTTGATAAGTTCTATCTTCTTAGCGATGGAAAGAAAAATGGGAACTTCTTTGTCGCTTATCCAAACAGAGTCATCTGCTTCTTTTATACTCGCCACTGCTGAGATGGCGCTACTAGTCATAAGTCCTAAAAATAACCTTCTATTCATCATTTAACCTATAAAATTTAATTGTGTCGTTATTATATCATTTTTTTGTTGCGACTAAGTCGCATTTGATCTTATGCCGTTGCTTTTTATTAACATTTTCTCTATCTCATCACTAGAAACTGGTCTTGAATAATAATATCCTTGAATGACTTCACAGCCCATACCAAACAACAAATCACACTGTTCTTTTGTCTCAACTCCCTCAGCAAGAACTTTTAAATCCAAGCCCTTGGAAAGATCAATTACAGCTTTCGCGATAGCTTTATCTTTTTTACTTGCAACTATATCATCCACAAATGTTTTATCAATTTTTAGTTTTGAGATAGAAAGATACTTTAGATAACCAAGAGATGAATAGCCAGTTCCAAAATCATCAATAGCCACGCTAACTCCCAAATCTGCAAAACATTTTAATGCCTTTTTACTACTCTGTTTATTTCGCATGATATGACGCTCAATAAGTTCGGCCTCAATATACCCTCCACTGCATCCTGTTTGTTTTAAAAGTTTCTCAAAATTAATAAAAAAATCTTTATCTTCCAACTGTTTAGCGGTAAAATTTATAGACATAGTTTCTATATCATACCCAGAGTTTCGCCACTCTTTCATCTGTAGCATTGCTTTTTTAGATATAAGCTTGCCTAATTCTATGATTATATCACTATCTTCAGCGATTTGAATAAAATAATCTGGATAAATAAGACCTTTGCTTGGGTGATTCCATCGCACAAGAGCTTCCACTCCTAATATCTTTTTATTGCGTATATCAAATTGGGGTTGATAATGCAAGATAAATTCATCACTAATCAATGCATTTCTTAGCTGATTTTCTATCTTTATATGCTCCAACACATGAGAATCCATACTTTCATCATAAAAGACATACTGATTTTTTCCACTGTTTTTAGCTTTATACATTGCCAAATCTGCAAACTTCAATAATGCTTGAGAATCACTTGCATCATTTGGAAACATAGAAATACCCATGCTAAAAGTTGTTTTAACCAACTCTCTTTTGAGATTAAAAGGCTTTTGAAATCTACTCGAAATTTTTTGGACTACATGTGAAATATCTTCAACACTATTTATGGAATCTAAGATGATTATAAATTCATCTCCTCCAAAGCGTGCTATTGTGTCTGTTTCTCTAACTAGTATTTTAAGTAATTCTGAAGTCTTTATAAGCAATAAATCTCCTATATCATGGCCAAAAGCATCATTTATTTGCTTAAAATTATCTAAATCTAGAAAAACAACTGCTAGCATTTTTTTATTTCTTGTGGCTTTTTTTATACTCTGCGATAACCTATCCATAAGTAAAGCTCGATTTGGCAAAGAGGTCAGAGAATCATGTTTTGCTTGAAAAAGTAATTTCTCTTGTTGCAAAGCAAACTCTCTTTCTATTTTTTTTCTTTGTGTAATATCTCGGAATACATAATATCTTACAATTTCACCTTTCAAGATAATCTGAGTTACTATAGTATTCAACCAAATTGGTTTATCTTTGATAGTTTTCGCTTGAATCTCAAAATCAACCTTATCTCCTTCTTTAATCATATCTAGTTTGCTTTGCAAGAATTCAACTGAATTTTTTCCATTATCTTGTTTTAAAGGATAATAATCTTGAGTCGTAAGTGCTAATATCTCATCTTTACTGTTTGCTTCAAAAATAGTCATAGCGGCATCGTTAATATCATAAATTTCTTGATTTTTTGAAAGCGCTAGTCCTTCTGTTGCACCATAAAAAAGTTTTTTAAAGACATTCCTACTCTCTTCCAACTCATCTGTTCTATTTTCTACTGCATACTCAAGCTTTTTAAAAAGTTTTTTTATTTTTGTAGATATTAGTAAAAATAAAACCAACACCGCAACTAAAATAATAGCGGCAATCATAATACTCTTATAAACTGTTCGTTTTAACCCTTCTTTGACGACCTCTTTTTGCTTCATATATAGCTTACTATAATCTTTAACTTGCGTACCAATTACCCAATTTAAACTAGGAATCAATCTTATATAAGAATCTCTTCTTTTGCCATCTTTTGAGACATAATTCATAAAGAATCCATCAGGATTCACATATGCACCTCTTATAGCATCTCTTACTATATGTCTTCCATTTATCACATCATTCCATCTGTTTATATTTTTAAAATTTCCATTTCCTATGATGCTATTGTCAGCAACATCATAAGCAAAGATATACCCAAATTGGTCTTTTTGCAAAGTCGAAAGATACTTTTTAAGAGACTTTTTAACCTGTTTTAAGATATCTTCTTCATACCTTCCTGAACCTATAAATATACCAAGAGGCTTAAAGATTTTTACGAAACCAATCTTTTTTTGCATCTTTTTTTCGCCAATTTTATACCACCACCAAGTTGAAAAACCTTCTTTTTTTGCTTTTACTAGCTTTATAGCCTTTCTTATCGTATATTCTCCTTTTCCATCTAAAAAATTTATCTGATTTTTTCCTTCTAACCTAGGAGTAGTTGGAAGCAGCAAACAAGTACCATCTAATTTATACACAAAGTAGTAACCAGTTTTATCGTTAAAAAATCTTTTACTTCTTAAGCTATCCCTAATCTTTTGGATAATTATATCTTTTGGAAAGGTGCTAAATTGATCATATATACTCTTGGTGATTTCCCAACCAGCATCAACATTATTCTTTACCGATTCCTTTTCTTTTTGCTCAAGTGAATTTTTATATATATCGATAAAATCAACCAGTTTGTGAATCTTGTCTTCAGCCTCCATCTTAGTTCTGTTGCTGTATATTTTTCTTATATCGTGCAAGGAATTATTATAATTTTCTAAAGAGTTTGTTGTGAAAACATATATAAGGACGGCAGAAATCAGGAGAAAACTTAAACCTGTTATAAAAATCATGAGTTTCAACAATCCATGACTAGTGTTAAGTTTCATCCCTTTTCCTCCTTTATTTAATAACCGTCTAAATGTCTAGTTTTTGGTAAAACTAAATTTAAGAATATTCCTACGATTGCTCCAAGCCCGATGCCACTAAATGCAACTCCACCAAAGTCAAAAGTCATGCCACCGATAGCAAAAACTAAAATCATAGATACTATAATCATATTTCTTGGGTCTTCCAGGTCGGCTTTCTCTTTTATCAAAGTCCCCATACCAATAGATGTAATTATACCAAAAAGAAGAAGCATGATTCCGCCCATAACCGGAACTGGGATAGTCGCCAATACGCCACCGAGTTTTCCAACAAATGCTAATACTATAGCGAAAATCGCTGCCCAAGTCATGATAGCTGGATTATAAGCTTTTGTGATAGTCACGGCTCCAGTCACTTCAGAGTAAGTTGTGTTCGGCGGTCCACCAAAACAAGAAGCTAAACTAGTAGCCAAACCATCTCCTAAAAGAGTATTTTTAAGTCCAGGCTCTTTTAGATAATCTTTACCGGTAACTCTACTGATAGCCAGCACATCTCCTATGTGTTCAACTGCTGGAGCGATTGCGATAGGCACGATATATAAAACAGCTTGCCAATTTAACTCTGGCGTTGTAAAATGCGGAATCGCAAACCAAGATGCTTTAGCAACCGCATCAAAACTCACTATGCCATACATCAAAGAAGCTATATAACCAGCCACAACTCCTGATAAAATAGGCAGCAACCTAAAGACACCTTTTCCAAGCAGTGAAACTAAAAGCGTAACGGTCAAAGAAACCATAGATATAACAATTGCTGTATTAAACGGCACCAACACTATAGCACCATCGCCAGTTTTTCCCATAGCCATATGGACTGCCACTGGAGATAAAATCAAACCAATAGTCATAATAACTGGTCCAACGACGACTGCTGGTAATAGCTTATGTATAAAGCCTGAGCCTTTTAGCCTTATGATAAAACTCAAAACTACATACAAAAAACCAGCTGCCACAAGTCCTGACATAGTCCCTGCTATTCCCCAAGTTTTTACACCATAGATAATAGGAGCAATAAAGGCAAAGGAAGACGCCAAAAATATAGGCGGAACTGCTTTTCTATTTACCACTTGAAACAAAAGTGTTCCAATACCCGCTGTAAAAAGAGCAACATTTGAATCCAAACCCGTTAAAATCGGAACCAAAACCAAAGCACCAAATGCCACAAACAAAAACTGTAAACCAATAATGCTATCTTTCAAGCGAAACTTATAATCTGTCTTGCTCATAAAACCCCTTTTTTGTTAGATTTTTAGTAAAACTATTTCGTGAGGCTCAGACCTATGGGAGGATTTGCCTCTAAGAAATAGTTTTACTAGAAATCCATTAACTACAAAATTTTCTTACTTCTTTGTCAATCTCAAAAATATCATCTAAATTTTTTGGTGAAATGTTGCTAAATTTTCTATATGCTTTTTTGTTTATCTTAGCAACTTCTAGGATATTTATCTCGTTATTTAAAAATCTCTCCACACTTATCTCATTTGCAGCATTTAGCACTACCCCTCTTTGTGGATTTTTAAGAATATCTTCTCTTATCTCCCATATCGGATATCGCTCCTGCCTTATCTCTTTGAATTGTAGATTTCCAACCTCAACTAAGTTTACATGTGGAAGTATCTCTTCTTGCACTTTGCCCATCAATGCAAAAGATATAGGAAGCTTCATGTCAGCATTTGCTATGTGAGCAGTCGTGCTCCCATCTTTAAAATTTATCATGGCATGTATGATTGATTTAGTCTCTATCAATGCATCTACTTTTTCGCAATCATACAGCCATCTTGCTTCTAAAAGCTCAAATACTTTATTTGTCATCGTAGCACTGTCTATCGTGATTTTTCTGCCCATTTTCCAATTTGGATGATTTAGGGCTTCGGTTGAGCTCATTGAAGACAATTTTTCTAAAGGAGTATTTCTAAAAGCTCCTCCGCTAGCTGTTATAGTCATCGAACTTATAGGCTTGTTTTGTAGCAAATACCACAAACCAAAATGTTCACTATCTATCGGAATAATTTTTGAAGTTTGGAGTAGATTTCCAGCTACCACTAGAGATTCTTTATTTGCTAGAGCTAATCTTTTGCCAAGTTTTTGTGTCAAAACAGATGGAGAAAGACCAGCAAAGCCAACAAGTGCATTGACGACCAAATCACTTTGACTTTGTTCTATTGCTTCTAAAATCCCTTCCTTACCGTACAAAACTTTTTTATGGTTTACTTTACCTATCTGTTTTTTATCTGCAATACATACGATTTTTGGGTGAAATTCTTTGATTTGCTCATTTAATAACTTTATATTTTTTCCAGCAACTAGGGTTTCTACGCCCAACTCAAATCTTTTTGCAACTTTTAGAGTATTTACACCGATGGAGCCAGTTGAGCCTAGAATAACCACTTATAGCAATCCGCGAAGCAAAACTAGCATTATAATCGAAGCAAACATGTATCCATCGCTCCTATCAAGCATGCCACCGTGTCCTGGAAATATATCTCCGCTGTCTTTTACTCTTGCCTCTCTTTTTAAATAACTCTCGAAAAGATCACCCCAAACTGATGACAAAGAAACTAAAAACGAAACAAGCAAAGAGGAAAAAAGATTAACGCTAGTCAAACCAAATAGCGTTCCAAGGACAGTTGCTAGCAAGATTCCTCCTGCTACTCCTTCCCAAGTTTTATTTGGAGAAGTTATCGAAAAAGGAGTCTTCCCTATGCTTTTGCCAACAACATAAGCACCGATATCAGCAGAAGTAACAATGACAAAAAGCCATATAAGAGAATTTAATCCAAAATCTTTATATAGGGCTATCAAAAAAAGCATAGATACAGAAGGATAAAGAAAAGGCGCTAAAAGTTTAAAATTTAACTCTTTTTTATGTATCATTATGGATACAACAACAATTAAAACTACAAAAGTCAAATCATCAGGATTTGGGTATATAAAAGCAGCCAACCAAAGAGCAGCAGCGTAAGCGTAATATTTTCGATCATCAATATCAAAAAGAGCCATAGCTTCTTTGAAGGATACAAGATATACAACTCCAAAAAAGAGCCAAGTAACAAAAAGATTATCCATAAATGCGACCGCACCCACTACAAATAAAAGAACAAAACTCGTAAGAATCCTCTGTTTATTTGCATTATATATTTCTTTAACGCTCATTTTAATGCCTTGTAATTTTCTTGTATTTTAGCAGTTTTTGTGTGAGTTCTTGCTTATTTATGCTTTTATATCCAAATGATGGGAAGATGCGTCATCTTCTTCTTTCTCTTTTTTTAAGATTATTTTTTCTGTTGGTTCTTCTTCTTGTTCTTTCTGTTCTTGTTCTCTTTTTTCTTTTTCGTGTTCATGTTCTGGGTCTATTTTGTAAGTTTCTTCGGCAGGTCTAACCTCTTTTATCTCTTGCTTATTTGCACCTTGCATAGACATGGCTGCATTAGATTGCACATCTAATCTATTTTGAAAGTCTGATTGAAGCTTAGTTTGTGCTGGTGTAGCTTGATTTGCGTATGCAACTGCGCCTATTGGACCTATTGCCATCTTTTTCTCCATTTACTATTTTTTATCTATGCTGATTGTTTTATAATCAACATAATTTACATGTGCTCCTTCATTCATCTTTACATTTCTTCTAGCAGTATAATCGACCAAATACGAACCTTTTTCACTCACGCTAAAATCCACGCAAAGTTTTGCACCAAATTCCAACACGCTTGATGGAATATTTTGCTTATCTGTCCTTATTATAACATGTGATGATGGAATATCCTTCAAATGCAACCAAATATCTCTCTTTTTTGCCTCTTTTAGTAATTCTATGTTACCCTTTTCATTTTTTCCAAGCATTATCTTAAAACCTTCCATAAAAAAACTCTCATATGACACTTGTGGAGTTTTCGTCTTTTTAGAATGTTTTTGTTTTGGATAGAGTATATTTATCTCTGCCACGTCTTGGCATATTTCTATGGCACTTTGCATCTTTTTGAAAAATTCTATTTTACCAACCAAATTTTCCCTCTCGATATGCAAAGATTTTGCCTTTCTTTTTAATTTTTTTGAAGCATCAAATAAGATATTGGCTCCTTCGCTTGGGCTTCTTGCCTCTTTTGGCAATACAATAGATACTTTGTTCCCTTCAAAATCTTCTAACTCTATATCTTTTTCATAAGCCCTTACTTTTTGAAGATTGCTTAAAATCAAAGTTCCCCAAAAGTTATATTTTTTGGCCTTGTTAAAAAGCTCCTCTTCGCTATCGAGCTTATCTAATATCTTTTGAAACTTATCCATCTTTTTTTGTATATTTTTTACTCTTTGAGTTTTAATTTGAGTGATTTTAACCAAAGCTCTTTTTTCGTATTGCTGGCTTAAATACTCTGATAAATGTTGAATTTCCTGCTCTTTTTCACTTAGCTCAAACGGAGGCAGAGGCTTTAAAATCTCCCCCACTTTGATGCTACGATATGACACACTAGAATCTATATGCCTCAAAGCTTCAATCACTCTTGCTTCAATATCTGTGATGATACAATTTGTATTTCGTCCTGTAAATTCAAATTGCAATATGCTTTTTTGTTTTTTATAGCTAGAGCTAGAATTTACCACTATCTTCAAAACTCGGTTCCCCTCAAGTACTCTAATATCTTCGATTTTGGCTCTACTAAACCGCTTATGTAAAGCCACATCAAAAGGAGCATTATAAAGTTTGGCTCTTTTAAATTCTTCTTTTCTAAAGATATAAGCATCACCTTTTTTCATATCAAAAAAAAGACTCTCCTTACCATCAAATACAATTTTTATAACCGTATCATCAACACGACCAACAGTAGTGATATTTTGAAATTTTTGTAAATATTGTGCAATTTGCACCAATTCATATCGTTTGATATTCAATTCTCCATTTCGTTGCCAAATTTATGCTACTATTATACAACATATAAATTAAAGGAGAAGAAATGTTACTAGATTTTAATAACAATTTAGACAATTATAAACTGATGAGACAAGCCATAATCCCACGCCCAATAGCTTGGATAGTTACTCAAGATGAAGTTATAAATATTGCTCCTTTTAGCTACTTTATGGCTTTGACCTCAACACCTCCCACTATGATAGTCTCCATCGGGCAAAAAAGTGATGGAAGTGCAAAAGACACACTTGCAAATATAAGAAAAACTAAAAAATGCACAATTTGCATGCCAAAAGAAGAACAACTCAACAAAATGCATTTTAGCTCAAAAGAATTAAACCATAGCATAAGTGAAGCCGATGTCTTTGATATAAAAACAGAGTCAAAAGTCAAAGGTTTTCCTCCAGCCATAAAAGGTGCTCCGATTGCCTTTTTTTGCGAGTTAGTCCAAGAACTAGACATCAAAGGTAGCCCTCATAAGCCTGTGATTATAGAGATAAAGCATATGTTTATCGACGACACATGCATCACAAACAAAGAAAAGATGCATTTTGAGTATTCCCCAATAGCAAGAATTGGCGGAGACTATAGCTTTTTAAACGAAAAGATTCCTGCACCAAAGATACCTTAAATCTGTTTTTTGATAAAACATTACCTTATATTTTCTTTGAATTATCTCCATTATGGATTTCTAAAATAGTTAAAAAGAGCTTGTGATATGTAATGTGTCAGG